>CANFVA010000139.1 GCA_947450255.1 Comamonadaceae bacterium
GCATTCCATGGAGCGGGGTAGGAGAATCGAACTCCTCGCTTTAGCTTGGAAGGCTAAGGTATTACCACTATACGAACCCCGCACAGAGCAAGCACTGGTGGAGAGGGCTGGATTCGAACCAGCGTACTCGCAAGAGGGCAGATTTACAGTCTGCTGCCATTAACCACTCGGCCACCTCTCCAAACGTGAGCCCGCGATTATGCCACGGTATCTCTTACATAGACAAGTTCCGGGCGGCCCTTGCTAAAGATCCCCGGGTTTGGTGGGCGCGGTTCGCAAACTGCGGAAATAGGTCATTTGCACACCGCTGAAACCCCGAGGGGCATCTTGGACGGTGCTTGAATACAACAGTCTGGACACCAAAAAGCCGCTTGACTTAATCCAAGGAGAAAAGAAATTAGCGTTTCCCTGCATTTTTGCACCATTTTTGTGCGCTAGAGAAATGTCCGCAACCGATAAAAGGCTCGGGACTTCGAAGGGCCGACAGAGGCGAGGGATGGTTGGCAGTAAGAACCAGGTGACGGCTTTCGTCGATCAAACTGCGTTTTTTGTGCGCCGCAGCACCCCAGAGCATGAAGGCAGTTGGTCTAGAGCTGGCAGATGCCTGTGCGATCACCGCATCCGTCAGCAGTTCCCAGCCCTTTCCCTGGTGGCTGTTAGCCTGACCCTCTTCCACCGTCAGGCAGCTATTCAGCAGCAAAGTTCCCTGTTGCGCCCAAGCAACAAGGCTGCCGCCGGGCACGGGCATGGCGGGCCAGGCTTGGCCCAAATCGCGCTGACGCTCTTTGAAGATATTGCGCAACGAAGGCGGCAGCGGCTGGCCCGGAGCGACCGAAAAAGCCAGGCCCTCGGCCTGGCCGCGCCCGTGGTAGGGGTCTTGCCCCAGGATGACGGTGTGCACTGTATGCAAAGGCGTCAGTTGTAGCGCCCGCAGCGGCTGCGGCGGAAAGATCACCGCGCCCTGGTCGATGCGGCGTTTCAAAAAAGCCAACAGATCTTGGCCTTTGGTTCCTTGGAAAAAATGGTCTACCGTCGACTGCCAGTCGGCGGCTACTGGCCAATCTGTGGGGTCAGCGGATTGCAAACACACCGGGACAAGATCCTCGGGGAATAAATCCACGGCCCTAACCGAATAAGGCGGCCAGAGCCAGGCCTGGGTCTGGGGCGCGCATAAAGGCTTCCCCTACCAAAAACGCATTCACGCCCGCTGCGCCCATGCGAAGCACATCGTCGCGCTGCACAATGCCGCTCTCGGTCACCACCAAACGATCTGCGGGCACCAGGGCGCGCAATTGCAAGGTGGTGTCTAGCGATACTTCAAAGGTTTTGAGATTGCGGTTGTTGATGCCGATCAGCGGTGTTTTGAGCCGCAATGCGCGCTCCATCTCCGGCTGATCATGCACTTCCACCAACACCGCCATATCCAAGCTACGCGCGACGGCTTCGAGCTCCTGCATGTGCGCATCGCTCAGGCAGGCAGCGATCAGGAGCACGCAATCGGCGCCCATGGCGCGCGACTCGTAAATTTGGTAGGCGTCAACCATAAAGTCTTTGCGCAAAACCGGCAGGTGGCAGGAAGCGCGCGCTTGCTTGAGGTAATCCACACTGCCTTCAAAAAACTGCACGTCGGTGAGCACCGACAAACAGGCCGCGCCATGCTCGGCATAGCTCTGGGCAATGTCGGCAGGGATAAAGTCTTCGCGCAAGACGCCTTTGGACGGGCTGGCTTTTTTCACCTCCGCGATCACCGCTGGTTTGCCCGCTGCGATTTTGGCCCGCAGCGCGCCTTCGAAATCGCGCGTGAGCACGCGTGACTGCGCGTCAACACGCACCGCCTCCAAGGATTTGCGCTTTAGCGCAGCAGCGATTTCCTCGCGCTTGACCGCTACGATTTTGTCCAGAATGTCACTCATGCGTGCTTTCATGCAGCCGGGGCTGTGCTTTGGTGTGATGGGATCGGCGTTTGCGCAAGTGGCTCAGGCGCCCGCTACGGGGATGGCCTTGGAGAACGCCACCAACGCCTGCATTTTCGCTTTGGCCTGGCCCGAAGCAATAACGGCCTGCGCGCGCGCTATGCCTTCAGCCATGGTGGCGGCGACATTGGCCGCATACAAGGCCACACCCGCGTTGAGCGCGACGATATCGCGCGCTGCACCGGGCTGGTTGTCTAGCACCGCCAGCATCATGGCCAGGGATTCCTGGGCGGTTTCTACCCGCAAGGCGCGGTTGCTGGCCATGACTAGGCCGAAATCCTCAGGGTGAATTTCATACTCGGTGATCTGCCCGTCGCGCAGTTCGCCCACCAGCGTGGCAGCGCCCAGACTCACTTCGTCCAATCCATCGCGGCCATAAACCACCACCGCGTGCTCGGCGCCCAATCGCTCTAAAGCACGTACCTGGATACCGACCAGGTCGGCATGGAAAACGCCCATCAGGATGTTCGGTGCCGAGGCTGGATTGGTCAGCGGCCCCAGGATGTTGAAAATGGTTTTAATACCCAACTCGCGGCGCACCGGGGCCACGTTTTTCATGGCCGGATGGTGGTTAGGCGCGAACATAAAGCCTACGCCGTGGTTCTCTATACATTGCGCAATCGCAGCGGGCGGCAAATGGATATTGAGGCCCAGCGCTTCCAGCACATCGGCGCTGCCGCTTTTGCTGCTGACGCTGCGCCCGCCGTGTTTGCTGACTTTGGCGCCCGCCGCCGCCGCCACAAACATCGAACAAGTGGAAATGTTAAAGGTATGCGAACCATCACCGCCCGTGCCCACAATGTCCACCAAATGTTTTTTGTCCGCCACTTCCACCTTGGTGGAAAACTCGCGCATCACTTGGGCTGCAGCAGTGATTTCGCCAATGGTTTCCTTCTTCACGCGCAAACCAGTAATCAGCGCGGCCATCATGACCGGCGACATATCGCCCGACATGATTTGGCGCATCAAATGCAGCATCTCGTCATGGAAGATCTCGCGGTGCTCTATGGTGCGCTGCAAAGCTTCCTGTGGTGTGATTTTGTTGGGGACTGCGGGAATAGGCGACATCGCAAAAACTCCTAAGACGAAGAAGGCGCATCCGAGAGCGCCAGTTGAATACCAAAAGCCATGAACATGCAAGCCGCTACACCGTCCAGCACGCGCAGCGCCGCCTGCAATAGCGCGACGCGGCGCGCCATCCAGGCCGCGCCCCAGGCATAGGCGCTGCTCACCAGTAAACCATTGGCCGTAAACAAAATCCCCAGCGCTAAAAAGTACAGCGGTTTGTCATTGGCATCGGGGGAAATGAACTGGGGCACAAAGGCCAGAAAGAAAAGTGCTACTTTGGGGTTAAGCACGTTGGTGCCAAATCCTTGCAAGAAAACACCGCGCGCACTGACCATGGGTCGCACGGAACTATCCGTGAAAAATGACGGCGACCTTGGCGTCAGCGCAGAGCGCAAAAGACCCCAAGCAACGTACAAAAGATAGGCCGCACCCAGCCACTTCAGCAGTGCAAAACCCTGGCTGGAACCAGCGAGCAAAGCACTCAAACCTAGAGCCCCAGCGCTCACATGCACCAGGCAACCCGCTGCCACACCCAATCCGGCAAAAAACCCCGCACGCGCACCGGAGCGCAAAGCATGGCGCACCACCAGCAGGACATCCGGCCCCGGCGTCAGGTTCAGCACAATGCCTGCCAATGCGAACAAAACAAGCTGGTGGCTTTGCATGGTGAGCGTGACGCGGGGGCTTTGACCTTAGGCCTTGAAAAATGCGCGGATGGCGGCGATGGCTTTCTCCACCCCAGCGGCATCGACATCCAGGTGGGTGACAAAGCGCAGACGGTACAAGCCCGTCGCACGCACACCGCTTTCTTGTAAGTGGGCCATCAGAGCAGCTGACTGCAGACGCGCTGCACCCTGCAAATCAACAAACACAATATTGGTTTGCGGTGCTTCCACTACCAAGCCGTCAATGTCTTGCAAGCCCTGCGCCAAGCGCTTGGCCAGCGCATGGTCTTCGGCCAGACGCTCAATGTGGTGATCCAATGCATGCAATGCCGCTGCGGCCAAGACACCAGACTGGCGCATGCCGCCGCCTAGCATTTTGCGTACGCGGTGGGCCCGGCCCATCAATTCGCGGCTGCCGCACAAAGCCGAACCGACTGGCGCGCCCAGCCCCTTGCTAAAGCACACCGAAACGCTGTCAAAACACTGCGCGATGCGGCGTGCCTCCTGCTGTGCCGTGTTACCCGTCTGCGCCGCTTGCGCCACGGCCGCATTGAATAAACGGGCTCCGTCCAGGTGGCGGTTCAATCCTTTGTGGTGGGCCAGTTGGGTGGCTGCCTGCACATAGTCAAAAGGCAGCAACTTGCCACCCAAGGTATTTTCAAGACACAGCAGACGCGACTTGGCGAAGTGCGCATCGTCAGGCTTGATAGCGTCTTCAATCGCCTGCAAATCCAAGCTGCCGTCGCTTTGGTTTTGCAAGGGCTGGGGCTGCACGCTGCCCAAGACGGCTGCGCCACCGCCTTCCCAGCGGTAGCAATGCGCTAACTGGCCGACGATGTATTCATCGCCGCGCTGGCAATGCGCCATGATGCCGCACAAATTGCTTTGCGTGCCGGTGGGGACAAACAGAGCCGCTTCAAAGCCCAACATGTCCGCAATACGCTCCTGCAAGGCATTGACTGTGGGGTCGTCAGCGAACACATCATCACCCAAAGGTGCAGCCATCATGGCACTGCGCATCGCGGCCGTGGGTTGGGTGACGGTGTCGCTGCGCAAATCTACAAAGGTGGTCATGCGGGTGCGTCCTGAAATGCGGTGAAAAAGGCGGTCATCTTATCGAAGCGTCTTCAAAGCAGGGGTTACTGCAAAAAATTGCGCAACATGGCGTGGCCGTGCTCGGTAAGAATGCTCTCCGGGTGGAATTGCACACCTTCCATGCGCACCTCGGACGCCAGACCCGTGTGGCGCACCCCCATGATTTCGCCGTCCTCGGTCCAGGCTGTGATGGCCAGTGCGGGCGGGCAGCTCGCACGGTCTATCGCCAGCGAGTGGTAGCGGTTCACGGTAAAGCTTTCAGGAAGGCCAGCGAACACACCCTCAGCCGTGGTTTGGATCAGGCTGGTTTTGCCATGCATGAGTTGCTGCGCGCGCACGATCTTTCCCCCGAGCGCTGCGCCTATGCTCTGGTGACCCAAGCACACGCCCAAAATAGGCAACTTGCCCATAAAGTGTTGAATAGCCGCCACCGAAATGCCCGCCTCCGCCGGCGAACAAGGGCCCGGTGAGATCACCAGCCTATCGGGCGCCCGCTGCGCGATCCCTTGCAGCGAAATTTCGTCATTGCGAAACACCTCTACTTCGGCCCCCAATTCACCAAAGTACTGCACGATGTTGTAGGTGAAGCTGTCGTAGTTATCGATCATCAAAAGTTTCATACGTCCTCCGCCGGGTGGATACGCACCGCTTTATTTGCACTGTTCATTCCAGCCCTTCTTCCACCAACTCGGCAGCGCGCAGCAAGGCACGGGCTTTGTGCTCGGTCTCGGCCCATTCCAGCTCGGGCACGCTGTCGGCCACCACGCCGGCTGCCGCCTGCACATACAAGGTCTGGTTTTTGATGATGCCGGTGCGTATGGCAATAGCCACATCCATGTCGCCCGCGTAGCTGAGGTAGCCGCAAGCGCCTCCATAAATGCCGCGCTTGACCGGCTCCAACTGGTCAATCAATTCCATCGCATGGACTTTGGGCGCGCCCGTTA
>CANFVA010000140.1 GCA_947450255.1 Comamonadaceae bacterium
CCTTGGCTTTGTAGCGGCCATACGGGTCGAGCGCATCGTCTGGAATGCCCAGACCTGCGGCGATCTGGCTGATGGGCTTCATAGTGGCTTTTTGGGCGATTTCGATGTCTGAAAGCATGGGGGTCTCCATTCGTTATGCAAAAAGTGCTACGCCAGCGCCGCACCCGCAAGGCCTTGTACAGGCCTGGCTGTGGCGCAATGTACGGTTGTGCTCCTGGCGGGGCTGCCGGTTTAGCGACTCGCCATTGTCACTATACGACACGCTCTACCGGAGCGTGCAATCCGAAGAATTGATTGTGCGGCAATGCGCGCTCGGCAAACAAATTATGTACAGCGCTACCCAATTGGGTAGCGCTCAGGGCTTGCATTCCATCGGGCAGGCACTGGGCTATGCCGCTTTCAGTCACCACAAAATCCATGCGTACATCGTGCGCTTGCGGCTGCAGGCTGGCGATGCGCGACAGATCAAAAGCAGTGGCAATGCACACCGGCTTGCGCGCAAAGGCAGCCAGTGTGCGGTCAAAGTAGCCGCCGCCATAGCCCAGGCGGTACCCCAGCGCGTCTATACCGACCGGCGGCACCAAGAGGACATCGGGCAGCAGGGCTTCGGTTTCGCGCGGCACCGGAATGTCGTACACGCCTTTATCCATCGCCACGCCCGGCCACCAGTGGTGAAAGGCCAAGGGCAGGCCCGGCCCGCACACCACCGGCAATGCGCTACGCACGCCACGCGCACGCAAGTGCGCGGCCAGTGGGCGGGCATCAAACTCCTGACGGTACGGCCAGCACAAGCCCAGAACGCAAGGGGCTTGCAGATCCAGCGCCTCCATGAGAAAAGCATGGATGGCCATGCTCCAAGCCGCCCGGTCCTGCGCCGATGCGGCGCTGCGTGCCGCCAATAATTGCGCGCGCTGCTGTTTGCGCCAAGCTTGCGCCGCCTGGCTTAAAGCCATTGCAGAGGCCGCGCAAAATCAAGCCGCATATTCCGCCACCGGCACGCAACTGCAAAACAGATTGCGGTCGCCATAGACGTTGTCCACCCGGCCCACGGCGGGCCAGTATTTTTGCAAGAGCAAAGCGGGCAGCGGGAAGGCGCCCAGCTCGCGGGTGTAGGGCCTGTCCCAATCGCTGTGCACTACGCTGGCAGCGGTGTGTGGCGCGCGCACCAGCGGGTTGTTGTCGCGCGGCCAGCGGCCTTGTTCCACTTGCGCGATTTCTTTGCGGATGGCGATCATGGCGTCGATAAAGCGGTCCAGCTCCTCGCGGGTTTCGCTCTCAGTGGGTTCGACCATCAGCGTACCGGCCACCGGGAAGCTGAGCGTGGGTGCATGAAAACCATAATCGATCAGGCGTTTGGCCACGTCTTCGGCGCTGATGCCCGAGCTTTCTTTGAGCGGGCGCAAATCCAAAATGCATTCATGCGCCACGCGCCCGTTGGCACTGGCATAGAGCGTGGGGTAATGGTCGTGCAAGCGGTGGCTGATGTAGTTGGCCGCCAAAATGGCCGCCTCGGTGGCGTGGCGCAAACCGCCCTCGCCCATCATGCGGCAATACATCCAGCTGATCGGTAATACCGCTGCATTGCCCAAAGGCGCTGCCGAAATACTGCCAATATGCGTGCCCAACGCACCGGTGCTGACATGGCCGGGCAAGTAAGGCACCAAATCTTCCACCACGCAGACCGGCCCGACGCCGGGGCCGCCGCCGCCGTGCGGAATGCAAAAGGTTTTGTGCAAATTGAGGTGGCTGACATCGCCACCAAACTCGCCTGGCGCAGCCACGCCCACTAGCGCGTTCATGTTCGCACCATCGACGTACACGCGCCCGCCATGGCTATGCACCAGGGCGCACAAGTCTTTCACTCGTGTTTCAAACACGCCGTGGGTGCTGGGGTAGGTGATCATGACGCAGGCCAGATTGGCGCTGTGTTTTTCGCAGTGCTTGCGCAGGTCCTCCATATCCACATTGCCGTGGCTGTCGCAGGCGGTGACCACCACCTCCATCCCCGCCATCTGGGCGCTGGCCGGGTTGGTGCCGTGCGCGGACGAGGGAATCAGACAAATATTGCGGTGCCCTTGCCCATGCGCGGCCTGGTAAGCGCGGATGACGAGCAGGCCCGCGTATTCGCCCTGGCTGCCGGCATTGGGTTGCAGGCTGATACCGGCGTAGCCAGTAGCCTGGCATAACCAAGCGCGCAGTTGTTGGTCCAGCATGGCGTAGCCCTGCAATTGGTCTGTCGGGGCAAACGGGTGAACATGCGCAAACTCAGGCCAGGTGATGGGAATCATCTCGCTAGTGGCGTTGAGCTTCATGGTGCACGAGCCCAGCGGAATCATGCTGCGGTCCAGCGCTAGGTCTTTATCGCTCAGACGGCGGATGTAGCGCAGCATGCCGGTCTCGGAGTGGTAGCTGTTGAACACCGGGTGCGTTAGGAAGCTGCTGGTACGGCGCAGCGCTGCCGGAACCATGGAGCCAGGCGCTTGCGCCAGCGCGTCCCATTGCGGCACGGCCTGCCCGGTTTTTGCGAATACGCTCCAAAGCAACACCACGTCCTCACGCGTGCTGGTTTCGTCCAGCGAGATGCCGATGCAGGTGCCGCGCAGCAGGCGCACATTGGCGCCTGCCGCTACGGCTTTGGTAGCGATGGCTTGCGCTGCCTCGGCGCTGCCGGTGTCTATCGTCAAGGTATCAAACGCGCTGTCGTACAAGGGCCGGCAGCCCAAGCTAGACAGGCCTGCGGCCAAGGTGGCGGTGTAGGCGGCGATGCGCTGCGCGATGCGCGTGAGGCCCGCAGGGCCGTGGTACACCGCGTACATACTGGCCACCACAGCAGGCAGCACTTGCGCGGTGCAAATATTGGAAGTGGCTTTTTCGCGGCGTATATGTTGCTCGCGGGTTTGCAGGGCCAGGCGGTAAGCCGGTTTGCCGTGGACATCCACACTCACGCCCACCAAGCGGCCCGGCATAGAGCGTTTGAATTCGTCGCGGCAGGCCAGGAAAGCGGCATGCGGGCCGCCAGCGCCCATGGGCATGCCAAAACGCTGCGTGCTGCCCACCACAATGTCCGCGCCCATTTCGCCCGGCGGTTTGAGCAAGGTCAGCGCCAGCAAATCAGCCGCCAAAATCAAGGCGGCGTTTTTGGAATGCACCAAGTCCGCATCACGCTGCCAGTCGTCCAGCCAGCCAGTGCTGCCGGGGTATTGGTTGATGGCGGCGAAGTAGTCGTCTTGGGCCAGCGCGGCGTACCATGCCTCTGGTGAATTTGCCACTGTCACCGTAATGCCCAAAGGCGCGGCACGGGTTTGGATGACGGCAATGGTTTGCGGGTGGCAGTCGCCACCCACCACGAAGGTGTTGCCTTTGTTCTTCACGCTGCGCTTGGCCAGGGTCATGGCTTCGGCGGCGGCGGTGGCTTCGTCCAGCATGGAAGCATTAGCGATCGGCATAGCCGTCAGGTCGCAGACCATGGTTTGAAAATTCACCAGCGCTTCCATGCGGCCCTGGCTGATCTCCGCTTGGTAAGGCGTGTAAGCGGTGTACCAGGCGGGGTTTTCCAGGATGTTGCGCAGAATCACGCCCGGTGTGTGCGTGCCGTAATAGCCCTGACCGATAAAGCTTTTGAGCACCCGGTTATGCGCCGCCATGGCGCGCAGTTCGGCCAGCGCCGCCGCCTCGCCGATTGCCGGGGGCAAATCCATAGGCGCGCTGCGCCGGATGTTGGCCGGCACGATGCCCGCAATCAGGCTTTCGCGCGAGGCTTCGCCGATGATGGACAGCATGTGCGCCTCGTCTTCTTGCGACAGGCCGATATGCCGGGCGATAAATTCTTGCGGGTTTTCCAGCGCGCTCCAAGATGTGGCGGTATAGCTAGTCATAGTTACTTTCCTCGTGAATCAAACACTGCAATGGATCGCCGCGTCGCTAGGTTCGTCGCGATGGCGGGCCTATACAGACCATTCTTAGGCCGTCATGGCCTTGTAGGCAGCCTCGTCCATCAGCGCCGTGAGCTGGCCGGGGTCGCTCAGGCGCACCTTAAAAAACCAGCCTTCGCCTTGCGGGTCGGTATTGGCCAGCGAGGGGTTGTCGCGAAGGGCTTCGTTCACTTCAATGATCACGCCCGAGACCGGCATATATACATCGGCAGCGGCTTTGACCGACTCGACCACGCCGGTCACATCGCCCTGCGCAAAAGTCTTGCCCACTTCGGGCAGTTCGACAAACACCACATCGCCCAATGCGTCTTGCGCGTGGTGGGTGATGCCGACAACGGCGCTGCCGTTGTCGTTCGAAATCCATTCATGGTCGGAGGTGTAAAGCAGGCTCATAAAAAATCCTTTTAACAAGTGGAAATGGAACGGGAAAAATCAGGGCTCGCCGCGTGACAGCGCTTTTCGCGATGACGTATTGTGCTCATCCATTCTTTAGCTGGCCCGGCGGTAATGATGGGGAACAAAGGGCATAGCGCAGACCTGCATAGGCACGCGCTTTCCGCGCACCAGGGCATACAGTGGCGTGCCGATGGCGGCGCAAGCGGACGGTACATAAGCCATGGCAATTGGCAAATCCGCGCTGGGGCCTAAGAGGCCGCTGCACACCGCGCCCGCGCTCTGGCCGTGGGCGTCTTCCAACGCCGTGGGCTCGCGCACGGGAATGCGCTCCAAGGCCTTCAAGCCCACGCGCACGCGGGCCGCACCTTGCCGCATTTGCGCAAACAAAGCTTCTGCGCCCATAAATCCGCCCGCGCGCGCGCCACCCTCGCGGCGCACTTTTTGAATCGCCCACATCAGCTGCGCCTCTAGGGGCGTGGTGGCTGCGTCCATGTCATTGCCATAAAGGCATAAACCGGCTTCCAAGCGCAGCGAATTGCGCGCCCCCAGGCCAATGGGCATGACCTCGGGCTGGGCCAGCAAAGCCTCGGCCAGCGCCCTCGCGCCGTCTTGGTGCAGCGAGATTTCAAAACCGTCCTCGCCGGTATAGCCGCTGCGCGTGACGTAGAGCGCATGGCCTTGCCAACTGAAGCTGGCGCCGTCCATAAACACCATGGCTTGCACACCCGGCACCAAGCGCTCTAGGGCAGCGACGGCGGCCGGGCCTTGCAGTGCCAATAAGGCGTAGTCGGGTAAGGGGGTGACGGTGCATTGCGCGCCGATGTGCGCCTGGATATGGGCGATGTCGGCCTGCTTACAAGCGCCGTTGACCACCACAAAAATACCGTCTTCGCGGCGGCTGAACATCAAGTCATCGAGGATGCCGCCTTGGTCGTTGAGCAGCATGCCGTAGCGCTGGCGCCCTGGCGCCAGGCCAGTGACATCAACAGGCACCAGTTGCTCAAAAGCCTGCGCCGCCTGCGGGCCGGAGAGCAACAACTGGCCCATGTGCGAAACATCAAAGAGTCCGGCCTGAGCGCGGGTATGCAGGTGTTCGGCCAGCACTCCGGCGGGGTATTGCACCGGCATGCTGTAGCCCGCAAACGGCACCATGCGCGCGCCAAGCGCCACATGCAAATCGTAAAGCGGGGTGCGGAGCAAGGGCGCTGCGGGGATGGCGGATTGGGGTTCAGACAAAACGGGCTCCAAACAATCGGCCTGCCAAATGCAGTGCGCAATGCACAAGGCGCAAAGCAAGCCGGGAACCCTGTTGTCCGCTTTACCTGAGAGATTCAACGCCGACACCTGCCGACGCATTGCCCC
>CANFVA010000141.1 GCA_947450255.1 Comamonadaceae bacterium
GACGCTGCCGCTGTATACCGGTAGCTCCACGCTGGGGCTGCCGTTGCTAAAGGACATGGTCGCTTTGTTGTCCGCTAATTTCATCACAACACCTTTCAATGAGTATTTCTTAATAAAGCCAAAACTTCCACGCAATCGGAATCCATGTCCAGACCCGGTACTTGAGATTTGCGGCCTAGTAGCAAATCCAGTAAATCGTTGTCGCTCAAGTCCATTAACTGGCCCAAGGCATCGGCCTGGCGGGCGTTCAGGGTTTGTGCGTGCCGCGCGAAAAAGCGCTCGATAAACAAATCATTTTCCAACAGCCCGCGCCTGCAACGCCAGCGCAGCTTGCTCAGTGCGCGCGCGTCAATCGGTAGCTCGGGGGCTGCGGTTTGCACAATCACACCGCCCGCATCACCATCATCTCTTTGATCTTGCCAATCGCCTTGGTCGGGTTCAAGCCTTTGGGGCAAACATCCACACAATTCATGATGGTGTGGCAGCGGAACAGACGGTAAGGGTCTTCTAAATTATCCAAGCGCTCCGAGGTGGCCTGGTCGCGGCTGTCGGCGATAAAGCGGTAGGCCTGCAAGAGACCTGCGGGGCCCACGAATTTATCCGGGTTCCACCAAAAACTGGGGCAGCTGGTGGAGCAACTGGCGCACAAAATGCACTCATACAAGCCGTTAAGTTCTTCGCGCTCTTGCGGGCTTTGCAGGCGTTCTTTTTCAGGCGGCATGTCCTCGTTGACGAGGTAAGGTTTGATGGAGTTGTATTGCTTGAAGAACTGTGTCATGTCCACGATCAGATCGCGGATCACCGGCAGGCCGGGCAGGGGCTTGAGCACAATCGTCCCCGGCAGGGTGCGCATATTGGTCAGACAGGCTAGGCCGTTTTTGCCATTGATATTCATAGCGTCCGATCCGCACACACCTTCGCGGCAGGAGCGGCGAAAAGAGATGGACGGGTCCACCGCTTTGAGCTTCATCAGCGCATCGAGCAGCATGCGTTCGGTGCCATCGAGTTCGACCTCGATGTCCTGCATATACGGCTTGGCGTCCTTGTCCGGGTCGTAGCGGTAAATAGAAAATTTGTGTTTAGACATAGGTAGACGGTTTTATCGGGTTTAGAACGTGCGGGTTCGCAGGGGAATGCTTTCAACCGTCAGCGGCTTCATTTGCACCGGCTTGTAAGTGAGGCTGTTGCTCGCGCTATGCCACAGGCTGTGTTTGTGCCACTCGGTGTCGTTACGGCCATTGGGGTGCTCGGGCGTGTCGCCAAAGTCGTTCACCGTATGGGCACCGCGGCTTTCATGGCGGGCCGCGGCAGACACCATGGTCGCTTGCGCCGCTTCGATCAGATTCTCAACTTCTAGGGCTTCAATGCGTGCGGTATTGAAAATACGTGACTTGTCTTGCAGGCCAATGGCTTGCGTCCGTTCGCGCAGCGCGGCCACTTTGGCGACGCCTTCATCCATGCTGGCCTGGGTGCGGAACACGCCGGCATGCTGTTGCATGGTGGCGCGGATGCTGTTGGCTACGTCTTGCGCGTATTCGCCACCTGTAGTGCTGTCCAGTCGGTTCAGGCGCGAGAGTGTCAGATCGGCCGCATCGGCGGGCAGGGCCTTGTGCTCCACGCTTTCTTTGTTGGTAGCCACGATATGGTTGCCCGCTGCACGTCCAAAGACCAGCAAGTCCAGCAGTGAATTCGTGCCCAAGCGATTGGCGCCGTGTACGCTGACGCAAGAGCATTCGCCCACGGCATACAGGCCTGGCACGGGCTGGCTGTGGTTGTTGACATCCTGCACCACCACCTGGCCATGGATATTGGTAGGAATACCGCCCATTTGGTAATGGATGGTGGGTACCACCGGAATCGGCTCGCGCGTAATGTCCACATTCGCAAAGTTGTGCCCGATCTCTAGCACCGAAGGCAAGCGCTTGAGGATGGTCTCTGCGCCTAGGTGCGTCATGTCCAAGTTAATGTAGTCCTTGTTCGGGCCGCAGCCACGCCCTTCTTTGATTTCTTGGTCCATGCAGCGCGACACATAGTCACGCGGTGCCAGGTCTTTGTAATGCGGGGCGTAGCGCTCCATAAAGCGTTCGCCATGGACGTTGCGCAAAATCGCACCTTCACCACGACAACCTTCGGTCAGCAGCACGCCCGCGCCCGCAACGCCGGTGGGGTGGAATTGCCAGAACTCCATATCTTCCAGAGGGATGCCTGCCCGCGCCGCCATGCCCAGGCCGTCACCGGTATTGATAAATGCATTGGTGGACGCCGCAAAGATACGTCCCGCTCCGCCGGTGGCCAATAGCGTTGTTTTGGCTTGCAAAATGTGCACGTCGCCAGTTTCCATTTCCAGCGCTGTGACACCGACCACGGCGCCTTCGGCATCGCGCACCAGGTCCATGGCCAGCCATTCGACAAAAAAGCTGGTCCGCGCTTTGACGTTTTGTTGGTACAGCGTGTGCAACATGGCGTGGCCGGTACGGTCGGCTGCAGCGCAGGCGCGCTCTACCGCTTTTTCACCATAGTTGGCGGTGTGTCCGCCAAAAGGCCGCTGGTAAATCGTACCGTCCGCATTACGGTCAAAAGGCATGCCCATGTGCTCTAGGTCGTAGACCACTTTGGGCGCTTCGCGGCACATGAACTCGATGGCGTCCTGGTCGCCCAGCCAGTCCGAGCCTTTGACGGTGTCGTAAAAATGGTAGTGCCAGTTATCTTCATTCATATTGCCCAGCGAGGCGCCGATGCCGCCTTGCGCTGCCACGGTGTGCGAGCGGGTGGGAAATACTTTGGAGAGCACGGCCACGTTCAAACCGGCGCGCGCCAGTTGCAGCGAAGCGCGCATGCCCGAACCGCCGGCACCTACGATGACGACGTCGAATTTACGTTTAGAAACTGTGTAAGACATGAATTGGATTCTTTAAATGCGGACTTCAGACGCGCCACAGCACTTGGATGGCCCAACCGGCGCAGCCAAGTAACCAGACGATAGAGAAAACTTGCAAAGCCAGGCGCAAGCCAACCGGTTTGATGTAATCCATCCAAATATCGCGCATACCGACCCAGGCGTGGTAGAGCAAGGCCAGGATCACGGTGAAGGTAATGGTTTTCATCCATTGGGAAGAAAACAATCCAGCCCATAGCTCATAGCCCACCGGGCCGCGCGAAAACACCAAACGCAGCACGATCAGGAGCGTGAAAAGCGCCATTAACAAAGCGGTGACGCGCTGGGCCAGCCAGTCGCGCAGGCCATAGTGCGCCCCGGTGACGATGCGTTTGGATCCGAAATTAACTGCCATAGAAATTCCTTAGGTATGCGCTGGGACGGTTCAGTACAGGCCGAACAATTTAGCGCCCAGCAGCAGCGTCAAACCGATGCTCAGGACCAGGGTCCAGGCCGCCGAGGCTTTGCCAAATTCTTTGCTCACCGCGTGGCGCATGTCCATCCATAGATGGCGCAAACCGGCGCTCAGGTGGTGCAAGAAGGCCCAAATCAGCGCTAGTGCCAGCAATTTGATAAACCAACCGGGAAGGGGTCCTGCGCCTAGGTTGAAAACACGCGTGAACCGTGCGAATGAAATTTCCGAGGAGATGGAGGTGTCAAACATCCAAATGATGAAGGGCATCAATAAAAACATCAATGCGCCGCTAATGCGGTGCAGGATGGACACGATCCCGGCCAGCGGCAGCCGGTAGCTGGGTAAATCCCGCAGTGCGTGGATATTGCGAAACTCAGGCCGGGAAGCTCGTGCAGAAGGTACTGGCGCAGACATGGATGGTGGTTCCTGAAGTGAAGCGGGGCACGGATTGAAAGGTTCGGGTCAGGTGCTGACAAATTCTATTGCACTGCACCAATCTGACAGACTGCTTGCAGCCCGTCTGGCGGAGGCCCTTTACTTCAGTGCAATTCATTGCGGTAGAAGTGTTTGTCCGTCAGGTACAGGCCCTGGCGCAGTTCCATGGGCGTGTCCTTGTAGGTATAGGCCAAGCGTTCGACACTGAGCAGCGGTGTCCCGGCTGGGACAGCCAGCAAGGCGCATTGCTGAGGCTCGGGCAAAACAGCGCGGATTTTTTCCTCGGCGCGCACCATGCGCACCCCAAACTCGGATTCGAACAGGGCGTACATCGGGCCGTCGTAGCTGCGCAGGCGCTCGGCCGTCAGGCCTTTGAAGGGACCGGCCGGCAGCCACAGATCTTCCAAAATCGTAGGCACGCCACCAAAAGCCAGTACCCGGCACACTTGCAAAACCGCATCGCCAGCACGGATGGACAAACCGCGCGCCACTTCGGCGCTGGCGCGCAGGCGCTTGCAGTCGATGATGGTGCGTTGCGCAGGCCCTTCGTTGGCCAGATCGCCGCTGTCGGGCACGAGCTTGAGAAAGCGGTATTGCACTTGCTGCTCGGAGTGGGTGGCCACAAAAGTTCCTTTGCCTTGGCGCCGTACCAGTAGGTTTTCCACCGCCAATTCGTCGATCGCCTTGCGCACCGTACCCTGGCTGACGCGGTACCGTGCTGCCAGTTCGAGCTCACTAGGGATGGCCGCCCCCGATTTCCATTCCCCCGATTGCAGGCTTTGTAACAGCAAACCTTTAATTTGCTGGTAGAGCGGGCTAAACGCCGGTGTGCCCAGTACGGGCGACAAGGCCTGGGCGCCGGAGGCGTCGGCGACCGTTTGCGCGGCGGATGCGTCGATGCTGAAATTGCGAGCCATGTGCGTTCAAGTGATTGTGTCGAGGGCAGCCAGGTGGACTGCGCGAGGCGTCAATCATATCTTATATAAGACATAAGACATCTTGACCCCAGCGGGGAATCAGGGTAAACTCTAAGCCATCGTTGCACGCGCCCAAGCCCAGCGAAAAGCACCGCGCAAAGCGCCCGAACCCGCCGTTTTTACCGATTTTTCAACACTTCCTGGAGTTTTTATGAGCAAGAAGCCCGTTCGCGTTGCCGTCACCGGTGCCGCAGGCCAAATTGGATACGCCATTTTGTTTCGCATCGCCTCGGGCGAGATGCTCGGCAAAGACCAGCCCATCGTGCTCAGCTTGCTGGAAGTACCGATGGAAAAAGCCCAGCAAGCTTTGCAAGGCGTGATGATGGAATTAGAAGATTGCGCCTTTCCGCTACTCGTCGGTATGGAGGCCCATAGTGACCCGATGACCGCTTTCAAAGACGTTGATTACGCGCTCCTCATCGGTTCACGTCCACGCGGCCCCGGCATGGAGCGCGCCGAGTTGCTGGCCGTCAATGCAGAAATCTTTACCGCCCAGGGAAAAGCCCTCAATGCCGTCGCCAGCCGCGATGTCCGCGTGCTGGTGGTGGGCAACCCGGCCAACACCAATGCGTATATCGCCATGAAAAGCGCCCCCGATCTGCCGCGCAAAAACTTCACTGCCATGCTGCGTCTGGACCACAACCGTGCGCTCAGCCAGTTGGCCGCTAAAACCGGCAAAGCCGTGGCCGACATCGAGAACATGGTGGTCTGGGGCAATCACTCGCCCACGATGTACGCCGATTACCGTTTTGCCAAAGTGGCCGGCCAAAGTGTCAAGGACATGATCAACGACCATGACTGGAATGCCAACACCTTTTTGCCCACCGTGGGCAAGCGTGGCGCGGCCATCATCGCCGCACGCGGTGTGTCCTCTGCGGCTTCCGCAGCCAATGCCGCCATCGACCAC
>CANFVA010000142.1 GCA_947450255.1 Comamonadaceae bacterium
AACCATGACTGAATCCAATATCCAGCCGTCCAGTGGCAATGTGTTTCTGGACCTGGGGTTTGCTGACGGCGAAGCTGCTGTGCTGGCCCTGCGAGCGGATTTGATGGGGCGTTTGCGCCTGCTCGTGCAGCAGGAGGGCTGGACGCAGGCGCAAGCAGCCAAGCGATTTGGGGTGTCTCAGTCTCGGGTGTCTGACCTGGTGCGTGGAAAGTGGGAGAAGTTCAGCCTGGATATGCTCATTACCCTGGCCGCCCGTGCGGGGCAAAAGGTGGCGATTGAAATGCACGCTTGAACTGCTATACCGCCCACAGACAAGGCCCAATTTCAGCGGCCTTTTAAAGCGGCAGCGCCGATGGCGTCGGACTAGGCGGCGCCCCGCGTACCGTGGCGGCGATGGTGATGCCATGCTCGCGCAGGGCGCGCAAGATGGCGAGGTTTACGTCAGAGCGCAAATTGCCCTGGCCGTTTTCCATGTCGGCAATCCAATACACCACCGTGAGTTCAATGCCATCGGTGGTGAATTGCGAGAGTTGCACACTGGCAGGCGGCTGCTGCAAGACCCTGGGCTGGGCGTGCGCTGCGGTTTGCAGTACTTGCATGGCGAGGTCAATATCGGTTTCATAGACCACTTGGATACGCGCCGTCTGCACCACTTTGGTATCGGCCAGCGAGAGGTTTTCGACCCGGCTGATGAGCAACATCTCGTTGGGCACAATCGCCTCGCGCCCGGTGATGGCGCGCACCACGGTGTAGCGGGCGTTGATCTGGGTGATGATGCCCTCAAAATCATCGACGCGCACGTTATCGCCAATGCGCAGGCTGCGTTCGGTCAGAATCAAAAAGCCGCTGATGTAATTGGCCGCCAGCTTTTGCAAGCCAAAACCAATACCCACACCCAATGCGCCGCCCAATACCGAGAGCGCCGTCAGGTCAATGCCTATCGCCGATAGGGCGAGGATCAAACCCAAGAACAGCAGCGTTATGCGCGTGGCATTGCTAATGGCTTTGCGCACCGACAATTCGCCGCCGGTGGCTTGGCGCAAGAGGCGCGACTCAATCGCTGCCGAAATCCACAGCGTCACGATCAGCACCGCGCTGGCCGTGAGCAAGCCTTCGATGATGTTGCGCAGCGACAAGCGCGAGGCGCCTACTTTCCAGCCAATCTGATCCAACTCGTTGAGCACCAAGGGCAGCAGCCCGCTGACCCACAAGACCAGCGCCAGCCACACCAACCAGGAAATGGTTTGCTCCAGGGCCCGGACCCAGCGCGCCTGGGAAAACGCCAGTTGCAAGACCTTGACGCCGGTGCGTATCACCACCAGCGCCAGCAGCACCGGCATGGCCACTTGCAAGACCACCACGTTGAGGTGCCGGTCTAACACCGCACGGGCGGCAAACACCAGGCAAAGCAGGATGGCCGGGAACAGCACGCCGTCAATATCTTTGCGGCCAAACCAGACCGAACGCTGATCCCGACCTAATGCGGTAGCCAGCGCGCGCACCAAACCCCAAGCGACTGCAGCACTCAAGCCCAGCGCCGCTAACTCGATGGCGACGGTGGGCTGGGTAAAAGCTTCCAGCCAGGCGCCTAGGTCTTCAATCGGGGGCGGCGCGGCGAAACGGGTGACGCTCATGCGGGGCCTCTTTCAGCAAGAAAAAATGGAACCAGACAACCATAAACCCTTGCGCAGGCCGGCACCAGAGAGCGAAGGCATGGATTGCCATGACGCGCGGTCTTGACCCCATCAAACATCCGCCAGCACCCGCAAATGGGCTTCCACGCTGCGGCCCAGCGCGCCCAGGTTGTAGCCGCCTTCCAGGCTGGAGACGATACGACCCTTGGCATGGGTGCGCGCCAAGTCTTTGAGTTGCTGGGTAATCCAAGCGTAATCGGCTTCGACCAAGCCCATTTGGCCCAGGTCGTCATCGCGGTGGGCGTCAAAGCCGGCGCTGATAAAAATCATTTCTGGCGCAAACGCATGCATGCGCGGCAACCACTGGCTTTGCACCAGCGCACGTACTGCATCGCCCTTGGTGTACGCGGGCACGGGAACATTCAAGATGTTGTCGGCATGCCCGTCCGTACCGCTATAGGGGTAATGCGGATGCTGGAAAAAACCCACCATCAAAATCCGAGGATCGTTGCTGACGATGTCCTCGGTGCCGTTGCCGTGGTGCACATCAAAGTCCACGATGGCCACGCGCTGCAAGCCATGGTGTTCCAAAGCATGCCTGGCCGCAATCGCCACATTATTAAAAATACAAAAGCCCATCGCGCGGTCATGGCAAGCATGGTGGCCGGGCGGGCGTACGGCGCAAAACGCGTTTTCCAATTCCCCGGCCAGTACCGCATCGGTGGCCGCGATGGTGGCGCCTGCGGCGTGCAAAGCGGCCTGCCAAGTGTGCGGGTTCATGCTGGTATCCGGGTCGATGGCGACATAAGCCCGCCCGGTTTGCTGATGCTCAAAAGCCAAGTTTTTGTGCATGCGGTCTATCGTGTCGATATAGCCCGAACCGTGGGCCAGGGCCAGTTGCGTGGCATCGGCCGAAGGGGCTTCGTACGACTCCAACACCGCCAACATGCCGCTGATCAGCAATCGATCCTGAATGGCGTCCAAACGCTCGGGGCATTCCGGATGGCCCGCACCCATCTCATGCCTGCGGCAACTGGGGTGCGTGTAGTAACCGGTTTTATGCATGGAGCTCGGGCGCGTTGTTGCCAGCGGATTCTAGTGGCGGGTCCGCGTGCGATACCGCCACGCCGGTGCGTAGCGCTTTGCGCTTCGTGCGGGCGAGCAGGCCTACCCAGCCCCATAAACCCGCCAGCAAAGTAGGTGGACAAAGCCAAGCGCACCCGATCAGACAGAATGCAGACCGTTTATGCACCGTCCACCCCGCCCCGCAACGCTTTCCCGTCGCAACCTTCGGGCTTGCTGGCTGGTGCTCGCGGCCCTGATCACCGGGCTCGCCGGCTACAGCACCGATACGCTGGCCGCCAAGCCCGCAGCCGCAAGTGCCGCGCCGCGCGACTGCAACTCCGCCGAGCCGGGTAAAGACCCTCGCGCCGCACAACCAGGCGCCAATAAAGACAAAACGGGCAAAAAAGCCAAGAAGCGCCTATGCCAGGCGAGCAAGACCCCAGCACCGGCCAGCTACGCCACCAGGCCAGCGGCACGCGCGGCCGCTGACAACATCGCCCTAAACAACGCCCTCAACCGCAAATGGGTGCGCGCCACACTGGCACAGGCGCGCATGCTGCCCGAGGTGGTGCGCGCCGTCACCCCGGCGCAAGACCCCGGCGTGCGCAACTGGCAGGTCTATCGCGCGCGCATGGTGGACCCGGTGCGCGTCGAGGCGGGCGTGCAATTTTGGTTGCGCAATGCCAAAACCCTGGAGCGCGCCGAGCGCGAGACTGGCGTGCCCGCGTCGGTGGTTGTGGGCATCCTGGGCGTGGAAACGATTTACGGCAAACGCATGGGCAAGTTCCGCGTGCTCGATGCCCTGGCGACGCTGGCTTTCGACTTCCCTTCCAGCCACGCCAAGGCGCCGGCGCGGGCGGCGTATTTTTTGCAAGAACTGGAAGACTTTTTGGTCTGGTGTGAGGCCAGCGGACGCGACCCGCTGACGGTGCGCGGCAGCTATGCCGGGGCCATGGGCATGGCCCAATTCATGCCTTCGAGTTGGCGTAAATACGCAGTCGACTTTGATGGCGATGGGAAGATGGACCTGTTCAGCAACAGCGCGGATGCCATCGGCTCGGTGGCCAACTACCTCGCCGCCTTCGGCTGGAAGGCCGGCATGCCCACGCACTACCCGGTGCAACTGGACGCCAGCCGCCTGAACCTGGACGCGCTATTGGAAAAAGATATTCTGCCCAGCATGACGCCTACGCAAATGACCGAGCGCGGCGTCGTGCTACCCGCACAAGCCTTGCAACACCCCGGCCCGCTGGCGCTGATTGAACTGGTCAATGGCACTGATGCAGCGCCCGGCTATGTCGCGGGCACCGAGAATTTTTATGTTGTCACGCGCTATAACTGGAGCAGCTTTTACGCCATGGCGGTGATTGAATTGGGCCTGGCGGTGCAAGCGCAATTGCCCGGCAGCATGGCGCCGCACTAAGGCGCCCCTGCGCACCACTCAAGGCACGCGGTGGTGCCAGTAACGCTGCAAAATGTTGCGCGCACACTGGCTGTTGGTAGGCTGCCAGGACTCCCAGCGCAAGGCACCGCAGTGCGGGGTGTCCACCCATTGCAAAGGCGCGGCGGGCGCATAACTTTCGGACAGCGCCTGGTAACGCTGTACCACCGGCGGCGCCGGGTGGCCGTAGCGGTTGCGGTAGCCCGCTTGCACCACAGCAATTTGCGGACGCACTGCGCTTAAGAAGGCGGCACTGCTTGAGGTTTTGCTGCCGTGATGGGGGACCAGCAGCAGGTCAGCGTGCAGGGCTGCACCATCCGGATCGGTGGCTTCGCGCGCCAGCAATTGCGCTTCCTGCGCCTGCTCGATATCGCCGACTAACAACGCGCTGCGTGTGAGGCTGTCCGTTGGCCCTGGCGCCACCGTCGCTGCTTGCAAGCCCACCCCCGCTTGCACCCGCAACACGCAGGACAAGGTATTCGGTTGAGGCGCACTCTGCGCGTTGTAGGCCTCCGGCATTGGATGCAAGACGCTAAAGCGCACGCCGTCCCATTCCCAGCTTTGCCCCGCCTGGCAGCGCGTGCTGCTGCGCCCGTGCAGCAATACGTGGTCTGACTCTAAAGAGCTCCACACATCGGCTTGCGGCTGCACCGCCAACACGCTGGCAGCGCCGCCCACATGGTCGCTGTCGCGGTGGCTGAGTACCACGCGATCGAGCTGCGTCACACCCGCTTGCAGCAGCGGCACGATGACGCGCTGGCCCGCATCGCTGTCCAGGCTGTAACGCGGGCCGGCGTCGTAGAGCAAAGTGTGCGTGTGCGTGCGCACCAACACCGCATTGCCCTGGCCGATGTCGGCCGCCACCAGCGCAAACTGCCCCGGTGGCGGCGCGGGCGGTCGCCATACGCCCAGCGCCAGTAGCAAAGGCAGGCCCATGCAACGCACAGTCCAGGGTAGGGGCATAGCCAGCACCAAGGCGCCCAGCCCCGCAGGCAGCGCCAGCCACCAAGGCGGCACCGGCAAGGCCAACACCGCCAAGGGCCAGCCCGCCATGGTTTGCACCAGCGCCATCCACCAGGCCGAGGCCGCTGCTGCCCATTGCCATAGCGGCTCCAGCACCACCCCAGCCAAAGCCAAAGGCGTAAGCACCAAAGTCACCCAAGGCACGGCCACCACATTGGCCAGCAAACCCACCAGCGACAACTGCCCGAACAACACAATGCTCAATGGCGCCAGCGCCAGCGTTATCAGGCCCTGCTCGCGCAATAGCGCGCGCAGCGCTTGCAAGGGCGGCATAAGCCACGCATACAAGCGCGCAAGCTTGCCCGGCGCGGGCTGCGGCTGCGCTTCATGGGCAAACAAGTCATCGCGCGGGTCTTGGGCGTCTTCGCTGGCAGGCTTGCGCCATTGCCACGGCCAGCGCAAGGCGCGCAGCCTGCTGGTCGCTGGCGCAGCAC
>CANFVA010000143.1 GCA_947450255.1 Comamonadaceae bacterium
GAAGCCGACGCCCTGTTCGCCACCGACAACTACAAAGCCGGCGAATTGATCGGCCAATACGCCAAAGCCGCTTTGGGTGGCAAGAAGCCGGTCATCGCGACCATGGACTTGTTCCCCGGCCACCCCGTGGGTGCCCAGCGCCACAACGGTTTCTTGGCTGGTTACGGTCTGAAATCGCTGGACGCCAAGAGCAATGAATTGGCCCAGCCCGCTGAAGTGGTGTGTATGGCCGACAGCTTCGGCGACGCTGCCAAAGGCCAGACCGGCATGGAAAACTGCCTGCAAAAGAACCCCAACATCAACGTGGTGTACGCCATCAATGAACCCGCTGCTGCCGGTGCTTACAAGGCACTCAAAGCCGCTGGTAAAGAAAAAGATGTGGTCATCCTGGGCGTTGACGGTATGTGCAGCAACGGTGTGGGCAACGTCGAAAAAGGCGTGATCGC
This sequence comes from Comamonadaceae bacterium, assembly GCA_947450255.1. Taxonomy (GTDB): domain Bacteria; phylum Pseudomonadota; class Gammaproteobacteria; order Burkholderiales; family Burkholderiaceae_C; genus Allorhodoferax. Next base: position 447 of record CANFVA010000143.1, read on the forward strand.
TGCCACCAGCATGCAATACCCCTTGAAGATGGCGGCATTGGGTGTTGCTGCCGGCGTGCAATACGCCAAGGACGGCAAGCGTCAAGCCGGTTACACCGACACCGGCGTGGACCTGGTCGCTGCCAAGCCCATGGCTGGCGTCAAGAGCATTGACACCAAGACCGCCCGCGCACAATGCTGGGGTGAGTAATCTGGCAAGTACCGGCCAAGCGGCGCTTGGCCGGTGTCTTGTACCGCGCGGCGCACCGCCTTCGCGCTACCCGTCGAAAGCCTTCGCATGCGGTCTTTCGATTGCGTCTTTATCTACCACCTGATGCGCTGCATCGACTGAGGCCGTCCCTCCCTTAAATTGACGCTATGAATTCGCTAAAAGCCAAACTTCCTCCGATGGGCACCTTGGGCCCGGCACTCGCTCTGGTATTGGCCTGCGCCTTTTTCTCTTTTCAGCATGAGAATTTCCTCACCCTGAAAAACTTTTCGCTGATACTCCAGCAGGTCATGGTGGTGGGCACGATTGCCATTGGCCAGACCTTGATTATTTTGACCGCCGGTATCGATTTGTCCTGCGGTATGGTAATGGCCTTGGGCGCTATCGTGATGAGTAAATTTGCCGCCGACTACCATCTGAGCGCGCCGGTGGCGATTTTGTGCGGCATTGCCGCCACCACTTTGTTTGGCCTGGTCAACGGCCTGTTGGTGACGCGCTTAAAACTGCCCCCATTTATCGTGACCTTGGGTACGCTCAATATTGCGTTTGCTATTACCCAACTTTATTCCCGCGCCCAAACTATTACCCAGATCCCCGACGGCATGACCTTGCTGGCCGAGACCTTTGAATTTGGCGGCGCTCGAATGGCCTATGGCATTGTGTTAATGTTGTCGCTCTACCTGGCTACCTGGATTTGGCTGCGCGATACCGCGCAAGGCCGCCACGTTTATGCAGTGGGCAACAGTCCCGAGGCAACACGCCTGTCGGGCATCTCCACCGAAAAAGTGCTGCTGGGCGTGTATGTGCTGGCAGGTGTGTTTTATGGTGTTGCATCGACCTTGGCTGTGGCCCGTACCGGTGCCGGTGACCCGAATGCCGGCCAAACCGAAAACCTAGACGCGATTACTGCCGTGGTGCTGGGCGGCACCAGCTTGTTTGGTGGCCGTGGCATTATTTTGGGCACGCTGGTGGGCGCTTTGATTGTGGGCGTGTTCCGCAACGGGCTGACCTTAATGGGCGTGTCCTCGGTGTATCAAATTCTGGTGACTGGTGTGCTGGTGATTCTCGCCGTCGCTACCGACCAAATGTCGCGCAAAGGAGCACGTTAATGAGCGCCCCGCAGATCGTGATGCAGGCCCGTGGTCTGGTCAAACGCTATGGCCAAGTGACGGCGCTCGATGGTGCCGATTTCGAATTGCGCGCCGGAGAAATTCTGGCCGTTATTGGGGACAACGGCGCTGGCAAATCATCCCTGATCAAATGCTTGTCAGGCGCCACCATTCCTGACCAAGGCGAGATCCTGCTCGACGGACAGGCGATTCATTTCAAGAGCCCCATCGACGCGCGCCGTGCCGGTATCGAAACTGTGTACCAAGACCTGGCCGTAGCGCCGGCCATGACGATTGCCGAGAACCTGTTTCTCGGGCGCGAATTGCGCCGCAGCGGGCCTTTGGGCTGGCTGGGCTTTATCGATAAAAAGAAGATGCTGGAAGAAAGCATTGCGCGTATGACCGACCTCAAAGTCGGAATCCGCTCTATGACGCAGGCGGTGGAGACTTTGTCTGGCGGCCAGCGCCAATGCGTGGCCGTGGGCCGCGCTGCCGCGTTTGCCCAGCATGTGGTCATCATGGATGAACCGACGGCTGCGCTGGGCGTGAAAGAAGGCAATATGGTGCTGGAGTTGATTCGCCGTGTGCGCGACAAGGGGCTGCCCGTCGTGTTGATTTCGCACAATATGCCGCACGTGTTTGAAGTGGCCGACCGTATCCATATCGCCCGCCTGGGCAAACGCGCCGCGGTGGTCAACCCTAAATTCATCAGCATGAGCGATACCGTGGCCGTGATGACGGGCGCCAAAGCAGTGAGTGACTTGCCGCCGCAAGCGCTAGCGTATTGAATCCACGCAAGCGCTGCACATGTCCAAACCCGCATTGCAAGCGCAGCGAAGGAATGCCTATTGCTCGCCAAGCAAGTACGGGTAGTCTGCCCGATCGCGGCGCTGCGAGCGCGGCATAACTTAGGCGGCGCAATACATGCCAACGCTCAGACTTTGCAGGCGCGCGTGGGGAGGCGACATGCGCGTCTTGCAAGCAAGCTGTAAACAAGCGTTTTGGCTTGAGGGACAATGGCCCCAGCATCCGCTGCTGGCCCAGCGCAGCACGCTGCGTTACTGGTTTTGCCAGGTACGGAAACGCTCTTTTCTTCGCTAGTTTTTGCTAAAAAATGATGAATACTAAACACCTCTGGGTCTTGGGCGAAGCGCTGATGGACTGTGTAATGCAATCAGATGGCCGCTTTATCCCTTTGGCTGGTGGCAGCCCGTACAACATGGCACGTGCTGCCCGTTTGCGTGGCGCGTCAGTGCGCTATCTCAACCCTTTGTCCACTGACCATTTCGGCCATACGCTGGCAGCGCAATTGCGTGCCGATGATGTCACCTTAGGGACGCCCGCCAGCGCCGCACCGACGTCGCTGGCGATGGTGCAAATTGAAAACGGCCAGCCTAGTTACAGTTTTTACCGCGAAGGCGTAGCCGACCGCGATTACACCATCGCCGCGATGGCGGAGCAATTGGGGGGGCATGCGCAAACCTGCGGGCCGGGCATTTTGAATGTTGGCTCCTTGCTCTTGATTCCGCCTGAAAGCGATAAGGTGCTGGCGCTCTTGCAATCGGCCAAGGCCTTGGGGTGGACCATCAGCATGGACATCAATATGCGGCCCCAGGTTGCGCGTGATTTACCCGCCTATGTGGCCGCCGTCAAAGCCTTGATGGCCCAGGCCGATTGGCTCAAGGCCAGTGACGAAGATTTGCAGGTGCTCGGCTGGCCCGAACCCAGTCTGGCCGACGCCCCGGCGCTGGTGCAAGCCCTGCGCGCACAGTGTGCGCCCCATGCCACGCACCTCGCCCTGACCTTTGGTGCCCAAGGCGCCTATTTACAAGTCGGTGACTGCGGTACTGCGATGGCAGCACCCCGGATCGCGGTGGTAGATACGGTGGGTGCAGGCGATACGTTTTGGGGCAATTGCGTGGCCGATTGGGCCCGAGAGCCGCAGGCCGATGTGCACACCACCTTGCGCTTGGCGGTGCAGGCTGCCGCCATCAACTGTGGTCGCAGCGGTTGCCAGCCACCTACTTTGCAAGAGACGCTGGCCTTTGTTGCCCACCCGGCCGCCTGATGCAGGCGGCGAGAGGCTTTAAGCCGCTTTTTGCGCCTTAAAGCCCATTTCGTCCAGCGCAGCGGCCAGGTGCGCCACGCTGCGGTCGGCGTTGTGCAATTTGTCCAGGCCGAACAAGCCGATGCGAAAGGTCATGAAATCCGCTGGTTCGTCGCATTGCAGCGGCACGCCCGCAGCGGTTTGCAGTCCCAGCGCGGAAAAACCTTTGCTGTTGTGCATGGCAGCGTCGGTGGTGTAGCTGACCACCACGCCCGGGGCTTGAAAGCCGGGCGCAGCCACGCTGCGGATGCCTCGGCCTTCCATCAAGGCGCGCACTTTATGGCCCAGGTCCCATTGCTCGGCGCAAACTTTGTCAAAGCCGTAGTCCTGGGTTTCGTGCATCACTTCCTGCAAACGCGTGATGGCATCCGTCGGCATGGTGGTGTGGTACATATGGGTGCCGTTTTCATAGGCTTCCATCACTTGCAGCCATTTTTTCAAGTCGCAAGCAAAACTGCTGCTGGTGGTGCTGTCAATGGCCGCGCGGGCGCGCTCGCTGAGCATGACCATGGCGCAACAGGGAGAACCGCTCCAGCCTTTTTGTGGCGCAGTCACCAATACATCCACGCCGGTCGCCCGCATGTCCACCCAAATCGTGCCTGAGGCAATGCAGTCCAGCACAAACAAACCGCCCACCTGGTGCACCGCATCAGCCACGGCACGCAAGTAGCTGTCTGGCAGGATCATGCCGGCGGAAGTTTCTACGTGGGGCGCAAACACCACGGCGGGCTTTTCGGCCAATATGGTGGAGACAACCTCTTCAATGGGGCAGGGAATCCAAGCCGATTGGCTGTCCTGCGTCAGGCGGCGCGCCTTGAGGATGGTGGCTTGCGATGGGATATTGCCCATGTCAAAAATCTGCGTCCAGCGGTAGCTGAACCAACCGTTGCGAATGACTAAAACGTTTTTGCCGGTGGCAAATTGCCGCGCCACCGCTTCCATGCCAAAAGTGCCGCTGCCGGGCACCAGCACACTGGAATTTGCGCCGTACACGCTTTTGAGCATGGTAGAGATGTCGCGCATCACGCCCTGAAAGCGTTGCGACATATGGTTGAGCGCGCGGTCGGTATAGACCACCGAAAACTCGAGTAATCCGTCCGGGTCGATATGGGGGAGCAGTGCGGGCATGGGGTTCTCCAAAAATTAGAAGCGATTGATAGTGCTTAGGAGCTGAACAGGAAATTCATCACGTCGCCGTCTTTGACCACGTAGTCCTTGCCCTCTGCGCGCATTTTGCCCGCATCCTTTGCCCCTTGCTCACCACGGAATTGAATGAAGTCCTCGAACGCGATGGTCTGGGCACGGATATAGCCTTTTTCAAAGTCGGTGTGGATCACGCCAGCCGCTTGCGGACCGGTATCGCCCACGTGGATGGTCCAGGCACGAACTTCTTTCACGCCGGCTGTGAAATAAGTTTGTAGGCCCAGGAGGCGGTAGGCCGAGCGGATCAGCCGGTTGAGACCTGGCTCGGTCTGGCCCAGCTCTTGCAAGAACAGCAAGCGGTCTTCGTCGCCCATCTCGCTCAATTCCGCTTCCAGCTTGGCGCTAATGGCCACCACCGGCGCGTTTTGCGCGGCGGCAAAGGCTTGCAGGCGCTCTAGCAAAGGGTTGTTCTCAAAGCCGTCTTCGGCCACATTGGCCACAAACATGGCCGGTTTGGCGGTAATTAAGAAGAATTGTTTGAGCAGCGGCAATTC
>CANFVA010000144.1 GCA_947450255.1 Comamonadaceae bacterium
ATGATTTTATGGGTCCAGTCCTTGGGTACATGGCAGTCCGAGCAAATCGCCCGCACGCCAGTACGGTTGGAATAGTGGATGGTCTCCTTGTACTCTTGGTACACGGTATCCCGCATTTCGTGGCAGGTGGTGCAAAACTCCAAGGTATTGGTGGCCTCCATGGCGGTATTGAAGCCGCCCCAGAAGATTATGCCGGCGATGAAGCCGACAAAAGAAATGGCCAAAAGCGAATAGCGGGTGCTGGGCCGGCTGAGCACCTTCCACCACCGCGCAAAGATGCCACTTGTCTGTTCCATGGACTGTCTCCTGAAGTTGGATTGCGCACGCCGCCGACCCGATCACGGTTCAGCGGCGCGCCCTCTAGGGTGAAATTTGGTTTAAAAGGTGTAAACGTAGCTAACACCAACCGTCTGCACCGTGTAGTCAGGCGCGAGTTCGTTACTGGGCAGAAAGCCCGAGCCGGTAGCTCCGGTCTGCATGCTGTCAAAAGACCAGTCCACCACCTTGGTTTGTGCATAGGTGTAGGCCAAGCGCAGTGCCGAGGCTTTGTCGAAGGTGTATTTACCCTGCAGTTTGAGCTCAACCGTATTGGAAGTTACTGTTGGGAATGGTGTTGCTGCGATATAAAAGGCTGCAACGGTGCCAATAGGACTACCGGCGACAGAGGCAGGGTTGTTGACATAAGAACCGCCCGCTACCGCGATGTCTGAGCGTGCTTTGGAATAAACCACTTCAGCAGTGACATCCAACTTGCCTGAGAACAAACCTTTTTGCTTGTAATTCAGACCCACGGTATCGACATGGTCGCGCGTATCGGCCGACCATTCGTTGCATGGGTCCACCCGGTTGTATTGGTTACGCAAAGCAATGGTGTTCAGCGCGGTGCCGTTGACCACACCGCATGCCCCGTTGCCGACAATGGCGACATTGCCGGCCTGGCCGACGTAGGCACTACTTCCGGTGCCTGCATTGTTGGTGGCCAGCGAGTTCCCGGAATTTTTGGAGCGCTGCTCCTCGCTGCTGACGAAAAAGCCAAAGCTGGTGTTTTCGCTGGCAGCATACATACCATCCAAATTGACTGCCGCAGATTTGGCATTGTTCAGGCCATATTGCGAATTGGCAAAATTGTCGTCGTTGTAATCGACCCCGCCTTGTAGCGAGAAGCGCTCACTGGCCTGCCAATTGAGCGATGAACGCAACTTGTTGCGGTCGCGATCGGCCATATTAAAGCGGCGCATACCAGCCAGTTCGCTGATGCGGTTTACATTACCGTAAAAGGCTTGCGCCAACGCACTGGTGCCACCCGCTGCATTCGTAAGGCTAGTGGCCGAGTTGCCGCTGAAATAATAAAGCTGTGCCGGCGTCATCGCGGCCAACTGTGCCGTGCTGGGGTAGCCCATCCAAGCACCATTGCCTGTCAACCCGAGCGCCACCATGGCTTGGTAGGCGCTAATGGTCACGTTGCCGGGAGCGTTGGAAGGTATCTGATTAGCCATTGGCACCAGCGCTAGAAAAGCATCGGGGTTGTAGCTGTCCACGGTTCGCGCGGAGAAGGCATAACCCAATTTGGCGTTCAGGTCCTCATTCAAATTGCTGCGGATTTCTGCGCGCAAGGTCTTTTCCAACGTACTGGCCGCATCTGCGCAATCGATCCAGGTGCCATTGCAATAGCGGTCGGTTTTTTGCAAATCAAACCCGAGTTTGATGGCATTGGCCGCGTTCAACTTGTAGTCCGCATCGAAGTTGGCTTGGTTGTTGCGCTTGCTGTAAGGCCGATTGGCGTTGAAATTGGCCGCCGCGCCCACGGCGCCCCCGGTCGGCGTCCAACTCAGATGGGCGCTGGAGTTAAAGAGCGATGTGTCTTTTTTGCTTTCTCCCGGATCGTAAAAAATATAGGTGTTGACGGCGGTTTGGTTATCCCGGTCATCGTATTTATAGGCAGCGGTGAGAGTAAGGTCTTTGCTGGTCTTGTCGTTGACTTTGGCGCTAAAGGAGCGACTCACCACCAAGCCGCCCAAGGAGGCCTGCGGCACGCCCGAGCCCAACTCAAATGCCTTGCCCACATCCGTGAATACGTAAGCCTCATCCTGCGTGCTGCGCCCATAGGCTGCGCTGAGTACCAATTTGGTTTTAGGTGTCAGGTCGTAACCACCGGTCAGGCTAAGTTGCGAAAACTGGTTGCCTGGTGCGCTACCCATCTGATTGACGGTGTGGTCGGTAGCCCAGTTATCCCAGGACATAGTCTTGACGTTGTTGCCGAAGTTGGAGCTGTAGTAGGTCGCACTGAAAAAGCTATTGGCATCACGGTAATTGAGCGTCACGTCAAACTGGTCGGTGCGGGTGTCGATGAGGTCGGGTATCACCATGGCAATATCACCGCCGTAATTGCGCGAAATGGTGCTCATGGGTTTGAGGCCTTTTTTGAACTCCTGCCGGGCGTTCGCCACTATGCCCCAATGGTCGTCGATTTCCACGCCCAAGCCAGCGTCCGCGCGGGTTCGCTTGGTCGCTAGGTTGACGTGTGCAAAAGCGGCGTTGCCTATAGCCGCCGCAGCCTGCATGGCAGTGATCTGCCCTGGGGTTGGCGCATACACCGCCGAAGGGCTACCCACTGCATAGACGTTGGATGCATTGTTGAATCGGTAAACACTGTCGTTAGCAATGAATGCAGGATCGAGTGTCAAAACATTGATGCCTGGAATGGGCGCTGTAGTGGCATTCGGGTTGATATTTCGCTGTACTGGCACGACCCAGTTCGACGGCAGCGTCAAGGTGTTGGTACCCGCGCCCTGTAAGGGCGTTTGGTAGCTGTCCGAACGATTGCGCAGCAATTCGTCGTAGCCAAAGTTGAACCGAAAGCGTCCCTGCTCGCTAGTTTCCACGTTCAGGCTGCGTGTCTCCAAGCCTAGATCCTGACCGTAGATGCGATAGCGCTGCACTCCTCCGCTGTCATAGGCCGAGCCGCCGCGCAGATCAAGACCCAAGGTGGCACTGCTCCCGGATTTTTGCAATCCGTTGTATTCGCCAAATTTATAGGAAGGCGTGTCCACGGCGCGTATGCCGATTTCTAGCGTACTGACCGGCTGGGTTAATTCGGCAACCGTCAGGTCCTGGGCCAGCGCGCGGTCGGCGGCGCACAGCAGGGCCAGGGTCGCTAGGGCGCAATGGGCGGCCACTGCGGTTGAACGCATGGTGAAAAGCTTGTGGTGGGTGTTCATGGTATGTGTTCCCGGGTGTAGTTCTTCAACGTTGGAATTTCGCTCCGGCGGGATGGTTGGATCCATGCACCACCATGTGGCAATTGAGGCAGGCACGACCGGCGGTTTGGGCATTCGCCGCCTGGTTACCCGGCGCCTGCGCGCCGTTGACCGTGGTTAGATTCCCCTTGGCCAGGCCAAAGCTGCTGCGCACCGAGGAGCCGTGATCGCCGCTATGGCATTGCTGACACAAGTAAGGCGCACGTGCTTTGAGCAATGGCGCATTGACCGAGCCATGGGGCGTGTGGCAATTGGTGCAGTCATCGGCGACGGGTGCATGCTCCCAAAGGAAGGGGCCGCGCTTTTCTGCATGGCAGGTGTAGCAGGTGTCATTGACATTATTTTTTGACAGCAATTTGGGGCCGGTGGTGCCATGCGGGTTGTGGCAGTCCGAGCAGGCCATCTTGCCTGCATCGAGCGGATGGGTGGAGTTGCGATGGCTTTGGGCACGCTCAGATTTGTGGCAGCTAAAGCACACTTCGGCTTGCGTGCGTTTGGCCAGCACCGGATCCGCTTTCACGTGTACTGCATGACAAGATGAGCAAGCCACATCGCGACTCTGGTGCTGGCTGCCCTCCCAGTGCGAGCGCTTGCCTGCTTTGTGGCATCCGATGCAAGCTTCGCCCTGGGTTTGGGCACTAGAGGCGGCGAATGCGCCTTTCTTAAACACTATGTCGGGAGCAGCTCGACCCTTGACGGCCGGGTCGCCCAGCATATGTTTATCGCTGGCGCCATGGCAGGACTGGCAAGTGGGCGTACGCGGATCGCCGCGTACCCCGTGCTTGGTTTGGTACAGGCTGAGCACCGGCGCGGTTTCGCTTTCGTCATGGCATTTGGTGCAGACCGCGTCTTTTTTCAAAGCTTCCTGGGCCAGTGCCGACTTGGACGCGCCTGCGGCCAGGTCCGGAAGTTGGTTGTCCTGTGCCCAAGCGGGTGCAGCGAATACGCTGGCCAACAATGCGCCAGCCACCAGTAGTTTGGAAATGGTTTTCATGGAGGTTCCCAGCGAAGAGTCGGGTAAGAAGGGCTTGCGCTTACTGCGCCAGAATCCACTGCACCAGGTTTTTAATCTGGGCCATGTCTTTGGGCGGCGAGGTTTTCACGATCTTGTGTTCCTCTTCGTGGCCGTCTGGGAACTTGGCTTTTTCGCCGGACATGATGTGCTCTATCAGGCGCGTCTCGGCGTTGGCTTTGCCTTTGTATTTCTCGGCCACTTTGTTGTAGGCCGGGCCGTCCTTGTCCTTGTCGATCGCATGGCATTTCAGGCAATTGTTTTGCCGGGCCAGGGCTTTAGCGGCCTCGGCATCGACCTCTGCGTGGGCGCCTGCCAAAAGGCCACTGAGGGCGACAGCGGCCAAGGAAGTCAGGGTGCGGGATAAAAACGTCTGGTGCATTGCAGGTACCTCATCGATAAAACCATTTGGCTTATTTAAGGGCCACAGCCCTCAAACGCTTACGTGCCAGTGTGGGCGCAACTGCAAGCGATGGCTATCGGAGAGTGATGAATGCAGGCCTAGGAATAGTCCTAGTTTTTGCGGGCGCTGCGGAAAAAAATCTCCGCGCCCTCCGTATGACCTTGCGGGTCAAGGCGGTGTACAGACTGGTGTCTGCGGGCTAGGCGGCGCAGTTCAAGCCTTCGTGGGCTGGCCTAGTCGTGCGGCTGGTTGTCCAGCAACTGGTGTTCCAAGGCATAGCGCACCAAATCGACCTGGCTGGCCATTTGCATTTTGTGCAGGATGTTAGATTTATGCGTGCTCACCGTCTTGATACTCAGCGACAGTTCTTGCGCAATCGCGGTCAAGCTGGTGCCGCGCACGATACGGCTAAACACTTCAAACTCCCGGTTGCTTAAAGCGGTATGGGGTAAGTCTTCGCTGTGCGGCGCCATGTCCATCGCCAGTAGCTCGGCCACTTTGGGGCTGATGTATCGGCCCCCGGCCACCAGCTTGCGCAAGGCTGGCAGCAGCAAATCCATATCGCTCTCTTTAGACAAATAGCCCGAAGCCCCAGCGCGTATGGCGCGCACCGCGTATTGCGCTTCATGGTGCATGCTGAAAATCAACACCGGCAGGCGGGGGCGCTCCTGGCGGATCAGCTTGATCAACTCCAGGCCATTGCGGCCCGGCATGGAGATGTCCAAAATCACCAGCGCCCAATCGCGCTCGCGCACGGCTTGCAGCGCGGCATTGCCATTGGCGGCTTCGCCCGCAACCACCAGGTCGTCGGTGTCCGCCAAAATTTTGCGTAAGCCATCGCGAATGATGGCGTG
>CANFVA010000145.1 GCA_947450255.1 Comamonadaceae bacterium
CACCCTGCTGGCGGCTATGCAGCCCTATTTTGAGGAAGACGGCATCCAACTCCATTGGCATAGCGCACACACCTGGCTGGCACAGGGGCCGGTATTCCAAGGGATGGCCAGCGCCTCTTTAGCGCGTGTACGCGGCCAGCCCATAGACCCCTGGATACCGCGCCAGAGCGCCGCCCAAAGCCTGCGGCGACTGCAAAACGAAATGCAAATGCTGCTCTATACCCATGCGGTGAACGATGCGCGCAGTGCGCGCGGGCAGGCACCGGTGAATGGCGTTTGGATGAGCGGAACCGGCACCCCTTTAGCGAGGGGTGACGCGCCGCACGGTGCAGCCAGTCCATCAACGAAGGGCGATGCGCCACTTGGTGCGGAGAACCCTTTGACTGGCGCTGCTGCGCCACATGGGGCAGCGAAGCCTTTGCCGATGGGCGCGACGCCACAGATTACGGCCAACCCCCTACACGCTTTGCTTCCGCCAGCAAGCGCAGGCTTGGGGCCTGTCAGCCCGCATGCGGTTTACATCGACACGCTGGACGCCAGCGCGCTCCAAGACGACCCGGCATCCTGGACGCAAGCCTGGCACACCCTGGACGCCCAAGTATTTGCGCCCCTCGTCTCGCAGCAGCCAAGCCATGCAATCAAAATCAGCCTATGCGGCGAACAGCAGGCGCGCACCTGGGTGTCGGGCCGCGCCTCCTTGTGGCAGCGCATCAAGCGCGCATTCGCCGATCCCAGCCTTCACCCCTTCGTACACGACTTATGAAAATCATCCCCCGCGATATTCCGCCGCGCAGCGTCTATGCGCTTGAACAGGCCGGCGTTCACCCCTTGCTGGCACGCTTATACGCGGCGCGAGGCGTGACCGGCACCGACGAAATTGACGACAGCCTGGCCAAGCTCTTGCCGCCTGCGGGCCTGTTGGGTATCGACACTGCCGCCACCTTGTTGGCCGATGCCATCGCGCAAGGCAAGCGTTTGTGCGTGGTGGCCGATTACGACTGCGATGGCGCTACCGCCTGCGCGCTGGCCATGCGCGGCCTGAAACTGCTGGGTGCACAGCACCTGGGCTATTTGGTGCCCGACCGCGTGGTCGATGGCTACGGCCTGACCGCGCCGATTGCCGACCGCGTCAAAGCCCAAGGTGCCGATATCTTGATTACCGTGGACAACGGCATTGCCAGTGTGGAGGGCGTGGCGCACGCCAAAGCGCTGGGCCTGCAAGTGCTGGTGACCGACCACCACCTGCCCGCCACCGAGCGGCCGGATGCCGACGTCATCGTCAATCCCAACCAACAGGGCTGTAGTTTTGCCAGCAAAGCGCTGGCCGGTGTGGGCGTGATGTTTTATGTACTGCTGGCGCTGCGCTCCGAACTGCGTAATCGCGGTGTGTTTGACGCCGCCACCCAACCCAAGCTGGACACCTTGCTGCCGCTGGTGGCGCTGGGCACGGTGGCCGATGTGGTGCGCCTGGACGCCAACAACCGCCGCTTGGTGGCGCAGGGCCTCAAACGCGTGCGTGCCGGGGCCATGCCTGCGGGCATGGAGGCCTTGTTTCGCGCAGCCGGGCGCAAACCGGCGATAGCCACCAGCCAAGACTTTGGCTTTGCGCTGGGGCCGCGCATTAATGCGGCCGGGCGCTTGTCGGACATGACCTTAGGCATTGAATGCCTGCTCACCGATGACCCGGCGCGCGCCGACGAACTGGCGCGCGCGCTGGACGGCATCAACCGCGAGCGCCGCGTCATAGAAGGCGATATGCGCGACGTAGCCATGGAAGTGGCCGAGTCTTTGTTTGATGCCGAAGACGAAGCGCCACCGGCGATTTGTGTGTTCGACCCGGACTTCAATGAAGGCGTGGTCGGCATCGTGGCGGCGCGCATTAAAGATAAGTTTCATCGGCCCAGCTTTGTGTTTGCCGCCAGCCAGGCACCGGGCAAAGAGCATGAACTCAAAGGCTCGGGCCGCTCTATCGCCGGCTTTCATTTGCGCGACGCGCTAGACCTGGTGGCCAAGCGCTACCCCGGCGTGCTGCTGCGCTTTGGCGGCCACGCCATGGCAGCGGGCTGCACCATTAGCGAAGAACACCTGGACACCTTTGAGCAAGCGTTAAGCGAAGTCGCGCACGAATGGCTGGACGAGGCCACCTTGCAGCGCCGCCTGGCCACCGACGGCCCACTCGCCCCCGAATACCGCCGCGTGGACTTGGTGGACACGCTGCACCAAGAAGTTTGGGGCCAGGGCTTTGCCACACCCACCTTCAGCGAAGAAGTGGAAGTGCTGTCGCAACGCATCGTCGGCGAAAAACATTTGGCGCTCAAACTCAAACACCAGGGCGAACCGGTGGACGGCATCTGGTTCGGCCGCACCGACCCCCTGCCCGCCAAAGTCACCATGGCCTTTCGGCTAGACGCTGATGAATGGAATGGCGTGCGGCGGGTAAAGTTTTTTGTGGAGGCGGTGCAGGGTTGAAGAGTTAACGATCTGCTCTTCGCGGCCCCTCAGGCATGGTACGCAGCATGAACTGGTCGAACAAGGGCACGGTAAATGCAGTATCGCCATGGGCCGGGCTGTAGATCATGCCTTTTTTGATCAGGCTGGAGCGCAAGGGCGCTATGGTTTGCACTTTTACGCCCAAGCTCTCAGCCACGTCACCCGAACGCTGATTGCCAATGCCTAAGGAGGCCAGCGCACTGAGGTAATCTTTTTCGCGCGGAGTCAACCTGTCAAACCGTACCCGAAAAAAACTTTGGTCCAAGCGGGCCGTGGACGCGCGGTTAGTTTCCAAAATAAGCGGCAAATCGATGGGTGAGGTCTGTGCCATGTTCCAAGACTGGTAGCCCCATTCCTGCAAAAAATAAGGATAGCCCTGGGTCACCCGAAATACTTCCGCTAGCGCCTCCGGCGTAAACGCCACGCCTTGTGTCTCAACCGGGCCTTGTAAGGCGAGTGAAGCGTCTTTGAATGAGAGCGCACCGACCTCCGGGTAAGTGAACAATCGCTCCGCATAAGACTTCGATTTGCCCGCCAAACCCACCAATTGCGGCAAGCCTGCGCCGATTAACACCAGCGGCAAACCGCGTTGCGAGACCTTGTGGATTGCCATAATCAGGGCGCTCATTTCGATTTCGCTCATGTATTGCAGCTCATCAATAATGACTGCGACACCAGTGGCCCGGTCCGCCGCAGCTTCGCCCACGGCCACGAACAGCTCGGCAAGGTCTGCCTCCAAGTCGCCGCTGTCTGCGGAGCCCGTTTCAGGGTCAATGCCCAAACCAAACTCAGCATCGCCCACTTTGAGCTGGATGGATCCGATAAAGCTGCGCAGCACGCGCAGGCCGCGCTTGACCTTTTGACTCACGTTGTGCATGCGGTCCAGCGCGAACAAAGTTTGGCGCAAGGGCGGGAGCAAAAGCAGTGGCAAAGACTTGCTTTCATGCGCCTCAATCAACAAGGCCTGGTAGCCTTGCCCCTCAGCCATTTCGCGCACGCGATTGAGCAAAACGGTTTTACCCACCCCGCGCAGCCCCACCATGAACATGCTTTGTTCACTGCGACCGGCTTTCACGCGCGCCAGAAGAATCTCCACGGTACGCAATAAATCGGCGCGCCCGGCCAATTCGGGCGGCTGATTGCCAGCGCCGGGTGAAAAAGGGTTGTTTAGGGGGTTCATATAGGAAAGTTATCTTAGTTTATCAAAATCAACGATAACTTTGATAAATCATAGTAACTTCTCTATAACTGACCTTATTCGCCTGTTCCACATCGCGCTTGAAGACGCGCTTTCGGTACGGTTTTCAGGCAGACAGCGCCCGCGCCCGCTTGTAAAAACCCAGGTTTTCGGCTTCGGTAAAGCGCACGCCCGGTTTTTCGTACAAAGAAAACACGGCCACCAGGCGTTCCTGGTCGCCGCCTACGGTGGTGACGCGGTGGGCGGTGTTGCGGCCACGAAAAACATTGAGGGCACCTGGCGCCAGGTCGGCGCTTATCACTTCGGGGTCCTGGCCGGTCAGCATGCGGGCCACGCCTTCGTAGTTGGGATCGGCGTCGGTGCGCAAACCGCGCCGGTATTGAAAAATACCGTCTTTACGGGCGCGTTGCAGCAGCAAAGTGGTGGTGAACTCGGACCTGTCGAAATGCCAATTGAGCGCTTCGCCGGGGCGGTAGCTCATGACATTGACGCGGGCCAGTTCGTCGTCCATCAAATGCAAGACCGGCAGTTGCATGGTCGCTGCGATAAATTGCCGGAAGGGCGGCCACTCATACACATCGGTCAGCGGCGTGTCGCGCAGCTGGTCGGCGCACAGCGTGTGGTTGATGGTAGTGATTTTTTTGAGCGCCGGGTGGTCCTCGGGCAGGCCCTCCACCCGATCCAAAAAATAAATATTGTGGTCGCGCCGGATCTCTGCCGACGCACTGGCCATGCGCGGCGTAATCGTCGCCACGCAATCGGCCAGTGCCTGGGGCTTGAGAAAACCAGGCAACTCAAACATGCCCGCCGCGTCCAAGTCCGCCCGGCAACGCTGCACCAAGGCTTGCCAGGCGGGCGCATCGGGCTGGTCTAGCGGGTAGGTTTGCAGGTCGATCAGGGTGGCGATGATGGGGTTCATGGCAGGATGATAGGGGCTTCAGAGATTCTCTTAAGCGCCTGACTACGAAGGTCTGAACGCCATCACGTCGCCTTAGGCTACAGTAGCTAACAGCGTCAGGCGCCTGGGCTGCGGCGCATCGCACACAAAGGAATTCACTATGTCGATTACCGGTCGTTGTTATTGCGGCGCGATTGCCTACGAGGCCACGGGCGCGCCACAGTTGTCGCTGCAATGCCATTGCCGCGAGTGCCAATACATATCCGGTGGCAACCCCAATGTGGCGATGGTGCTGCCTTTAGACGGCTTTCGCTTCACGCGCGGCGAACCCAGCACCTTTCAACGCAGCGATTTAGAAAGCCCAGTGACGCGCTTTTTTTGTGGCCATTGCGGCACTTCTCTGGGCACGCAAAGCCCCAAGCGGCCTGGCTCCATGATTGTGAAGGTGGGCACGCTGGATGACCCGTCGGTGTTCAAGCCAACGGTGGCAATTTTTACCATCGACAAGCAGCCTTTTCACCACATTCCGGACGACTTGCCGGCCTACGAGCGCAGGCCGGGATAAGCTAGCAGCAAGCCGCCTCGCATCAGGCTTTGCAAGTCAAGGCTTTTGCTTACCCGCACAAACTGGCCATTTCCCCCAAGGACGAATTCATGCTGAAAAACATAGCTCCCCTCCTGAGCCCCGACTTACTGGCCACCCTATGCGCCATGGGCCATGGGGACGACATTGTGGTTGCCGACGCCAATTTTCCGGCTGACGCCGTGGCAAGGCACACCACACTAGGGCGGGTGCTGCGCCTGGACGGAGCCGATGTGCCGCAAGCCGTACAGGCGATTTTGTCGGTCTTTCC
>CANFVA010000146.1 GCA_947450255.1 Comamonadaceae bacterium
AGCGTATAGCCCGTGCTGCCATAGATGGCGAAGTCGCTTACGTTGCGTCCGTGTCCTGTAATGCTTTCCGCAAGGGGCAGCGGAATGTCGTTACAAGCCTTGAGTCGATCGATGAAAGCGTGCCTGAAAAGATGGCTTCTGAAGCCGAATGGTTTGAGCTTCTTGTTCAAAATTGCAGAGCATGAACAACCACCATACTCCTTTGCGTAAGACGGTGCCAGCCATTTTGAGTTCTTAAGTGTCGCCAACCTATGCAGTTCTTTGGCTGCATCAAGGGATACGCCCAGCAAGGGCACTGCACGGATGCTAGCCTTTGTTTTTCGATCGGATAATGCGTTTTTTCGGACCCAAATATGGGGAATCTCATGGTCCAAAACCAGATCCTCAAGCCTTGCCAGCGCAGGCTCTGAAATTCTCAAGCCGGTATTGAGTTGAATCAGTCCAATGAGCTTGGCGGGAGTGGGGCGGCTTAGTAGGTATTGCTTGATATCCAGCATTAGCTCATTGGTGATTTTTGGAATCGGACGAGTGTTTTCGCCTTCGCCGCGTATCTGTAGGTTCCGAAACGGACTTAACTTGTCAATATCCAGATGCTTGAACGCCATATTGATCATGGCGTTGAGGATATTGTTGTGCTTGCGAACGCTGTTTGGGTGCAACCCACGCGCTAGTAGATGGTCACGGTATTGGGTGATATGGATGTGGCGCAATTCGTCGAGGTACAGATCGCCCATCTGTCCGGTGAACTCGTTGAAATACTGCCTGGCATTAAGCTTGAACTTGCGCCGCTTGGCAGAAGGATTCTCCGCCATGTAGATGCCATAGGCGTCTGAGAACTTTGGTCTTGTTTTAGCCTTAAATTCTTTGAGATGCTTTATGACAAGCTCAGATAGAAATTTTTCGTCGAAGTCGATACCTGCGATGGTGACGCGGCTTATGAGCTTTTTAGTCAGAAAAGTGCCGGGTGCTAGTTGAATGTCGTTTGTCATGTGATTCCCCAAAAGTGGCGAAGGGTATCAATGGTGCTACTCGTTGGTGCTCCGCAGAGCCGAGCCAGGCGATCACATAAATTTAGTTTCGATTCAGGTGATTGGGCAACCGAACAGCAGGAGAGTCCCGCCAAAGTGAACGGACTTGTGAAGCGCTGGTGATTGCGAGGAGTTGATCAACAAAACGGCGTTGTCAACGGACGCTCAAAGTGAAAAGTTCGACTCCGTTTAGCAGCGTCAGCAGGTGCAAAAGTTTTCACTCGGTTCACTCAATTTGTTGCATATTGCAACTTTCCACAATATGAGAGACCAACGGTGTATTCGTGTAATAACCGTGTAATTGAAAATTCACTTAAAAAGCGCCCTGTAAATACTTGATTTACAAAGTATTTTTAATATTAAAAACGGGTATTTTTGTATTTCTGCGGACTTAACAGTCCGGCGCTCTACCGACTGAGCTATTGAGGAATATGATCGGCTTTCGAGCAAGAATCGTGCTGGCGGATGCTACCTTTATGAGGTAAATCCCACGTTTTGCTAGTCGGCGAGTATAGCAAGATTTTCTCAATCAGCAGGGCCGACGGCGCTAGGCTACAGCGCAGGTTCAGAATACCTTTAAGCACAGTTAGCTGGCCAGTGTGGCCTAAAACCCGGTTCAGCGCCTGCCAAATCCATCATGTGAGGTGTTGAATTAAGATTTACGCGTCAACCGGTTCAAGGAGCTTTACGTGATTCGTAACCCACAGCACATGGAGTTGTTAGAGGCTACCCAGATTTACTTCCAAGGTGAAAAACTGGAAGCCTTGGTTTTCATTATCCCTTTGGGGCTAATGAGTATGTTGTTTGGCACCTGGCTCCTAACCGATACCCCTAGTAGCTTTGCAAAAGGGGTAGCCATCCCATTTTTGACCTTAGGGTTGCTGTTGAGCACGGTGGGGTCTGTGGTGGGTTTTCGTACACCCGCACAACTCACTGGAATCCAGCAGGTGATGCATGCAGATACGCAGGTCGGCGTCCTGGCGGAGACACAGCGGATGATGCAAGTCAACAAGGCATGGCCGGTTTATTTGGCTATCTGGGCGGTGTTTGGCGTAGCCGGTTTGGCGCTGCGATTTGCAGGGACTTCCGATTTTTATCAAGGCATAGGAATTGCATTGGTTTTCTTTGCGGGAGTTGGCATGCTGATCGACGGCTTTGCGGAAAGGCGAACGCGTCCTTATATGCAAGTATTGACTGCCACTACCGTGATCCAAACACCATCACCCCGATAAATGTAAAGCCTATGACGTTGCATAAGTGTCTACGCTGGTCTCCCAGCCCACCGGACAGTCTGCCGCAGTTACTTCAAACTACCTGACAAAAACTGCGCAAGCCGCTCGCTTTTCGGGTTGGCCAGCACCTCGCGCGGCAGGCCTTGTTCCTCGATTTGCCCTTTGTGCAAAAAGATCAGTTGGTTGGCCACCTCGCGGGCAAAGCCCATTTCATGGGTTACCACCACCATGGTGCGGCCTTCCTGGGCCAGGGTTTGCATCACGCGCAGCACTTCGGTCACCAGTTCCGGGTCCAGCGCGCTGGTGGGTTCGTCAAACAGCATCACTTCGGGCTCCACCGCCAGCGCCCGCGCAATCGCCACGCGCTGCTGCTGGCCACCGCTCAGGTGCGAGGGGTAGCGGTCTTCCATGCCTTGCAGGTCCACGCGCTGCAAATACTTGCGCGCCGTCTCCACCGCTTGCGGGCGGCTGATGCCCAGCACATGTACCGGCGCCTCGATGATGTTTTGCAGCACCGTCATATGCGCCCACAAATTGAAATGCTGAAACACCATGGCCAGCTTGGTGCGCAGGCGTTGCAGCTGCTTTGGGTCCTGCGCCATGAGTTCGCCGTTTTTGTCCGGCACCAGCGCCAGTGCTTCGCCCGCCACGGTAATGCGCCCAGCGTTGGGTCGCTCCAGCATATTGATGCAGCGTAGCAGCGTGCTTTTGCCCGAGCCTGAGCTGCCGATGATGGCAATTACATCGCCCGCATCCGCCGACAGCGACACGCCGCGCAGCACCTCGTTGCTGCCAAAGCGCTTATGAATATCTTCGATTTGCAGTTTGCGGGTAACGGCGTTCATAGGGCTAAGGGTCAAATGGGTGAGGCAGCTGGGTGTGGACTCAGGCGCCTAGCAGTTCGCCGGTTTTGAAAGCTTTGGCGCCAGCAATCTTTGCCAATTCGCAGCCCGCCGTGACATAACGGTCACGGATGCGGGCGTAGAGCACGCCATCGACGCCGGCGCATACGCGCGTACTGACGTGGGCAATGGGGTCTATCAGTTCGGCTACCAACTCACCGGCTTTTAGCGTTTCGCCGGGCTGGGCCGCAAATACCACCATGCCGGGTGTACTTGCATACAAAGTTTCTGATCCGGCCAGGGGCGTAGCTTGGCAGGAGGGCGGAGGCACAGGCGCTGCGGGCGCATCGCGCAGCACGCCCAGGTGGCGCAAAAAGTGGGTAATTGCAGCGGCATCTTGCGCCGCCAGCGCGTGCTGCACCTCGGCCTCCCCACGCAGCTCTATGGTGGTGCTGTGGCAGCTTTGTGGCAGCGGCGCATCCAGGCCGCGCGCCGCGATCATCTCGGCCAGGCGCCACCATACGCCTGACAAACATTCATCAAACGGGCTGCTGCCTGAGTTTTTGGCCAACAAAATCGCCCGGCTTTGCAGGTAGTGGGCCAGCGGTTCCAGGGCGCTCCAGCAGGCTTCTTCGCAATAAAAGTGCATCACCGCTTCACAGTCGCAATGCAGGTCCAGCACATAGTCCGCATCAAACGACAGTTGTAGCAAATTGCGGCGCAGGCTTTGCAATTCGGTTTTGGGTGTCCACTGCGCCAGATAGCGCCCCATGGCCTGGCGCACCAGGGCCACGTTGCTTGCCGCATCGTGGCCGAGCGCGGGTAACACCTCATCGGCAATATGCTGCGCAAAGTCCGGGTAGTAGCGGTTGAAGTTTTCGGCGCTGTCTAGTTCAAAGCGGCCCGCTGGTTTGTGCTGCACGCGCTGCGCGGACCCAATCGGGTTGGCCATAGGCACCAGCACGATATGGCCCTGGATTTGCCCCGCTGCATCCAGACGCTCTAGCAGCGGACGCAAGTGGTAAGCCGCGAGCATGCCCGGCAGCTCTTCGGCGTGCAGGCTGGCTTGGATGTACACCTTAGGCCCCGCGCCCTGCTGGCCGAAGTGAAAGCTGGTGAGCGTTTTGTGCACGCCAAGGCTGGGCGATAAAAGCGGGTGGTCGTGGCGTTGCATAGCGTGGGTTTAGGTCTTTTGCGGCCCAAGATACGCCAGAAAATGCCGCTCCGCCAGCCGGAAAATCCCTACCAGCGCGAAGGTGGCAACCAGATAAATGCCAGCGGCAAATAAAAACGCCTCAAACGGCAGGTAAAACTTGGAATACACCCGGCTGGCTGCCGAGGTCACGTCCAGCATGCTGGGCACGGCGCTGGCCAGGCTGGTGCTTTGCAGCATCATCACCACTTCATTGCTATAAGCGGGCAGGGTGCGCCGCATGGCGCTCGGCAGCACAATGCGCCACAAAATCGCCACCGAGCCCATGCCGTAGGCCTGCGCCGCTTCGATTTCGCCCGCGCTGGTCTCGCGGATGGCGCCGGCCAGCATCTCGGCGGTGTAACCGGCGGTGTTCAGGCTAAAGGCCAGCAGCGCGCAAAAAAACGGCTCCTTGAAATAGGTCCAGGGCCAGATGTCGTCCCAGCGCGCCTGAATCCACTCCAGCTGGCCCAGGCCGTAATAGATCAGGTACACCTGAATTAAAAGCGGCGTGCCACGCACCACATACGTGTAAGCGCCCACCACCGCGCGCAGCACCCGCCAGCGGCTGGTCAGCGCCAGCGCAAACACCAGTGCCAGCACCGCGCCAATCGCCAGACTGGCTAGCAGCAGGTGCAGCGTGGTCACAATGCCTTGCCCGTAGAGCGCCAGGTTTTGGGGCTGAAAAATCACGTCCCACTTCATGGCGCGGGGCTCCGGTTGGTGGTGCGGACACGTGGCATGGCAGTCTTATTGCAACTGCGCACGTCGCGTGCCTAGGCTGTAATGGTCATTAGCCTTGCGCAGCACCCACAAGGACGCAATGGTAAACACCAAAAACAGCGCCGCCGTGAACAGGAAAAACGCAAACGGCGAGCGCGTGGCCGCACTGGCTTGTTTGGACAAATAGGTCATTTCCTGCAAACCGATCAGGCTGACCAGCGCGGTGGACTTGATCAGCACCAGCCAGTTATTGGTAAAGCCGGGCAGGGCGTAGCGCACCATTTGTGGC
>CANFVA010000147.1 GCA_947450255.1 Comamonadaceae bacterium
CGCCTGCTCAAGCAAGCGGTGGCCTTGCTGCAAAAAGGCGGCGTGCTGGCGGTGCCCACCGATTCGAGCTACGCGCTGGTCTGCCACTTAGACGACAAAGCCGCCGCCGACCGGCTGCGCCAGATACGTGGCGTGGACGACAAGCACCATCTGACGCTTTTGTGCCGCGACCTGAGCGAGCTGGCCAATTACGCCCGCGTGGACAACCGGCAGTTTCGGCTGCTCAAATCGGCCACGCCCGGCCCGTTTACTTTCATCCTAGAAGCCAGCAAAGAAGTACCGCGCCGCCTGAGCCACCCCTCGCGCAAAACCATTGGCCTGCGCCTGCCCGAGCATGCTTGCCTGCAAGCCCTGCTAGAGCTGCACGGCGCGCCTTTACTGGCCACCACTTTGATACCACCGGGCGAGAGCCAGGCGCTAAACGATGCCACCGACATCCGCGAACGCTATGAGCACCAGATAGACGGCGTGATCGACGCCGGCGCTTGCGCCCTAGAGCCCACCACCGTGATAGACCTGAGCACGGGCGATGCCGAAGTGGTCCGCCAGGGTCGCGGTGACCTTGCCCGGCTGGGTCTGTAATGCGTGAGAGCCCGAATGCCTGCAAGCCTTAATCATTGAAAGCCCGCACGTGGACATTGCAAACCTGATTCAAACCGTCAGCCTCTATGCGATACCGGTGATTTTTTCCATCACCCTGCATGAAGCGGCGCACGGCTACGCGGCGCGCTACTTTGGCGACCACACCGCGTGGATGCTGGGCCGCGTCTCGCTCAATCCCATGAAGCACATAGACCCGGTGGGCACCATCGTGCTACCGCTCTTGCTGTACTTCAGCACCTCGGGCGCTTTTTTGTTTGGCTATGCCAAACCGGTGCCGGTCAATTTTGGGCGGCTGCGCCACCCCAAGCGCGATATGGTCTGGGTGGCGCTGGCCGGTCCGGCGATTAATTTTGCGCAAGCGGTGCTTTGGGGCGCGGGCCTTTTCGTATTGCAAGGCGCTGGCGTCAGCGAACTTTTTTTACTAAAAATGTGCCAGGGCGGCGTGCTGGTCAATGTGGTGATGTGTGTGTTTAATTTGTTCCCGCTGCCGCCGCTCGATGGCGGGCGCATTTTGGTGGGTTTGTTGCCCATGCGCCAGGCGTATTGGTTGTCGCGCGTGGAGCCCTGGGGCTTTTTTATTGTGATGGCGCTGGTGCTCACCAAGGTGATCAACACCTTTTGGATGCTGCCATTGATGGGCCTGAGCTTTGAAGCCCTGGACTTGCTGCTCAGCCCCTTACGCGCCCTGCTGCTCAGCGGCGCAGCACCGGTTTGATTTGTTTGGCCTTGTTGACTAAAGCACCATGAGTACTGTTCGTTTTTTAACCGGCATCACCACCTCGGGCACACCGCATTTGGGCAACTACGTAGGCTCCATCCGCCCCGCCGTGCAAGCGAGCTTGCGGCCCGGCGTGGAGAGTTATTACTTTTTAGCGGACTACCACGCGCTCATCAAAATTGACGAGCCGGCGCGCATCCAGCGCTCTACCTTGGAGATAGCCGCAAGTTGGCTAGCGGCGGGTCTGGACCCCGAGCGCGTGGTGTTTTACCGCCAGTCGGATATCCCCGAGATTCCCGAGCTCACCTGGTTTTTGACCTGCGTGACCGGCAAAGGCATTCTCAACCGCGCCCATGCCTACAAAGCCTCAGTGGACAAAAACACCGCCGCTGGCACCGACCCGGACACGGACGTGAGCGCTGGCCTGTTTATGTACCCGGTGCTGATGGGGGCGGACATTTTGATGTTCAACGCCCACCATGTGCCGGTGGGGCGCGACCAGGTGCAGCACATCGAAATGGCGCGCGACATGGCGCATAGTTTTAACCACCGCTATGGCGAACATTTTGTGGCGCCGCAAGCGGCCATTGAAGAAAGCGTAGCCACCTTGCCGGGCCTGGATGGCCGCAAGATGAGCAAGAGCTACGACAACACCATCCCCCTGTTTGCCAGCAGCGCGCAGTTGCAAAGACTGATCGCCAACATCAAGACCGATTCGCGCGCGCCAGGCGAGCCCAAGGACACCGAAGGTTCAGCTCTATTCCAGATTTACCAGGCCTTTGCCAGCCCTGAGGAAACCGCCGCGTTTGCGCAAGAATTTGCCCAAGGTATCAGCTGGGCCGCTGCCAAAGAAAGGCTGCATGCGCGCATAGACCAAGAGATTGCGCCCATGCGTGCCCGCTACCAACACCTAATGGAGCATCCGCAAGAAGTGGAAGCCCTGCTGCTGCAAGGCGCCATCAAAGCACGCGCCGTAGCCACGCCCTTTATGGCGCGGCTGCGCCAGGCCGTGGGCTTGCGCAGCTTGGCCGCGCAAAGCGCTGACGGCCCTGCTAAAACGGCCAAAACCGCCAGCGCCGCTTTCAAGCAATACCGCGAGGGTGACGGGCAGTTTTACTTCAAGCTGCTCGATGCCAAAGGCGCACTGCTGCTGCAAAGCTCCGGCTTTGCCAACCCCAAAGAGGCGGCGCAAGTGATGGGCCAGCTTAAGGCGGGCGGCGCTAGCGCCCTGCCCGCTTGCAAGCCATTTATCGCCAGCGTGAGTGATCCGCAAGCGCTGGACGAAGCGCTGGAAAGTTTGCGTGCACAGACGGCCTAATTGGCGATGAGCCCGGCCTGAACAAGCGCCATGCAAGCCAAATACCTCTTACAACTGGCTTGCCTTTCCGCGCTATGGGGCGCCTCCTTCATCCTGACCCGTATTTCGGCACCGCAACTGGGGCCGAATTTTTCGCCCTGGCTGCGCATGACTCTGGGCACCTTGATGCTGGCGGGCATCATGCGCGCGCTCAAGCACCGCTGGCCCACCGAGCATTGGAAGGAATTGATGTTCATCGGCTTTCTGGCCGTGGCCGGGCCGCACACCTTGTATTCGCAAGCGGCCTTGTTTTTGCCCGGTGGTTATGGTGCGCTGCTGTCGGTTACCTCGGTGCTGTTCGGCGCATTTGCATCCGCCTGGCTGGGTGAGGAAGCGCTGACGCGCGGCAAGCTGGCCGGTTGCCTGCTTGGGCTGGCTGGCGCCGCGCTCGTGGTGCGCCTGGGCCCGGTACACCCCAGCGCGCAACTCATGCTCTCGGCGCTCACTTGTGTGGGCGCAGCCGCCTTATCGGGCATCGCCACGCCCTACCTCAAGCGCGCCACCACGCGCATGGAGCCGCTGTCCATTACCGCTGGTATGCATGCGGCCTCGGTGCTCATGCTGCTGCCCGGCGCGGTGCATGATTTTCCGAACGCGCATTTCACGCCGAGCGCTTTGGCCGCTGTCAGCGTGCTGGGTATCGCGACCTCGGGCCTGGCCTATTGGATGTTTATGCGCATCATGCAACACGTGCCGCCCATGGCGTCGATGACGGCCAACTTCATGAGCACCGGCTTTGGCGTGCTGTGGTCCGTACTGCTATTGGGCGAAGCCACCAGCCTGGCCATGGCCGCAGGCGGTGGATTGATTGTGCTGGCTTGCTTGCTAGTTTCTAATGTCAACCCGCTGGATTGGCTGCGCCGCGCAAATCCACAGGCTGAACCGGACGCCTGACCGAGCCATCGCGCACATGATCGAAAATACAGGCTCAACACACGCACTCAGCGCCTGCACACCAGCCCCATGCCCAGCATCCTCAATATCTCTGCCTATCTGTTCACGCCCCTGCCCGATGCGGCGGCGCTTCGGGACATATTGCATAGCCGCGCGCTGGGCTTGCAGCTAAAGGGCACGGTATTGCTGGCCCATGAGGGCATCAATATGTTTCTGGCCGGGCAGGCCGAGCAGGTGCGCAGCTTTGTGGAGCAGCTGCAAAGCGACGAACGCTTTGCGCCGCTGGCGCCCAAAGAGAGTTGGTCTGAAGAGCAGCCTTTCAAGAAGATGCTGGTCAAGGTGAAAAATGAAATCATCCGCATGAACCACCCGGCCATTCAACCAGCGGCGGGCCGCGCGCCAGCGGTCAGTGCGGCCACGGTGCGGCGCTGGCTGGAGGCTGGCGTGGACGATGCGGGTCGCCCGGTGATCACGCTGGACACGCGCAATGCCTTTGAGGTGGACGAGGGCACTTTCAGCGGCGCGCTGGATTGGCGCATCCACAAGTTCACCGAATTCCCCGAGGCCTTTCGGGCGCACAAAGCATCGCTGCAAGACAAAACCGTGGTGAGTTTTTGCACCGGTGGCATTCGCTGCGAAAAAGCCGCCATCTTGATGCGCGAGGAAGGGCTGGAGCATGTCTATCAGCTCGAAGGCGGCATCCTCAAATACTTTGAGGAAACCGATGGCAAGCACTACAACGGCGGCTGCTTTGTGTTTGACGAGCGGCGCGCAGTGGGGCCGGATTTGCAGCCTATGCCTTTGCAGGGTGACGGGTT
Source organism: Comamonadaceae bacterium (assembly GCA_947450255.1). Taxonomy (GTDB): domain Bacteria; phylum Pseudomonadota; class Gammaproteobacteria; order Burkholderiales; family Burkholderiaceae_C; genus Allorhodoferax. The sequence continues at coordinate 4,391 of CANFVA010000147.1, forward strand.
CTAAGTCCCTTCGCAGCGACCTGGTGGCTTAGGCACAAGCCACCCCCCTTCAATCGTTTTTGTCCACCGGCGGCAAGCGCGTTGGATGGGACTCAATATCGCGACTGGGCACGTCGATGATGTCGTCGCTGGCCGCTGGCCGCGCAGCCCAGGGCGCACTTCGCTGCCATTTTTTGTAGCTGTCCATCACCACAACCAACTGCGGTTTGCGCCCGGTAAACAGCCAGCGCAGCAGCGAGAAGGCAAACATCAGCGCGGCCATGCACAGCAAGGCCAGCATAAAGCCCAGGCCGAGTAGCAGCAAAAAAACACGAAGCAACCAGCGCATATCTACCTATCCGTTTAATTGAAGGCCTAGGAGGCCCGGCCCAGCATGGTGCGCAAGTCGCGCACATAGGCGGGCACCTTGACACATACATAGGTCGCGACCAGGGCATTTACAAGGCCGGTGAGCAAAAACACATCGGGCACCGTCAGGCCCGCGCCCAACAAGGCCCCGGCCAGCAGCGAACTGACCACCATGAACAAGGCATTGAGAATATTGTTGGCCGCAATAATGCGCGCCCGGTGCGTGACTTGGCTGCGCTGCTGGATGAGCGCGTACATAGGCACGCTAAACAGGCCGTTGAACAAGCTCATAAAAAACAAATCGGCCATGACGCGCCAGTGCGCGCTTTGAGCCATGAAAGCGCTGACGCCCATCAAAGCCGAGGGTGCCAAAGTATGGGACGCGAAATACAAATCCACCGCAAACACGCTCATACCCGCCGCGCCCAGCGGCACCAGGCCCAGCCCCAGGCCAGCGCCTTTGCGGCTGAGGCTTTCGCACAGCAGCGCACCGATGCCCACACCCACCGAAAAAACAATCAAGAGCAAGGACGC
>CANFVA010000148.1 GCA_947450255.1 Comamonadaceae bacterium
ACTTCGCTGTGGGGGTGCAGACCGGCTTTTTCCCGCACCGCCTGCGGAATCGTGACCTGCCCTTTGCTGGTAATTTTCATGGTTTACTCTTACTTTTGAAAGTAAGAATCTTACCCAACAAGCCCCTGCGAGCGCAAGTGGGCGATAGCAGCGGCGTCCAGGCCCCACTCGCGCAGCAGCTCGTCAGTGTGTTCGCCCAGGGCTGGCGGCGCGCGGCGCAACACCGGCGGGTTGTCGGCCAGGCGCAGGGGACTGGCGACCGAGCTAATGGAAGCTACGGCGGTGGCGGCTTGGACGGCATCGCTGGTGGGCTGGGTGACGGCCAGGCCACGAGCCTGCACCTGGGCGTCGGCAAAGGCCTCGGCCACCGAGTTGATAGGGCCGCAGGGCACGGCATGGTGCTCTAGGTCGGCTATCCATTGCGCGGTCGTGCGGGTACGGGTCACGGCCTGCATTAGCGCTTCGAGGGTGTCGCGGTGGCGCACCCTTTCGGTGTTGGTGTGAAAGCGCGGATCGGCAGCCCATTCAGGATGGCCCGCCACGGAACAAAAGCGCACGAACTGGCCGTCGTTACCAATGGCCAACAGCATGGCGCTGTCTTGGGTCTCAAAGTCGCGGTAAGGCACCAGGCTGGGGTGGCTGTTGCCCTGGCGTTTAGGCGTCTGCCCGGTATTCAAAAAGCCCGCCGCCTGGTTGGCCAGTATGGCCATGCCGACATCGAGCAAGCTCATATCGATGTGTTGGCCTTGCCCGGTGCGATGGCGCACCTCGATGGCCGCCAAGATGGCGCCAAATGCATAGACGCCAGTGAACACATCGGTCAGCGCCACGCCCACACGCTGCGGTGTACCGCCGGGCGTGCCCTCGGGTTTGCCGGTGATGCTCATCATGCCGCTCATGGCCTGGATCATCAGGTCGTACCCGGCGCGCTCGGCGTAGGGGCCGGTTTGGCCAAAGCCGGTGATCGAGCAATACACCAAGCGCGGATTGAGCGCATGCACGCTGGCGTAGTCCAGGCCGTAATGCGCCAGGCCGCCGACCTTGAAGTTTTCCACCAGGATGTCGCATTGCTGCGCGAGCTGTTTGATCAAAGCCTGGCCTTCGGGCTTTCCGATATCAATCGCGATTGAGCGTTTGTTACGGTTGCAGGCGGTGAAATAGCTGGCATGTACGGTGTCCTGGCCTTGGGCATCTTTCAAAAAAGGCGGGCCCCAGTGGCGCGTGTCGTCACCCTCGCCGGGCTTTTCGATTTTGATGACATCAGCGCCCATGTCTGCCAGCATCTGGGTACACCAGGGGCCGGCGAGCACCCGCGAGAGGTCTAAGACTTTGAGGTGGGCGAGGGCGGGGGTAGTTTGCGGCATGGCGGTGACTTCATGTCTGGAATCAGGAATGCGCTAGCCTAACGCCAAGTAAAGCGAACTGCTTTGCTCTATATCGAAATCGATGCAAGGCCCGGGGCCTCAAGCCAGTTGCACCCCAACCACATACCACCAGCGCCCCTCTTGCTGCACAAAACGGCTGCGCTCGTGCAGTCGCCAGGCGCTGGCGCCTTGCGGTTTGAAGCGGGCGATAAATTCCACTTCGGCGTCGGTTGGGCTGCGGACTAGCGCTTTGCGCACCTCCAAGCCCAGCCACTTGCCCGTGGTGTCAAAGCCCACTTGTGCGGGGCGGGTGCTGGCGTGCCAGGTACCAAGCAAATAGGCTTCGCGCTGCAGGACAAAAGCGCTGTAGCGCGAGCGCATCAGGCTTTGGGCATCAAGTGCGGGTGTTTCACCTTCGAGATACCGCCCGCAACAGGCGGAAAAACGAAGCGGCTTTCCATGCGTGCCGGCCCGCGCACACGGGCAGGGCGCGTCGCCTTGCAAAGCCAATGGGCCTAGGCTCATCCGCCTTTGGCGGCCTTGGCTTGCGCTTTGTGGGCTTCCCAGCTTTGCACTGGCGCACCGTCTTTCACCCAGGCGGCAAAGCCGCCGTCAATATGCGCGACGTTTTTCATGCCCATTTCTTGCAAGGCTTTGGTAGCCAATGCGCTGCGCCAGCTGGCGGCGCAAAACAGCACATACTCTTTGGCCTCGTCGCCAAACACCGGTTTGAAGTAGGGCGAGGCCGGGTCCACCCAAAACTCCAGCATGCCGCGCGGCGCCAGCACCGCGCCTTCGATGGTGCCTTCGCGCTCGGCTTCGCGGATGTCGCGAATGTCCACCAATTGCATACGCCCGTCGGCCAGGCGCTCGCGCACTTGCGTCACTGAATAGGTGGTGATGCAGGCGTTGGCCTCATCGACGAGTTGGCGGAATCCTTTGGTAATCGGCATGCTGTCTCCTTGTGTTGTGGGTTCACGCCAGGGCGCGTTGGATGATGATTTTTTGCACATCGCTGGTGCCTTCGTATATCTGGCAGACGCGCACATCACGATAAATGCGCTCCACCGGGAAGTCGCTCACATAGCCATAGCCGCCCAGGGTTTGAATGGCCACAGTACATACTTTTTCGGCTATCTCGCTGGCGAATAATTTGGCCATGGCCGCTTCTTTCAGGCATGGCCGGCCGGCATCGCGCAAGGCCGCTGCGTGCCATATCAATTGGCGCGCTGCCTCTAACTGCGTTGCACACTCCGCCAGCCGAAAGCCCACCGCCTGGTGGTTAAAGATGGGCGCTCCAAAACTCTGCCGGTCTTTGGAATACGCCAGCGCCACTTCAAATGCGCTGCGCGCCATGCCCACGCTTTGCGCCGCGATGCCGATGCGCCCGCCCTCCAGGCCACCCAAGGCGATGCCATAGCCCTCGCCCTCTTTGCCGATCAAGTTGTCCGCCGGGATGCGGCAGTTGTCAAAATTGATTTGCGCGGTGTCGCTGCTGTGCTGGCCCAGCTTGTCTTCCAGCCGCGCCACCACATAGCCGGGCGCAGTGGTAGGCACCAAAAACGCGCTCATGCCTTTTTTGCCCGCGCCTTTGTCGGTGACGGCAACCACGATCGCTACATCTGCATTCTTGCCGCTGGTGATGAATTGCTTCACGCCATTGAGCACATAGGTATCGCCTTCGCGCGCTGCCGTGGTGCGCAGGCTGGAAGCGTCCGAGCCCACATGCGGCTCGGTCAAGCAAAACGCGCCGAGCATTTCGCCGCACGCCAAAGGCGTGAGCCACTGCTGCTTTTGCGCGGCATTGCCATAGCGCATCAAGATGGCATTGACCGGGCAATTGGTCACGCTGATCACGGTGCTGGTGCCGCCGTCGCCAGCGGCGATCTCTTCCAGTACCAAAGCCAGCGTCAGGTAATCGAGCTCCACGCCGCCGTATTCCTCAGGCACGCAAATGCCATACGCGCCCAGCGCCGCCAGGCCCTTGTGCGCGTCTTTGGGAAAGGTATGTTCCTTGTCCCAACGCGAGGCGTTAGGCCATAGTTCGTTTTGCGCAAATTCGCGCACCGCATCGCGAATGGCTTCCTGGTCGGGGGTGAGGAGCATGGTGGACCTTAGAGCATTTCCACAGCCACCGCAGTCGCCTCACCGCCGCCAATGCACAGCGTCGCCAGCCCGCGCTTTAGGCCCCGCGCCTTTAGCGCATGCAACAGCGTCACCATGATGCGTGCGCCCGATGCGCCAATCGGGTGGCCCAAGGCGCAGGCGCCGCCGTTGACGTTGACTTTGTCGTGCGCGATGCCCAGCTCTTTCATCAGCGCCATGGGCACGACAGCAAAGGCTTCGTTGACTTCCCACAAGTCCACATCGCCCACGGCCCAGCCGGCTTTGGCCAAGGCTTTTTGCGTGGCGCCCAAGGGTGCGGTGGCAAACCACTCGGGCGCTTGCGCGTGGGTGCCGTGGCTGACGATGCGGGCCAGGGGTTTACAGTCCCATTGCGCTGCGGTGCTGGCGCGCATCAAGACCATGGCGGCTGCGCCGTCGTTGATCGACGAGCTGGAGGCGGCGGTAATCGTGCCGTCTTTTTTGAACGCGGGCTTGAGGCCGGGGATTTTGTCCAGCTTGATCTTGCCCGGGCCTTCGTCCATGCTGACCACGCGCTCGCCGCTGCGGTCTTTGACGGTGACCGGCGTGATTTCGGTAGCAAAGGCGCCACTGGCAATGGCCGCTTGCGCGCGCTGCACGCTGGCGGTGGCAAATGCGTCTTGCTCGGCGCGGGTGAAGCTGTATTTGGCGGCGCAGTCTTCGCCAAAGGTGCCCATGCTGCGGCCGGCTTCGTAAGCGTCTTCCAGGCCGTCAAGCATCATGTGGTCATAGACCTTGTCGTGACCCATGCGGTAACCGCCTCGGCCTTTGAGCAATAGGTAGGGCGCATTGGTCATGCTCTCCATGCCACCGGCCACCAGCACGTCCTGGCTATGCGCAGCCAGCATATCGTGGGCGAACATGGCTGCGCGCATGCCCGAGCCACACATTTTGGACAAGGTGACGGCGCCCGCGCTTTGCGGTAAGCCGCCTTTAAAGGCCGCCTGGCGCGCCGGGGCCTGGCCCTGGCCGGCCATCAGGCAATTGCCAAACAAGACTTCGCCTACCGCATCAGGCGCAATGCCTGCGCGCTTCACGGCAGCGCGGATCGCGGCGCCGCCCAAGTCATGCGCGGCAAGGCTAGAAAAGTCGCCCTGAAAACTCCCCATGGGGGTGCGGGCGGCGCTGACAATGACGATAGGGTCTTGCATGGTAGTGCTCCTTCAGATAGCGGGGTTCAACATCAATCGGTTTCAAAGCGTTTTTCCCGGTCATAGGGAAATACGTCGTGTACATAGCCTTGGGCGATGCGATCTTTGTGGCCCTGCCAAAAGTCCGCCTCCAGCAAGTCGGCATGGTGCTCCATAAACACTTTGCGCACGGCCGGGTTGCCCAATAAAAATGGCGTAAAAGTTTCGGGGAAGACGTCTTTGGGACCTACGCTGTACCAGGTCTCGCCAGACATTTCGTCCTCTTCGTTACGCGGGGGTGGCACACGGCGGAAGTTGCAATCGGTGATGTACTCGATTTCATCGTAGTCATAAAACACCACCTTGCCATGGCGCGTGATGCCGAAGTTTTTCCACAACATATCGCCGGGGAAAATGTTGGCCGCTACCAGGTCTTTGATGGCATTGCCGTACTCCACCACGCCGCGCGCAATCTGCCCGCGTGCGCGCTCGGCGTTGGGCGAGGTGTTGGATGCATCGGCACCACCGGCATCAAAGGCTTCCTGCAAATAGATGTTGAGCGGAATCATGCGCCGCTCGATGTAAACATGCTTGATGATGACTTCCTGGGTGCCATCGCTGC
>CANFVA010000149.1 GCA_947450255.1 Comamonadaceae bacterium
AAGAAGACCAGCACACCGCCCACACCGGCAATCACCCCATCGACCAGCAAGCTGCGCAGCGGCCCTTCTGGCATGGAGGCCAGCGTCCAGTCGCCCACCGCAGCCATGGCCTGCTTGATCACATCCATAGGCACTGCCGCCCAAGAAAACACCGCCTGGAATATCAAAAACAAGACCGCTGCCAGCACCAACAGGCCTGCCACCGGGTGCATCAGCACCGCATCAAGCCGGTGCTGAAAACGCGCGCGCTGCGGTGCGAGGGGCGCCACCAGTGCCAGAATGCGCCGCACTTCGCGCTGCAGTTCGGTGACGCTAGGTCCCCCTGTGCTGCCCGATGCGCTGTGCGCTGCCTTGGCCGCTAAGTCGATTGCCGCTGCGGGCTTGGCCGCCGACAAGGAATGCAGCAAGGACTGCAGTTGCGACAACAAAGCCGCATGGCCTTGGGCCCGCACCGCGACGGTTTCCACCACCGGGCAGCCCAGCTCGAGTTGCAGGCGGGCCACGTCTATCGCCAGGCCGTTGGCGCGGGCCACATCGGCCATATTGAGGGCCAAGATCAGTGGCCGCCCCAGGGCTTTGAGCTCGAGCACCAAGCGCAAATTCATGCGCATATTGGTGGCATCGACCACGGCGACCAGCACGTCGGGTAGCGCTTCGCCAGCACGCGCGCCCAAGAGCACATCGCGCATGACCTGCTCGTCGGGGGTGGCCGGTGTCAGGCTGTAGGCGCCAGGCAAGTCCAGGACGGCGATTGGGGTGCCATCGGCTAAGCGGGCCTGCCCCTCTTTGCGCTCGACGGTGACACCGGCGTAGTTAGCCACCTTTTGGCGCGCACCGGTCAGCAAGTTAAACAAAGCCGTTTTGCCGCAATTGGGGTTGCCCACCAGCGCCACGGTCCAAGGCGTGCCGCGTGCAGCAGGATGCGGGGCCATGGCAGCTTGCATTGCGAGCTTTAAAGCGGATTTACTTCGATACAGCGCGCTTCCAGCAAGCGCAGGGCAAACTGGGTATCGCCAATTTGCACCGCCAAGGGCTCGCGTCCGCCAGGACCCCGACGCAGCAATCGCACGGGCTCGCCAGGGATAAAGCCTAACTCGCCCAGCCGACGCGCCGTATGCACATGCTGGGAGTCACCCCCGCCACGTACCCGCGCCACCACGGCTTGGGCGCCGCTGGGCAATTCGGACAGTAAACAAGAGGTGTCGGAGTCAGGCATGCAATGACGACAAGGGAGGTGCTTAATCTAAATGAGAGTGTATCTCATTTAGATTCACGAACGGTTGAAGGCGACGCTTATTCGTAGGCCACGACGGCCCGGCCTTGGTCGGCATGGGCGCGCCAGCGGGCCAGCGCGGCATCGCTGGGATAAAAACGGGCGGCATCGCCCAATTGCACTTCGGCGCAAGCGCCCTCCGCCGGTTCAGATACCGAATCCGAAGGCGGCGGGCAATGCAGCACCAAGCGCACCGCCAGGCCGCGCACCAATTCGCCCTGTTCGCTCATTTCGCGCTGCGCCGGAAACTCGCGCAGCAACTGCGCCACATCGGGCGGGCGCCCGTCGGCTTTTACGACCACGCGCAAATAACGGCCAAAGCGGCAGCGGGCTTGCTCCAAATCCCACATCTGCGTAATTGTCAATTGCATGCCGCCCGAAAAGCGATCGGCCTGCACTTTGCCCATGGCAATAACCAGTGCGTCTTCCTTGAACCAGTGTTTGTGGGTATTGATTAGCGCTTCGTCAACGCGCGCTTCGATAGCCCCGGATTTATCGTCCAGTTTGAACAGCGCCAATTTTCCGCGCTGGCCATTGACGATGCGCATATCGGTGACGATGCCTGCCAGCAATTGCGGCTCGCGGGTTTCCAGTAATTCTTCAATCGGCCGTTTGGCAAAACGGCGCACTTCCTGCGCCACTTCGTCAAACAAATGACCCGACAAATAAAAGCCGATGGCGGTTTTTTCTTGGGTCAGACGCTCCTTCACGCCCCAGGGCAGCGCGGCCACCAAGTCGGGCTCCTGCGTGCTCGAACCATGGCCATCGCCGTCGTCCATGTCAAACAGCCCAACTTGGTGCACATTGGCACTGGCCGCTGCGGCAAACTCGAAGGCTCGGTCCACCGAGGCCAACAGACAAGCGCGGTTGAGCTCCAAGGTGTCGAAGGCACCGGCTTTTATCAGCGCCTCGATACAGCGCTTGTTGATGCGGCTGCGTTCGACGCGGCGGCAAAAATCGAACAAGCTGGTAAATGGGCCGGGCTCTGCCGTCGGACCGCGCCCCTCGCGCGCCGCCACGATGGCCTCGATAGCCTGCTGGCCCGTGCCTTTGATAGCGCCCAGGCCGTAGCGTATTTCGCGGTTGGAGATAGGTTCGAAGCGGTGCACGCCCCGGTTGATATTGGGCGGCTCAAACTGCAGACCTAAGCGCTCGGCGTCTTCAAACAACAGTTTGAGCTTGTCGGTGTTGTCCATCTCCACCGTCATATTGGCGCAGAAAAACTCGGCGGTGTAATGCACCTTGATCCAGGCCGTGTGGTAGGCCAGTAGCGAATACGCGGCGGCATGCGATTTGTTAAATCCGTAGCCGGCAAAGCGCTCCATCAGGTCAAAAATTTCGTCAGCTTTTTCCTGGCCAATGTCGTTCTTGGCCGCACCAGCGCGAAAGATGGCGCGGTGCTCGGCCATTTCCTCGGCTTTTTTCTTGCCCATGGCCCGGCGCAACATATCGGCGCCGCCCAGCGAGTAGCCGCCCAAAATCTGCGCGGTCTGCATCACCTGCTCCTGGTAGACCATGATGCCGTAGGTCTCGGACAGCATTTCGGCAACCAGCGGATGCGGGTACTCCACTTGCTCGCGTCCATGCTTGCGCGCCACGAAGCTGGGAATCAAGTCCATAGGCCCGGGACGGTACAAAGCGTTCAGCGCAATCAGGTCTTCCAGTCGCGTGGGCTTGGCGTCGCGCAACATGCCTTGCATGCCACGGCTTTCAAACTGGAAGACCGCTTCGGTCTGCCCTGCCGAAAACAAGCGGTACACCGCTTCGTCATCCAGCGGCAAGTCTTCGTAATTGAAGTGTTCCTGGCCCCGGTGGCGGGCCCGAATCAGGTCGCGCGCGATTTCCAAAATCGTCAGCGTTGCCAGGCCCAAAAAGTCAAACTTCACCAGGCCAATCGCCTCGACGTCGTCTTTATCAAACTGGCTCACTGCTGATTCGCTACCCGGTTGCTGGTAAAGCGGGCAAAAATCCGTGAGCTTGCCTGGCGCAATCAGCACGCCGCCGGCGTGCATACCAACATTGCGCGTCAGACCTTCGAGCTTGCGCGCCAGTTCCAGCAAGGTTTTGACGTCCTCTTCCTGTGCTTCGCGTTGCGCCAGCAGCGGCTCGGCCTCGCTGGCATAAATGGTTTTGTCGTCTTTTTTACGTTCGGCGGCGGGTGGCGGCAATTGCAGCGTCACCGAAGTGCCAGGCTTGTTCGGAATCAGTTTGCTAATGCCATCGCAAAAGTTATAGCCCAAGTCCAGCACCCGCCCGACATCGCGAATCGCGGCGCGCGCGGCCATGGTGCCAAACGTAACGATCTGGCTGACTGCTGCCTTGCCGTACTTTTCTTTGACGTAATCAATCACCCGGTCGCGGTTAGTCTGGCAAAAGTCAATATCAAAGTCGGGCATGGAAACCCGCTCGGGATTGAGAAAACGCTCAAATAGCAGGTTGTAGCGCAGCGGGTCCAGGTCGGTAATTTGGAGCGCATAGGCCACCAAAGAACCAGCGCCTGAACCGCGCCCTGGCCCGACCGGGCAGCCATTGCTTTTAGCCCAGTTGATGAAGTCGCCGACAATCAAAAAATAGCCCGGAAAGCCCATTTTGATAATCGTTTCTAGCTCAAATTCCAGGCGCTCCAGGTAGCGAGGCATCTGTTGCGCCCGCAGGGCTTCATCCGGGTACAGATGCGCCATGCGCTCTTGCAAGCCGAGATGCGAGGCATGGCGAAAGTAGTCCTCCGGGCTCATGCGCACTCCGTCAACCAAAGGCGTGGGGAAGTCGGGCAATTGCGGTTTGCCCAGCACCAGACTCAGGTTGCAGCGCTTGGCAATTTCCAGCGTGTTGGCCAGCGCTGACGGGATATCGGCAAACAAGGCCTGCATTTGGGCGGCAGTTTTGAAATACTGCTCGCGGGTAAAGCGACGCACCCGCCGGGGGTTGCTGAGCAACTCGCCATCCGAAATACACACACGCGCCTCATGCGCTTCGAAATCATCGGCATGGGCAAATTGCACCGGATGCGTGGCGACCACCGGCAAATGCATGCGCGCGGCCAATTGCGCTGCCGCCAACACATGGGCTTCGTCGTCAGCACGGCCGGCGCGTTGCAACTCCAGGTAAAAACGATGCGGAAACAGGCTCGATAGCTGCAATGCGCAATCATGGGCACGGGCCTGGTCCCCTTGCAGCAGCGCCTGCCCGACCGGGCCGGCCTGTGCGCCACTGAGGCAAAGTAAGCCGGCGTGAAGCTCCTGCAGCCAGGCCTTGCGCACCACCACTTGCGCCTTCCCCTCGTTTTGGGTGTGGGCGCGCGCAAGGAGTTCCGATAAATTGAGATACCCCTGCGTGTTTTGCACCAGTAGCACCAAGCGCGAACTAAGGGTCGCATCGGCGGCAAAACCGTCCACCAATATTTCCGCCCCGATGAGCGGCTTGACGCCCTGGCTGCGGCAGGCCCGGTAAAACTTGACGGTGGCAAACAGATTGTTGAGGTCGGTAATAGCCAACGCCGCCTGGCCGTCGGCGGCCGCCAAAAGCGCCACCTCGTCGACCCGGGTGGTGCCGTCGACGACGGAAAATTCGGTGTGCAGGCGCAGGTGAACAAACATAGCGGCATTGTAGGTAGCCACACCTGGCCACCCCCGTCTGGGTAGGCGCAAAAAAGTCGATCTGCCCGGACCGACGCCAGCCGATTTGGCCAGCGGGTTATAATCGCGGGCTTTGTTGCTGACGCTGCTCATTTGGCAGGCTGTGTGGCAACGACGGGTTACCGCCACCCGGATTTTGGCGAGGTGAGGTTTGGTTGGGCTGACTTGTCAGGCACAGCCGGACCGTTTCAAAGTATCGGAGTGTCCTCATGGCACGCGTATGTGAAGTCACGGGCAAAGGCCCCATGGTCGGAAACAATGTTTCCCACGCCAACAACAAAACCAAGCGCCGTTTTCTGCCC
>CANFVA010000150.1 GCA_947450255.1 Comamonadaceae bacterium
CCGTCTTTTTCCATGCCGCGAATCGTCGGCCAAATCACTTCCTGCATGGCGCGGGCATGCACTTTGGGCGTGACCACTGGCGCAGGGGAATAGGCGCCCATGCCGCCGGTGTTAGGGCCTTGGTCCCCATCCTGCAAGCGCTTGTGGTCCTGGCTGCTGGCCAAGGCCAGCACGTTGCGGCCATCGCACATCACGATAAAGCTGGCTTCCTCGCCTTGCAAAAATTCTTCGATCACCACCCGCGCCTGGCCCTCTTGCGCGCCGCCAAAGGGATTGCCGCTAAGCATGTAATCCACCGCCGCGTGCGCCTGCGCGAGCGTGGTCGCAACCACCACGCCCTTGCCCGCCGCCAGGCCGTCGGCCTTGACCACAATAGGCGCGCCCATGCGCTCCACATAAGCGTGCGCGGCCACCGCGTCGCTAAACACTTCAAACTGCGCCGTGGGGATGCCGTGGCGCGCCATGAAGGATTTGGAGAACGCTTTCGAACTTTCCAGCTGCGCTGCCGCCTGCATAGGCCCAAAAATACGCAGCCCGTGCGCCCGAAATTCGTCCACTACGCCGGCTGCCAAAGGGCCTTCGGGGCCGACCACTGTGAGTTCAATCTTGTGTTCTTGCGCCCATTGGCGCAGTTGCACGATGTCGGTAATCGGCAGGTTTTTCAGGCGTATGTCGGTGGCCGTGCCGCCATTGCCCGGCGCCACATAAACCATTTGCACTTTGGGCGACTGGGCCAGCTTCCAGGCCAAAGCATGTTCGCGGCCACCGCCGCCGATGACCAGAATATTCATAGGTCTGCGTTGTGGAAAATTTCCTGCACATCGTCCAGGTCTTCCAGCACATCGAGCAGTTTTTGCATGCGGGCCGCATCCTCGCCGCCGAGCTCAACCGCGTTTTCCGGGCGCATAGTGACTACAGCCTCGGCACACACCAGCGCCGCTGCATCGAGCGCCGCTTTTACCGTTTCGAAATCTGCCACTGCGGTGATGACCTCGATCACGCCATCGTCGTGGCTAAGCACGTCCTCGGCACCCGCTTCCAGGGCGGCTTCCATGACCTTGTCTTCGCTGGTACCCGGCGCGTAAATGAGCTGGCCACAGTGTTTGAACTGAAACACCACCGAGCCTTCGGTGCCCATATTGCCACCGTGTTTGTTGAGCGCATGGCGCACTTCGGCCACGGTGCGCACGCGGTTGTCGGTCATGGTGTCGATCAGAATGGCCGCGCCGCCGATGCCATAGCCTTCGTAGCGAATCTCCTCGTAGCTCACGCCTTCTTGGTTGCCGGTGGCTTTGTCAATGTTGTACTTGATGCGATCGGCCGGCATATTGGCCGCTTTGGCCCGCTCGACCGCTAGGCGCAGCCGCGGGTTCATGCCCAGATCGCCCCCGGCGGCCCGCGCGGCCACGGTGATTTCGCGGATGATGCGTGTCCAAATCTTGCCCCGCTTTTCGTCCTGGCGGCCCTTGCGGTGCTGAATATTGGCCCATTTGCTATGTCCTGCCACGCGAAATCCTTTGAAAATTGGTTAACCTAAGGAACTGCTGCATAAGTCCAAATCCGTCATTGCGAGCGTAGCGAAGCAATCCATTTTTGCTTGCCAATCAATCACTTATGGATCGCCGCGTGGCTACGCTCCTCGCGATGACGGACTTATGCAGATCTTCCCCAAGCCTTTCATTGTACTTTTTGAGGTATCCATGGCCCTCTCTGAAGACGCTGGCATCCTGATCGCGCAAGGCCCGCCCGGCAAAAACCCGGCGCAATGTTTTTTGCGCCCCGACAAAGCCAACCGCCACGGCCTGATCACCGGCGCTACCGGCACAGGCAAAACTATTACGCTGCAAACCCTGGCTGAGGGTTTTTCCAGCTTAGGCGTGCCGGTGTTTATGGCCGACGTCAAAGGTGACTTAAGCGGCATTTCGCAAGTGGGCCAAGTAGGGGACAAGCTGGCCAAAGTACTAGCCGAACGCGGCCTTGCGGCCAGCGCGCCCGCCGCCTTCCCCACCACGCTCTGGGATGTGTTTGGCGAACAAGGCCACCCGGTGCGCGCCACCATCAGCGACCTGGGCCCCTTGCTGCTGGCGCGCATGCTCAACCTCAATGACACGCAAGCCGGTGTGCTGCAACTGGTGTTCAAAATTGCGGACGACGACGGCCTGATGCTGCTGGACATGAAAGACCTGCGCGCCATGTGCCAGCACGTGGGCGATAACGCTTCGGATTTCACTACCGAATACGGCAATATCAGCGCCGCCAGCATCGGCGCTATCCAGCGCGGGCTAATGCAAATCGAGGCCCAGGGCGGCAGTCGCTTTTTTGGCGAACCCATGCTCAATATCGCCGACTTCATGCAGACCGATGCCGATGGCAAAGGCTTTGTCAACATCCTGGCCGCCGACAAGCTGATGGCCGCACCCCGGCTGTACGCCACGTTTTTGCTGTGGATGCTGAGCGAGTTGTTCGAAACTCTGCCCGAGGTGGGCGACCTGGATAAGCCCAAACTGGTCTTCTTTTTTGACGAAGCGCATTTGCTGTTTGCCGATGCGCCCAAGGTGCTGATCGAGCGCATCGAGTTGGTGGTGCGCCTGGTGCGCAGCAAAGGCGTTGGCGTTTTCTTTGTGACCCAAAACCCGCTGGACATTCCCGACAGCGTACTGGCGCAATTGGGCAACCGGGTGCAACACGCGCTGCGCGCCTTTACCCCGCGCGACCAAAAAGCCGTCAAGGCCGCCGCCGACACCATGCGCGCTAATGCCGGGCTGGACGTGGCCGCAGCCATCACGGAGCTGGGCGTGGGCGAGGCCTTGGTCAGCCTGCTCGACGACAAGGGAAGGCCCAGCCCCACCGAACGCGCCTATGTGCTACCCCCGGCCAGCCAGATCGGGCCCATTAGCCCGGCGCAGCGCGCCGACCTGCAAGCCCAGTCCATCGTCGCGGGGGTGTATGAAAAAGCGATAGACCGCGCCTCGGCGTTTGAAGAACTTAAAGGGCAGGCTGCGGCGCAAGCCCAGGCGGAGAAAGAAGCCCGCGCTGCGGCGCCTGCTGCAGCACCCGGCGCGGCGGCGCGTCAGCAAGCGCCTGCGCCAAGCGCACCCGAAACAGCACCCGAGCGCGGCATGCTGGACGAACTAGGCGACCTCATGGGCGGCGGTCGCGGACGGCGCCGCGCCAGCGTCGGCGAACAAATCCTCAAAAGCGCCGCCAGCTCGATTGGCCGCGAAGTGGGCCGCCAGATCATCCGCGGGGTCTTGGGCAGTATTTTGGGTGGTGGGCGGCGCTGAGTGCTTGGCCTGTGCGCAAAAAAACCATTTCGCATCAGACGCAAAAAGCGACTTCACCCTGCGAGTGCTACCCCTTGCGAAATCGCTGTGGAGTGCATGGGTAGCCCTCGAATTACCGCACCCAAACTTGATTGCTTGAATGCACTTATGCTATCTTTAGGTCATGATGAAACCAAGTTACCAAATGACTCTGCGCCTGCCCCACGACGTAGCGCAACGTCTTGCGGCCAGCACACCTTCGCGCAAGCGCAACCAGTTTGTGGTGGACGTGGTGCGCCATGCCTTGGATCGGGAAAGCCGCGAACTCGAGGAGGCCGCCCAGCGCCTATCGCTACTGGAGCAAAGTAAAACCGAAGACGATGCGGATTGGCTAGCGCTAGATGATGCGCTGGCTGGGGGCGAATTCGACGAGCAACGCTTTTTGCAGGAACGCAAGGCCAAAGACCCCCAATCGGCCAAAGCCGCGCGCGAGCAGGCTGCATGAGGTCTATTCAGCGCGGAGAAGTGCATTGGGTCGGGCTAGACCCCGCGCGGGGCTCCGAAATGGCCAAGCGCCGACCGTGCGTAGTGCTATCTTCCAAAGAAATTAACGACCACCGCCGCACCGTGGTTGTGTTGCCGCTCACCACTACCGACACGCCTGCAGTCTTCCCCCTGTTAGTCGCCGCACCCTCGGTCAGTGCCAGCTCCAAGGTTCGCACCGAACATATACGCGCCATCGACAAATCCCGGCTGTCAGGCTATATCACCGACATAGGGGCGCAAGACCTTGCTGAAATAGAGCGGGCGCTGTGCCTGGTGCTGGGCATCAAAGCAAGCAAAGCGGTACGCACCTAAGCCTGATTCCCGCCGCTATAGTGCAGCGCATAAGCTGGGCGGCGCAGACGCGGCAGCATAGGTCGCCTGCGGCTTGGTGGCACCAAGCAATGCGGCGTACAACCGGTATAGCAAAGGCACTGAATTGGAGACAAAACCATGAGCACGCTAGAAGCCAGCGCCCCAGCCCTTTCGAGCGCGCCCGCGCCCTCGTCTGAGCCCACACCGGGCCGCGCCAACCGCCGCAGCGGCGGCCGTGAGCGCCGCAACCCCAACGCCAGGCCCACCGGCCCAGCCTATATCAAGCGCGTCATCCCCACCTACGAGGTGCTGGGCGAAGAAAGCCTGCTCCAAATCGAAGCCACAGCCGACCGCATCTTGGCCGAGATCGGGCTGGACATTCGTGACGACGATGAAGCGCTGGCGCTGTTCAAAAAATCAGGCGCCAAGGTCGACGGAATGCGCGTGCGCTTTGAACCGGGGCATTTGCAAGAGGTGCTAAAAACCGCGCCACCCCAGTTCACCCAGCATGCGCGCAACCCGGCGCATAGCGTGCCGATTGGCGGCAAGAACATCGTGTTCTCACCGGCCTATGGCTCGCCCTTTGTGATGGACCTGGACCGGGGGCGGCGCTACGGCACGATTGAGGACTTTCAAAACTTTATCAAGCTGGCCTATAGCAGCCCTTGGCTGCACCATAGCGGCGGCACGGTGTGCGAGCCCACTGATGTGCCGGTGAATAAGCGGCACCTGGACATGGTCTATGCGCACATGCGCTATTCGGACAAAGCCTATATGGGCTCCATCACGTCCGAGCAGCGCGCCGAAGACTCGATCGCCATGAGCCGCATTTTGTTTGGCGAAAAGTTTGTCGATGAACACTGCGTCATCCTGGGCAATGTGAACGTCAATTCGCCGCTGCTCTGGGACGGCACCATGACCAAATCGGCCCGCGCCTATGCGCGCGCCAACCAAGCGGCGGTGATCGTGCCCTTTATTCTGGGCGGCGCCATGGGGCCGGTGACCAACGCGGGTGCGATTGCGCAAGCGCATGCCGAAACCATCGTCGGCTGCGCACTCAC
>CANFVA010000151.1 GCA_947450255.1 Comamonadaceae bacterium
AGTGTGGATCGAGCAATTGCTTTTTGAGCAAATGGCCGCCCACTTGTTCAATCCACTGCGGGTCAATCGCCGCTATACCGCGCCCGAACAAGCGCGTGGTCTCGACCAACTCGGCCGCAATAATCCATCGCCCCGGCTTTTTCACCAAATGCATCCCTGGATGCGGGAAGAACTTGATGCTGCGCGCGCCCAGGTATTCGCCCTGCTGGCCTTCAGCCTCGAGCTTGCAGCCCACATTGCCCAGCAAACCGGCCAACATGGACAAATGCAGTTGTTCATACGAAGCAGGCGCCGTGTTGATACGCCATTGGTGTTCGGCCACCACGGTGAGCAACTGGCTATGGATGTCTTTCCATTCGCGCAAGCGGCGCACGCTGATAAAGTTTTGCCGCAACAATTGCTCAAACTGGCGGTTGCTCAGTTTGTGCGCCCCGCTTATTTCGGCTTTGTCGCCACGCGCCGCGCCAATCCATTTCCAAAGTTTTAGGTAACCGGAAAATTCGCTTTTCTCATCGTCAAACTTGGCGTGTGCTTGGTCCGCCTGCTGTTGCGCGTCCATAGGCCGGTCGCGCACATCCTGCACGCTCAGCGCCGAGGCGATGATGAGCACTTCGTCCAGGGCCTCGCGCTTACGCGCCTCCAAAATCATGCGGCCTACGCGCGGGTCTAGCGGCAGGCGCGCTAGCTCCTGGCCTAGCGGCGTGAGTTCATTGGCATCGTCCACCGCGCCCAGCTCTTGCAGCAATTGGTAGCCGTCCGCAATCGCCCGGCCCGAGGGGCGCTCCAGAAACGGAAAGTCTTCCACCGCGCCTAGGCGTAGCGACTTCATGCGCAAAATCACCCCGGCCAATGAGGAGCGCAAAATCTCCGGGTCGGTAAAGCGCTCGCGCCCGGCAAAGTCTTTGTCCTCATACAGGCGGATGCAAATGCCGTCGGCCACCCGCCCGCAACGCCCAGCACGCTGGTTGGCCGAGCTTTGGCTGATAGGCTCCACCAGCAATTGCTCCACCTTGCTGCGAAAGCTGTAGCGCTTGACGCGCGCCGTGCCGCTATCAATCACAAAGCGGATGCCGGGCACCGTCAGCGAGGTCTCGGCCACGTTGGTGGCCAGCACAATGCGCCGCCCGGTGTGGCCTTCAAAAATGCGGTCTTGCTCGGCCTGGCTCAGGCGGGCAAACAGGGGCAGCACTTCGCAGGTGCGCAAGACCGGCTGGTGGCTCAGGTGGCGGCGCAAATGGTCTGCCGCTTCACGGATTTCGCGCTCGCCGGGCAAGAACACCAAGATGTCGCCCGCCGCCCCGCCGCGCCAAAGTTCATCGACGCCTTCGGCAATCGCATCGTTGACGTCGTAGTCGCGTCGCTCTTCAAAAGGCCGGTAGCGTTGCTCCACCGGAAACATGCGGCCCGACACCATGATCACCGGCGCCGGTGTCAGCGTTTTTGCGTCATCGGTGCCTTGCAGGCTGGCAAAGTGGTCGGCAAAGCGCTGCGCGTCTATCGTGGCCGAGGTCACGATCACTTTCAGGTCCGGCCGCCGTGGCAGTATTTGGCGCAAATAGCCCAGCAAAAAGTCAATGTTCAGACTGCGCTCGTGCGCCTCGTCGATGATCAGCGTGTCATAGGCCAGCAGCAGCGGATCGGTCTGCGTCTCGGCCAGCAAGATGCCGTCGGTCATAAGCTTGACCGAGGCATCGCGGCTCAGGCGGTCCTGGAAACGCACCTTAAAGCCCACCACCTCGCCCAAGGGCGTGTGCAGTTCTTCGGCAATGCGCTTGGCCACGCTGCTGGCGGCGATGCGCCGTGGCTGGGTGTGGCCTATCAGCTTGCCGCGCGGCGCGGGTTTGCCATTGGGCAGCACTTTGGGGTAATTGCACAACCCGCGCCCCATGGCCAGGGCGATTTTGGGCAGTTGCGTGGTCTTGCCCGAACCAGTCTCACCGCAGACGATTATGACCTGGTGGCGCGCCAACAAGGCCATGATTTCCTCGCGCCGGGCGGAGACCGGGAGGTTTTCGGGGAATTCGATACGCAATGGAGGGGAAGACTGCGGGGCGTTCACGAGAGAATTATCCCATGTCACACATTAACGTGCTACACTGTTTCACTCATTATCGTGAGGATGTACCATGAGTAACCTGACCATTTCCTTAGACGACGCCATTATTCGCAAAGCCCGGATTCGCGCCATCGAAGAAGGCACCTCGGTCAGCGCCAAGGTGAGAGAGTTTTTGGCGCACTATGCCAAGGTAGACAGCACTGACACCAGCGCCCTGCCTGCGCTTCCGGTTTTTCAAGGCACGGGCGGTTTACAGCCAGGCATCAATCCCAGCAGCAACAAGTCGATGTTGCAAGCCGCCGACGATCTCGACGCCACCGCGTAGGGCCGCAGGTGACACCCGACGTCAATGTTTTGGTCGCCGCATCGCGGGTCGATCACGTGCACCACGTCAAAGCACAACAGTGGCTGCACTCGGCGCTGGAAAATGCACGTACCGGCACGGCACTCGGTCTGTTGGGAACCGTGCTTGCCAGCTACTTGCGCCTGGTGACGCACCCCAAAGTGTTCGCTCAGCCCACCCCCAGTGGCGACGCCATCGCCTTTATTGACGCGCTGCTGCAGCAGCCAGGCGTTGTCATGCTGGCCCCGCAAAACGAATGGCCCCAACTGCGCGCCTTGTGCCAAAAGCTGGCTCTGCGTGACAACGCTATTCCAGACGCGTGGATTGCCGCGTGTGTGCTCGAGCGGCAAGAAATACTCGCAAGCTTTGACCGGGATTTTGTGCGGCTGTTACCAGCCAAGCGACTCGTTCTGCTTGATACCTAGGTGGCACCAAGCAACGCCGTTAGGGCTGCATCTGCCCCTAGGCTTGCGCTTTCGGTACATTAGCGGCAACGAATAACTTTGAGTCCACCCGCCTCCCATGACCTCTGTCTTTAACTTCACCTTTGTGCCCTGGTTCAGATCGGTGGCGCCCTATATCCACAAGTTCCGGCACCAAACTTTTGTGGTTGGCATCGCGGGTGAGGCGATTGCGGCGGGCAAGCTGCCGCACCTGGCGCAAGACCTGGCCATGATCCAAAGCATGGGCGTCAAAGTGGTGTTGGTGCACGGCTTTCGGCCCCAAGTGAACGAGCAACTCAAGGCCAAGGGCCATACCGCCAAGTATTCGCACGGCATACGCATCACCGACGAAATCGCCCTCGATTGCGCACAAGAGGCTGCGGGCCAGCTGCGCTACGAAATCGAAGCGGCCTTTAGCCAGGGTCTGCCCAACACGCCCATGGCCGACTCCACGGTGCGGGTGATCAGCGGCAACTTCATCACTGCGCGCCCGGTGGGCATCGTCGATGGCGTGGATTTCCAGAACTCCGGCGTGGTGCGCAAGGTGGATACCGCAGGCATCAGCAAAGTGCTGGACATGGGCGCCCTGCTGCTGCTCTCGCCCTTTGGTTTTTCGCCTACCGGCGAGGCTTTTAATTTGACGATGGAAGAAGTGGCCACCTCGGTGGCCACCGCCTTGCAGGCCGATAAACTGATTTTTCTGACCGAAGTACCGGGCATTTTGCAGCGTCCGCTCGAACCGCTGAGCGAGGACAACCCGGTGGACACCGAACTCCCGCTCGCTGCTGCCGAGGCCTTGTTGCAAGAGGCTCCACCGGCCCGCGAGCCCGCCGATGTGGGCTTTTATTTGCAGCATTGTGTCACCGCCTGCAAAGGCGGTGTCGAACGCAGCCACATCATCCCTTACGCGGTCGATGGCGCCATCTTGCTGGAAGTCTATGTGCATGACGGCATAGGCACCATGATCGTCGATGAAAAACTCGAGAGCCTGCGCGAGGCCACCGAGGACGATGTGGGCGGCATTCTCAAACTCATCGAGCCCTTTGAAAAAGACGGCACCCTGGTCAAACGCAGCCGCACCGAAATAGAACGCGATGCCTCCAGCTACACCGTTATCGAACACGACGGCGTGATCTTCGCCTGCGCCGCGCTCAACCCCTATCCCGAAACGCGCACTGGCGAAATGGCCGCCCTCACGGTATCGCCCGATGTGCAAGGCCAGGGCGACGGTGAGCGCGTGCTCAAGCGCATCGAGCAACGCGCCCGCGCCGCCGGTCTGGAAAGTATTTTTGTACTGACCACGCGCACCACCCACTGGTTTTTGAAACGCGGCTTTGTGTTGGTGGACGCCGATTGGCTGCCCGAAGCGCGCAAACGCAAATACAACTGGGACCGCAAAAGCCAGGTGCTGGTGAAAAAGCTGAGCTAAGGACGCATGAATCGCTCAGTGGCGCTGCAAGGAGCGACAGGGGAAATTCAGGCTTGAAACACCGCGCTTGCCTGACGGCCCTTGGCACTGTGCCGCCACACGATCAGCGTCGCGGTAATGGCAACATCGCAAAAACACAGGAAGGACCAGTTGGCGATCGAGCCACCCAAAAAAGTCCAGTCCACGGCGGTGCAATCCCCGCTGCCTTTGAACACCATGGGAATCACGCGTTGCAGCGGGAAGCTTTCGATCATGCCGTACAAGTCGCGTCCGCAAGTAAACACTTCGGGCGGGTACCACTGCAAATAACTCTGGCGCGCGGCGACGAAGGCGCCAAAGCTAGAGAGCAAAAAAATCAAAATACCCAAGACCACCCAAGCACGCGGCGATGTACGCGTTGCGGCAAACGCAGCCAGCAAGGCCACCAGCACAAAGGCATAGCGCTGCACAATACACATCGGGCACGGCACCAGGCCCACCGCATGCTGGAGATACAGGCCAAAGGCCAACAGAAATGCCGCCACGAGGGCAGTCAGCGCGTAAATCCTTCGTGGGTGGGTATCGAGCAGATCAAGTAGCACGGTCACGTGGGTTCCTTCATGTAAGCGTTCCAAAGAGTTAGTCTGGAGTTGGAGTTGCCCCAATTCACCGGACATTTTGACCTTCTTGAACAAGGTCATCGGCTTCAATGATATCGGTACTCAATTTTTCAATACGCAAGCTCCTTTCAAATTGGTTGGGTGAACGCTGTCCCAGGCCGCTGTGTCGTCGC
>CANFVA010000152.1 GCA_947450255.1 Comamonadaceae bacterium
CTGGCGTAGGCCGCGTCCACCCCGGCGCCACGGCTAAAGCGGTGGCCTTCAGCGGCCAGCACGATTTCCAGCGCCGCCAGGGTTTGCAGCACGCAGTCCGGGCGCGCGTTGTAGCCCATGGCGCCTATGCGCCAGACTTTGCCCGCCAGAGGGCCGAAGCTGGTGCCGATTTCGATATTGAAGTCGTTGAGCAAGGCAGCGCGCAGTTTGTCGCCGTTGATGCCCTCGGGCACGTAGACGCCAGTGACATTGGGCATTTTGTTGGCTTGGTCGCCGTATGGCTTGAGGTTCATGCCCAGCACGCCTGCCACCACGGCGCGCGAGGCGGCCGCGTGGCGCGCATAGGCCGCTGGCAGGCCTTCCTGCACAAAGATGCGCGCGCATTCGCGGGCGCCATAGAGCATGGTAGTGGCCTCGGTGTGGTGGTTGAGGCCGGCGTCGCTCCAGTAGTCCATCACCATGGCCAAGTCCATGTAGTTGGACGCGATACGCTGCCCGGCGCCCGGCACATAGCCCGCCGGTTGCAAGCCGTCTTCGATATGGCGGCGCCGGTAAATCGCTCGCGCCATGGTGTCAGACAAGGTTATAGGCGCGGCGCCCGAAGGCCCGGCCAGGCACTTTTGCAAACCGGCGGTCACCGCGTCAATCTGCCATGCGTCCACCGGCAAAGGCGTACCGCCGCAGGAGGCGGTGGCATCGACTTGCAACATGGCGCCATAACGGTGGCACAAGGCGCCCAGTCCGTCCAAAGGTTGCAGCATGGTGGTGGAGGTGTCGCCTTGGCACACGGCCACCAGCTTGGGCGAAAAGTCTTTAATGGCGGCCTCGATCTGGGCCAGGTCAAACACCGTGCCCCAGGGGGCTTGCACCACACGCACATTAGCGGCACAGCGCTGCGCGATTTCATTGAGTAATTGGCCAAAACGCCCGAAGCTGCAGACCAGTACTTTATCGCCCGGCTCAATGGCCGAGAGCATCACCATTTCGATGGCCGAGCGGGCGGTGCCGTCCAGCACCAAGGTCCAGTCGTTGTGCGTCTCGAAGAACTGCCGGTACAGCACCATGGTCTCGCGCATCATGCGCCGGAACTGGGGGTCAAACTGCCCCAGCAATTGCGAGGACATGGCTTTGAGGACGCGGGGGTCGGCATTGATGGGGCCGGGGCCCATCAACAGGCGCGGGGCGAAATGCAGTTCGTCCAGCGCACTTGCGGGTTGGGCCAGGGGCGACAAGAGGGGGAGTGGGGTACCGGACATATGAAAGTATGATAGCAAATTGTTAACAAAAAACCGGACCGCCTTGGCATGACTGCTCCCCTGCACACGGCTGCTTTTATCAGCGCCAATTTGTACAAAGACTCGGTGGCGCTGATGCGTGTCGCCCAAGGTTTACTGGCCCTGCCTGGCGTGGTCAACGCCACGCTGCAAATGGGCAACCCGGCCAACAAAGACATTTTGCGCGAAGCCGGGTTGCTGCATAAAACGGTGCAAGACGCGGGCCCCAGCGATGTGATGGTGGTGGTACAGGCGCGCAGCGCTGCCGAGTGCGCCGCTGCGGTGGACAGCTGCCAGGCGCAGCTCGCGGGCACGCAAGCCTCAGGCGCCGGTGCCGGTGAGGCACAAGCCCTGCCCCGCACCAACTTAGCCATGGGCCAGGCCGGACTCTCGGGCGCGAACCTGGTACAAATTTCGGTACCCGGCCCGTATGCGGCTGCCGAGGCGCTCAAGGCCGTCAAGCTGGGCATGCACGTGTTTTTGTTCAGCGACAACGTGCCCCTGGCGCAAGAAGCGGCGCTCAAGCAAGAAGCCACGCGGCGCGGCCTCTTGGTCATGGGCCCGGACTGCGGCACTGCCATCATCGGCGGCGTGCCCCTGGGCTTTGCCAACGCCGTGCGGCGCGGCAACATCGGTCTGGTAGCCGCGTCGGGGACCGGCTTGCAGGAAGTCAGCACGCAAATCCACCGCATGGGCGGCGGCGTCAGCCATGCCATCGGCACCGGCGGGCGCGATGTGTATGCGGAGGTCGGCGGCGCCACCATGCTGCAAGGCATAGGCCTACTGGCCGCAGACCCCGGCACCAAAGTCATTGCCATTGTGTCCAAGCCCCCAGCGCCTGTGGTGGCACAGCGCGTCATGGACGCCTTGCGTGCCAGCGGCAAGCCCTCGGTGGTGCTGTTTTTAGGCGCCACTGCACAGGCGCCCCAAGCGGGTAAAGGCGCGGCGCGGCGCATAGCGCACACCCTGGTGGACTGCGCCGCCATGGCGGTGCGGCTGGCGGGCGTCAAACGCCAGCCCTCCGTGCTCTACGCCCTGCCACGCAAACCGGTGTTTGCCAAAAGCCAAAAATATTTGCGCGCGCTATACGCCGGTGGCACCTTCACTGCCGAGGCGCAAAGCCTATGGGCGCAGGCCGGGCTCCAGGTCTGGTCTAACGTACCGCTAGACCCGGCACTCGCCCTGCCCCACCCGCGCCAAGCCAGCCGCGAACACAGCGCGCTGGACTTGGGGGACGACGCATTTACTGTAGGCCGCCCGCACCCCATGATCGACCAGGCCGCGCGCATTGAGCGCTTGATGATGGAGGCCGCCGACCCCAGCGTGCGCGTCATATTGCTGGACGTGGTCATCGGCTGGGGCGCGCACAGCAACCCCGCGGCCGAACTGGCTAGCGCCATAGCCCAAGCCAAAGCGCTGGCGGCCAAGGGTGGACGTCAACTGGCCATCGTCGGTTTTGTGTGCGGCACCGAGGCCGATCCGCAAGTGCTTTCGCAGCAGGAAAGTGTCTTGCGCAAAGCCGGCATGGTGCTGGCGGGCAATAGCGCCAACGCCGCCTGGCTGGCCGGGCAGTGGCTGCGATGAGCGCGCCCTCCTCGCCTTCGCGCAAACGCGTGGTGGTGGCGCTCGGTGGCAACGCGGCCTACCCGCCCACCATCCGAGGCACGGCAGAAGAACAACTGGCCCTGATGCGCCAGGTCTGCGGGCATTTGGTGGAGATCATCCGCGCCGGTTGGCAATTGGTACTCACCCATGGCAATGGGCCGGTGGTGGGCAATATTTTGTACCGCATGGCGCGCACCGCCGACGAATTGCCGCCTATGCCCATGGATGTATGCGTCGCGCATTCGCAAGGCGGCATGGGCTATATGCTGCAACAAAGTTTTGCCAACGTGCTGGTCGATAGTGGCATGGATATTGTGGTGTCTTGCGTAGTGACCGAGGTCGAAGTCGATGCCGACGACCCGGCCTTTGCCAACCCGACCAAACCAGTAGGCAAGTTTTTTAGCGAAGCCGATGCGCGGGACATGGCGCAAAAAACCGGCTGGCATTTTGCCGAAGACTCCGGTCGTGGCTGGCGGCGCATGGTAGCCAGCCCTAAGCCGAAAAAAATCCTTGACCTCAAAACCATTGACGCCTTGCTGGACGCGGGTGTGATCCCCATCGCCTGCGGCGGCGGCGGCATACCGGTGCTGCATGGTGCCAACGGGCATTGGAATGGCGTACCTGCCGTCATCGACAAAGACCTCACCAGCGCCATGCTGGCAGCACATTTACATGCGGATGCCTTGATCATGCTCACCGGCGTAGACCGCGTGGCCCTGGATTTCAACAAGCCGACGCAACGCTGGCTGGACCACATGACTTTGGCCCAGGCCCGCGACTACAGCGCGCAAGGCCAATTTCCGGCAGGCAGCATGGGCCCCAAAATTGACGCGGCCATGAGCTACCTGCAAGAGCTGCCCAACGCCAACCACGAGGGCGAAGTCATCATCACCTCGCTGGAGCATGCGTACGACGCCTTAATGGGCAAAGCGGGCACACACATCACCTTGCAAACACCCCAGCCGTGAGCAACGACACCCTGGCGCTGGCGCGCGTCCCCGGCTTTGAAAGCACGCACTACGCGCTGCGGGACGGGTACATCGTCTGGACGGGCGAGACGGCGCACAGCGACCATCCGCGCAATCTGGCAAACCCTTGGCAAGCTGCGCCTACGCGCTACCAAGCCCAGGCTTTGCGCAAAGGTGCTGTGCTGGCGTGGCAAGCGCTGCAAACGCAAGCGCGCCCCGGCCTGTTGGCCTGGCTGGCCGGTGAGACACTGCCTTTTCCCTTGAGCCTGGCAGAGCAGCGCCTGAACGATTTGGCCCAGGCGCTACACACCCAAGACCTGGCCGCAGTGGAGGCTGCCAGCCTGCGCCTGCTTGGCCTGGGTGTAGGCCTGACGCCCAGCGGAGATGACTTGGTAGGCGCGGTGTTTTTTACCCTGCACCACGCGGCTATTGCGCCATGGACATCGGCCCTTGCGGCGGTGCGCAAGCGCATCGGTCGCGCCGCGCAAACCGCTACCAACCCCATCAGTGCGGCATTGCTGGACGACTTATTGCAAGGCAGCAGTTACCGCGCTTTGCACGAACTATTGGATGCCCTGCACATGCAGCACCTATCTGCCATACAAGACGCCATACGCACCCTCCTACACGTAGGCGCCAGCTCCGGCGGCGACATGCTGGCCGGTGTGCTGCTAACCCTGTTAAACCCCCAACTTCCTGCCTCGCGCCTATGACTAAATCTGCTACGTCCCCCGCCGCCAAGCACTTGCTCAGCCAAGCGCCCACGGTACTCAACATCGGCATCGACGGCTTCAATGACAGCATCCGCCAATACGGCGGCCAGGTCGAGCATTTGCCCTGGCGCCCGCCGGGCAACGCCGACCCGCTACTGGCCTGGAACTTGGCGCGCCTGATGGACGACGCCCGCATCTCGGCTGCCAACGCCGAGACCTGCAAACGCATCATCCAATCGCGCCCGATGTGGGAAGACATTGCCATGCGCGCCGATGGCGTATGGCCCGAAATGAAAGGCACGCGCCTTTTGCTGCACGCAGGCCCGCCGGTGGCCTGGGACGCGATGTGCGGCCCCATGCACGGCGCTATGGTCGGCGCGGTACTCTATGAAGGCTGGGCGAAAACCCCCGAGCAAGCGCAAAAAATGCTGGCGCGTGGCGATATCGAATTTGCGCAATGCCA
>CANFVA010000153.1 GCA_947450255.1 Comamonadaceae bacterium
TCCTGGGCCAATTCACTGGGCTTGCGTCCAACTCGGACCAACTCCACCATTTGCTGACGAAATTCGGGCGGATACGCCCCTTTTCTTTGCCTCATTTCTAACTCCTTTAGCAGAACAATATTGTGTCCGGGCTAAAGGGGCAACTCCAATGGCTGAAGTCGTCAGGGCCTCTTGTGTCAGCGAGTCGCGCACGTGGGGCTGCAAGCCCTCCAGACCAATCGCCGCGGCTTGGCCCAGAAGCATTCCTTGGGATGTTCTGGCTGCCACCAATGGCGCCTGGATGCGCTGCGCATCAAAGGCCAGCGCTGGCCACTCAGCTAGCTGCCAAATCCAGCGTTGATGTGATTTCATAGCTTAATCATATCAACACATGATTTGAATTACACCAAAATCGTATCGAAAGGACCTGGGACGAACACTTCACCTAAAGCCGTTCGGTTCGATGACGATGCCCTATGGGTAAGCCTCTGCGATGGACGCATCATTGCCGCGCCCTTGGCATGGTTTCCCAGACCACTTGAAGCAACACCGGCGCAGCGCGCATTGGTGGAGCTAAGCCACTCGGGCTTGCATTGGGAGGCCTTGAACGAAGACATCTCAATAGCTGGCCTCTTGGCAGGCCAGCCGGACATCACCCGTCGCAACACGCAATTGGCGGCTTAGAGCGTAATTAAATCTACCTGCGCGCCGGCGGCAAATCCGTACAACTGCCATGCGCCACTTCCGCCGCCATGCCGATGCTCTCGCCCAGCGTGGGGTGCGGGTGAATCGTCTTGCCGATATCCACGGCATCAGCGCCCATCTCGATGGCCAGGGCTATCTCGCCGATCATGTCGCCCGCGTGGGTGCCGACCATGCCACCGCCCAAAATTTTGCCGTGGCCGTGGGCTTCGGGGCTGTCGTCAAACAGCAGCTTGGTAAAGCCTTCGTCGCGGCCATTGGCAATGGCGCGGCCTGAAGCGGTCCAAGGGAACAAGCCTTTTTTAACCTTGATGCCTTGGGCTTTCGCCTGGTCTTCGGTCAGGCCTACCCATGCCACTTCGGGGTCGGTGTAGGCCACGCTGGGGATGACGCGGGCGTTGAAGGCCGCAGCGGCCAGCTCTTTGTTGCCTTGCAGTTCGCCCGCGATGACTTCAGCGGCCACATGCGCTTCGTGCACCGCTTTGTGCGCCAGCATGGGCTGGCCCACGATGTCGCCGATGGCGAAGATGTGCGGCACGTTGGTGCGCATCTGGATATCGACGTTGATAAAGCCCCGGTCGGTCACGGCGACACCGGCTTTGTCGGCGGCGATTATTTTTCCATTGGGCGTGCGGCCTACGGCTTGCAAGACCAGGTCATAGACCTGGGGCGCGGGGGCCGTGCCGCCGGGCTCGGCGCTTTCGAATGTGACTTCAATACCCTCGGGCAAAGCACGTGCGCCCACGGTTTTGGTTTTAAGCATGATGTTGTCAAAGCGCTTGGCGTTCATTTTTTGCCAGACTTTGACCAGATCGCGGTCCGCGCCTTGCATCAGGCCGTCCATCATTTCCACCACGTCCAGGCGTGCGCCCAGGGTGCTATAGACCGTGCCCATTTCCAGGCCGATGATGCCGCCGCCCAAAATCAGCATGCGCTTAGGAACACTTTGAAGCTCCAGCGCGCCGGTGCTGTCCACCACGCGCGGGTCCTTGGGCATAAAGGGCAGGCGCACGGCTTGGCTGCCTGCGGCGATGATGCAGTTTTTGAAGCCGATGACTTTTTTGCTGCCGGTTTTTTCTTGTGCGCTGCCGCTGGTTTCTTCCACTTCGATGTGATGGCTGCCCACGAAGGCACCGTAGCCGCGCACGGTGGTGACCTTGCGCATCTTGGCCATGGCCGCCAAGCCGCCAGTGAGCTTACCGACCACTTTTTCTTTGTGGCCGCGCAGTTTGTCGATGTTGACGGCGGGCGCGCCAAAGTCCACACCCAAGTCGGCCATGTGGCTGACCTCGTCCATCACTGCGGCCACGTGCAATAAGGCTTTCGATGGGATGCAGCCGACATTCAGGCACACGCCGCCCAGGCTGGCGTAGCGCTCTACCAATATCACTTTCAGGCCCAGGTCTGCGGCGCGGAAAGCAGCGGAGTAACCGCCGGGGCCTGCGCCTAGGACCAGCAGATCGCAGTCCATATCGACCGCGCCGGTGTAGCTAGACGCGGGCATGGATTGCTTCGCTTGGCTCGCAATGACGAGATTGGCGGGGGTGGCGGGTGCGGCGGGTGCGATGGCGGCAGTCGGGGCGGGCGCAGCGCCCTCGCCTTGCAGCACCAAGACCAGCGAGCCTTGCTTGACCTTGTCGCCCAACTGCACTTTCAGTTCCTGCACCACGCCGCCGTGGCTGGAGGGGATTTCCATGGAGGCTTTGTCCGACTCCACGGTAATCAGGCTTTGCTCGGGCGCGATGGTGTCGCCGGGCTTGACCAGTATTTCGATGACGGTAACTTCGTCAAAGTCGCCAATGTCCGGGACTTGGATATTGATAAGTGCCATGTCGTTCTCAATCGGTGGGGGGCCGTGCTGCGTCGGTCAGCGCCCAGCCCCGCAAAGGTTTAAAGGAGCACGCGACGGAAGTCGCCGAGGATTTGGCCCAAATAGGCATTAAAGCGCGCAGCCGCGGCGCCGTCGATGACGCGGTGGTCCCAGGTCAAGGACAAGGGCAGCATCAAACGCGGCACAAATTCTTTGCCGTTCCAGACTGGCTCCATCTGGCTTTTGCAGACGCCCAAAATCGCTACTTCGGGCGCGTTGATGATGGGCGTGAAATAGCGCCCGCCAATACCGCCCAGGCTGGATATGGTGAACGTAGCGCCACTCATTTCTGCGGGGCTTAACTTGCCCTCGCGGGCCTTTTTGGCCAGTTCGCCCATTTCCTGGCTGATTTGCAGCACGCCTTTTTGATCGGCGTCTTTGAGCACCGGCACCATCAGGCCATTGGGCGTGTCGGCAGCAAAGCCGATGTGCCAATAGTTTTTATAGACCAGCGCGTCGCCATCGAGGCTGCTGTTGAAGTCAGGGAATTTTTTGAGTGCCGCCACGCAAGCCTTGATCAGGAAAGCCAGCATGGTGACTTTGATGCCACTCTTTTCGTTTTCCTTGTTGGTCAGCAGGCGGAAGGCTTCCAGCTCGGTGATGTCGGCATCGTCATGGTTGGTGACCGCCGGAATCATGATGGCGTTGCGCAGCAAATTGGCGCCGCTAATTTTCTTGATGCGGCCCATCTCTTTGCGCTCGATGGGGCCGAATTTGGCGAAGTCCACCTTGGGCCAGGGGATGAGACCCAAGGCAGCGCCGTCGCCGCCAGACGTTGCCGGCGCCTTGGCGGCCTGGGCTTTGGTCTGGGTGGCCCCGGCCATCACGGCTTTGGTGAAGGCCTGCACATCATCCTGCGTGATGCGGCCTTTGGGGCCGCTGCCTTTGACTTCATCGATAGGCACGCCCAACTCGCGCGCAAACTTACGCACCGAAGGCGATGCATGCGGCAGGCCCGGCGCGGGGGTGCCGGGTACATGCGCAGGTGCTGCGACCACTGCGGACACCATGGGCGCACTGGCAACTTGCGCAGCAGGCGGCGCCACCGCGGCGGGCGCAACGGGCGCGGGCGCTGCGGCAGGTACAGGCGCTAAAGGCGCTACAGGCGCAGCCGGTGGCGCGGTTGCAGCCGTCGCAGCCCCACCGGCAGCCACTTCCAGCATCACCACCGGCGAGCCTTGCTTGACCTTGTCGCCCAAAGCAACCTTGATCGCCGTCACGACGCCAGCGGCTGCCGAGGGGATTTCCATCGATGCTTTATCACTCTCGACGGTAATCAGGCTTTGCTCGGCTTGGATGGTGTCGCCGACCTTGACCAGCAACTCGATCACGGTGACTTCGTCAAAGTCGCCAATGTCGGGGACCTGGATTTCAATATTTGCCATAGTGCGTCTCCCGAAAATTTAAGCGTACAGCGGGTTGATCTTGTCGGCTTTGATGCCGTACTTGGCAATCGCCTGCGCCACGACCTCTGCCGTGACAGCGCCCTCTTCTTGCAAAGCCTTGAGTGCGGCCAGCACAATGTAGTGGCGGTTTACTTCAAAGTGCTCGCGCAACTTGCTGCGAAAGTCGCTGCGACCAAAGCCGTCGGTACCCAGCACTTTGTAAGCGCGGCCTTTGGGGATGAATGGGCGAATCTGCTCGGCATAGGCTTTCATATAGTCAGTTGCGGCCACGACCGGGCCGCTATGGCCTTCGAGTTGCTGACTCACAAATGGGGCGCGGGCTTTTTCTAGGGGATGCAGCATATTGAAGCGTTCGCAGTCCTGGCCTTCGCGAGTCAGTTCGTTAAAGCTGGGGCAGCTCCAGACATCCGCCTGCACGCCCCAGTCTTGCGCCAACAGCGCTTGGGCGGCAATCGATTCGCGCAAGATCGTGCCAGAGCCCAGCAACTGCACACGCGCCGCGCCTTTGTTGGCCTTGGTTTGCGCTGCGCCGGGTTTGCACAAGTACATGCCCTTAATGATTTGCTCTTCGGTGCCCGCCGCCAAGCCAGGCATGGCGTAGTTTTCGTTGAGCAGGGTGATGTAGTAAAAAACGTTGTCTTGTTTTTCGACCATGCGCTTGAGGCCGTGGTGCATGATGACCGCCACTTCATGCGCGAAGGTGGGGTCGTAGCTCAGGCAGTTGGGGATGGTGCCGGCCAGGATGTGGCTGTGGCCGTCTTCGTGCTGCAAGCCTTCGCCATTGAGCGTGGTGCGGCCCGAGGTGCCACCGAGCAAAAAGCCGCGCGCCTGCATATCG
This sequence comes from Comamonadaceae bacterium, assembly GCA_947450255.1. Classification (GTDB taxonomy): domain Bacteria; phylum Pseudomonadota; class Gammaproteobacteria; order Burkholderiales; family Burkholderiaceae_C; genus Allorhodoferax. The sequence goes on from CANFVA010000153.1 coordinate 4,796, forward strand.
CCCGCCGCCCAGGCCAGATCGCCAATGCGCTGAAAACCAAACATCGAGTAGTACACATAAAACGGAATCATGATGCGGTTGCTGGTGCTGTAGCTGGTCGCTGCCGCAATCCAGCTGCTCATGCCGCCGGCCTCGTTAATGCCTTCTTGCAAAATTTGGCCTTGCTTGTCTTCTTTGTAA
>CANFVA010000154.1 GCA_947450255.1 Comamonadaceae bacterium
GCCCTGGCCGAATACCTGGTGGCACCGCAATCGCCGTCGCATGGCAAGGCAGCGCCCGAACCAGACCTGTCGTTTCTGGCCCCTGATGATCCAATCCGTCAGTTCATTGGCATTGCCAAAGATGGCATGCGTACCGACGAACTTATGCGTATGACGCGTGGCGACGATTGGAATCAGCCGTGATATTGGTGGACACCAATGTGTTTGTGGACGTCATCCACTCGGACCCGATTTGGCTGTACTGGTCCTTGCGGGAACTGAGCAAAGCCAAGACGCAATCTATCGCGACCAACTTTGTGGTCTATGCTGAATTGCACACGCACGACACGGCGGGTCCGCATATCGATGCATTTCTTGAAAAATTGGGCGTCCAAATTCTTGATGTGTCCAGGCCAGCAGCGCAACAAGCCGCCCATGCGTTCAGAACTTACCGCCAACGCGGCGGCACCAAAACCGGCGTCTTGCCCGACTTCTTTATTGGTGCCCATGCCCAGGCCGAGGGCTATCAACTGCTCACGCGCGACGCGGGGCGCTACCAGACATATTTTCCAACTATCAAGTTGATCTGCCCCTGACCCAGCAGCTTGAATACCCGTTGCCTCACAGTGACGGGGCGCAGGCCGGACAGCCTCCGGGGCGTTCCATCAATCCGTCGCCCGCGCCTCGGATTGTTTCCAGGTGTAGGCCAGCACCAGCCCAGCACTCAAACCCATGTTTTGTCGCACCAAGGGGCTGGCCTGGTTGGCTGCGCCGTTCACGCTGTCGATGCGGCCAAAGGCGATCAGCCGGGTGTCACGATTGAGTAGTCTGGACACCGTGCCGGACAGGCGCATGGTCAACAGGCCGGCCTTGGCTTCGTAAGCGGCTCGCGTTGCAGTGGCCTCTTGGGCGTTGATACCGTAGAACAAGTCGTTCATGGCTTGATTGGCCCACACCATGCTGACACTGGTGCTGTAAGTCCATCCCTCGCGGTCACGGTGTGCGTAAGTGAGTTCGGGCTCAAACACCGCGCCGCGTACCGCAAATCCGTCGCTCAATTCGAAAACGCCGCGAAGCGGAAGGTCTAGTCGCCAACGGTCAGTTTGCTGGGGGTCGGTAATATTCCAGCGCAATCGCGGGCCGATTTCCACCAGCGTGCCCAAATCCGCCATGCCACGGCGTGCAACAGTGTCGTCCGCGCGTCCACCCAAAGAACCCGAGACACCCAGGTCCAATTCAAAACGTGGCGTGTTCATGGCCCGCAAATTGGCGCCGCCGCCTTCGACGCGCAGCCATTGGCCGCGGTAGATGCCAAATGGAATCGCCAAGGTACGGCTGACGGATTCCGAGGAGCCGGGATAAGCTTGCTGGGAAAGACCGATTCCGACTGCGCCGATTTCCCACAAAGGCTCGCCAGGCGCCTGCTGCGCACATGCTGAGTGAGACTGTGCCAGTGCGCTAAGCGCCAAGGCGACGGCGCACCAGCGGCGGTTCACGGTGGCTGTACGCGGCAATTGCGTGCAATCGCTCAAGGAGTGTTCGCCCTGGCCGGGGTTTTGCGGGTTCATAGCGGCTTTCAGTGGTGATCGGCCGGTGATGGGTGGCACGACCCCCCGAAGTGTCTGTGCAAAAGCGATCAAAAGGGTCTGAAAACTTTCGAAGCGGTGAAAATTAGTACGAATTTGGTCTTACTAGGTATAAATCCTAGTTTGTAGATGCAAAAAAATACTCATTACTGCATATCCAGTACCAATTCTGCAAGAGGGTTTCATTATCTTCGCCCTGTCAGTGTCAGGCACGTTCCCAACATTGAACACGGCTATCCACACCTATCCCTTTTGGAGACTCTCGCATGAAATTCAAAACTCGCATCGTTGCCGCCGCCGCGGTGGCAGCATTTGTTGGTGGCGTCGCTCAGGCTGCCACCGAACTGGTCATTGCCACCGTGAACAACGGCCACATGATCGAAATGGAAAAACTCAGCAAAAACTTTGAAGCCGCCAACCCCGACATCAAACTCAAGTGGGTCACGCTGGAAGAAGGCGTGCTGCGCCAGCGCGTAACCACCGACATCGCCACCAAGGGCGGCCAGTTTGACGTGATGACCATCGGCATGTACGAAACCCCGATCTGGGGCAAAAAAGGCTGGTTGACCGAGCTCAAAGGCGATGCCAACTACGACGCCGATGACATCCTGCCCGCCATGCGCAATGGCCTGAGCGTGGACGGAAAAATGTACGCCGCGCCTTTCTACGGCGAAAGCTCCATGCTGATGTACCGCAAAGACCTGACCGACAAAGCCGGTATCAAGTTTGCCGAGCGTCCCACTTGGAAGGACGTGCGCGATGCTGCAGCCAAAATCCACGACCCGAAAAACGGCGTCTATGGCATCTGCCTGCGCGGCAAGCCGGGCTGGGGCGACAACATGGCCTTCCTGTCCACCATGGCCAACAGCTTTGGCGCGCAATGGTTTGACATGTCCTGGAAGCCCCAGCTCGAGTCCAAGCCTTGGAAAGAAGCCGTTACCTTCTATGTGGACCTGCTGACCAAATACGGCCCTCCCGGCTCCTCGGCCAACAGCTTTAACGAAATCTTGGCCCTGTACAACGAAGGCAAATGCGGCATGTGGATTGACGCCACGATCGCGGCATCTTTCATCACCGACCCCAAGCAGTCCAAAGTGGCTGACAAAGTCGCTTTTGCACAAGGCCCCTACAGCGTGACGCAAAAAGGTGCCAACTGGCTGTGGGCCTGGGCCCTGGCGATTCCAGCAGGTACCAAAAATGCTGATGCTGCACAGAAGTTTATTAACTGGGCAACCTCCAAGGACTACATCAACCTGGTGGCTAAAACCAATGGCTGGGCCCGCGTTCCTACCGGCACGCGCAAGTCCACCTATGCGAACCCCGAGTTCCAAAAAGCTGCGGTGTTCGCTGCTGCTGAAAAAGCCGCTATCGATTCGGCCAACCCGAACGACAGCACTTTGCCCAAGTCGCCCTATGTGGGCGTGCAATTTGCCGCGATTCCTGAGTTCCAGGCTATCGGTATTGCCGTGGGCCAGCAAATGAGTGCTGCCTTGGCCGGTAAGAGCACGGTCGATGCCGCCCTCAAAGCCTCGCAAGTGGCCGCTGACCGCGAAATGAAGAAAGGCGGCTACTACAAGTAAGCTGCAACGAGGGCGGGCGCTTGCGGGCGTCCGCCTTTTTGATGTTCCCCATGTGCTGACCCCATCCCTATGAACCGCTTGCTCCCGCGTTTACTGCTGACCCCGGCTGTGGCAACCCTGCTGCTGTGGATGCTGGTACCGCTGGCCATGACGGTGTATTTTTCGCTCATCCGCTACAACCTGATGCAGCCCGACCAGACCGGTTTTAACGGCCTGGACAATTTCGAATACTTCCTGACCGACCCCTCTTTTGCCGAGGCTGTCGTCAACACCATCTTGCTGCTAGGCAGTGTGATTCTGATCACCGTGGTGCTGGGCATGGGCCTGGCGCTGCTGATTGACGAGGCCTTTCCCGGGCGCGCCGCCGTGCGGCTGCTCTTGATCTCGCCTTTTTTTGTGATGCCCACCGTCAACGCGCTTCTGTGGAAGCACATGATGATGCACCCCATCTACGGTGCGCTGGCGCAAGTGTCTATCTTCTTTGGGTTCACGCCGGTGGACTGGCTGAGCGACCATCCCTTGGTGTCCATCATCATCATGGTGTCCTGGCAATGGCTGCCTTTTGCCACGCTGATTTTCATGACCGCCTTGCAAAGCATGAACCGTGAACAACTCGAGGCCGCGTGCATGGACGGCGCCAGCTATTTGCAGCAACTGCGCTACCTCTACATCCCGCATCTGGGCCGCCCGGTAGCCGTGGTGGTCATGATTGAGCTGATCTTTTTACTCAGCGTGTTTGCCGAAATTTACACCACCACCGGCGGTGGGCCGGGCGATGCCAGTACCAATGTCGCCTTCCTGATTTTTAAGCAAGCCTTGCTCAATTTCGATGCCGGTGTGGCCTCCGCTGGGGCCTTGTTTGCGGTGCTGCTGGCCAATATTGCGGCGGCTTTCCTCATCCGCCTGGTTGGCAAAGACTTGGACAAGTAAACCCTATGGCCCGCCGTTCCAAATACCCCTTGCCTTTGCTGCTGCGCACCGCTGCGGCTTGGGCCATTACGCTGCTGCTCTTCTTTCCGCTGGGCTGGTTGGTGCTGACGGCGTTTAAGACCGAGTTGCAAGCCATCTCGGTGCCGCCGCTGTGGTGGTTCACGCCCACGCTAGACAACTTTCGCGAGGTGCAAGAGCGCAGCGACTATTTGCTCTACGCGCGCAATTCGCTCATCACCAGCGTGCTGTCCACCCTGATCGGTTTGATGATCGCCACGCCTGCCGCCTACTCCATGGCCTTTTTTAAGAGCCGCCACACCAAAAACCTGTTGATGTGGATGCTATCGACCAAGATGATGCCCGCCGTGGGCGCCTTGGTGCCTATTTATGTGCTGGCGCAAAAAGCCCAGTTGCTGGATACGCGCACCGGCCTGGTCATCATTTTTATGCTGTCCAACCTGCCCATCATGGTGTGGATGCTGTATTCCTACTTCAAGGAAATTCCGAACGAAATTTTGGAGGCTGCGCGCATGGACGGCGCCACGCTGTGGCAAGAGTTTTACCGCGTCACCTTTCCGCTGGCGCTGGGCGGCTTGGCTTCTACTGGCTTGCTCTGCCTGGTGCTGAGCTGGAACGAAGCCTTCTGGAGCCTGAACCTGAGTTCTGCCAAGGCCGGCACGCTGGCCACCTTGATTGCCAGCTACTCCAGCCCGGAAGGTTTGTTCTGGGCCAAGCTCTCGGCAGCCTCTTTGATGGCGATTGCGCCGATTGTGGTGTTTGGCTGGTTCAGCCAAAAGCAATTGGTGCAGGGCCTGACTTTTGGCGCGGTGAAGTAGCGC
>CANFVA010000155.1 GCA_947450255.1 Comamonadaceae bacterium
AATCCGCTTTCACCTTGTGCACCATCAGCAGTGCGTCTTGCGAGTTGATTTTGTTGCCAAAGCCGTTGTCGGTTAAAACCAGGAAACGGTTTTGACCCAATGAAACGATACCCGAAAAACCTTGCACTGCCTGGCCGGCCACCGGCAAGCTGCCGCCCGATTTGCGCGGGTACTTGGGGTCGCCCACAAAGGTGATGCCCTCTACGCTGCCCAGCGTGTCTTTACGCTGGCGGCTAGCGTCGGTAAATTTGCCTGCGCTAGTAAACAAGGGGCCGGCCGCCTTGGGTGCCTGCACCGTGGTGGAGGCGGGCAAATAAGCGTGTCCCGCCAAAATAGCGTTGACTTCGGTTTGTGCCATGGCGCTGCCGCAGACTATCAAGGCGCATAGCGCCTGCATGGCCGGGTATAAAGCGTAAGAGTGTTTCATTTTTCCCTGTGTGAAAAGAGTGCCCGTAGGCACGATGGGCGAATTGCCAAGAAAAGCATATGCATTGGATGTGACGCGCTTATGACCGCCCAGTGCTCAGGCCGGCGTAGGCTACTGTGCCAGCGCGCCAGCCGCCGGGTGGCACTTCAGGCGACAATCGGGCTTTATCTTGTGCACCTTTCCTGACCATGCTGTTTGTCCTCTCACCTGCCAAGTCCCTGGATTACGCAACTCCGCTTACGTTGCAGGCGCATTCAGCGCCTTTGTTTGTGAAGCAATCGCAAGCCTTGATCAAAGTGCTGCGCGGCTACACGCCACCGCAAATTTCCGAGCTCATGGATTTGAGCGATGCACTGGCCGGTCTGAACGTGGCGCGTTACAAAGCCTGGTCACCGCGTGCCACCGAAAAAAATGCGCGCCAGGCGCTGCTGGCGTTTGATGGCGATGTGTATGACGGCCTCAAGGCCCGCGCCTTGGACGCGGATGCGCTGGCCTGGGCGCAAGCGCATGTGTGTGTGCTTAGCGGTTTATATGGCGTGCTGCGGCCCTTGGATTGGATGCAGCCCTACCGCCTAGAAATGGGCACGCGCCTGCCCACCGAGCAGGGCAGCGATCTCTACCAGTTTTGGGGCAGCCGCATTACCGATTACCTGAACGAACGCCTGCAAGGCGAAGCCGAGCCGGTGTTGGTGAACCTGGCTTCGCAAGAGTATTTCAAGGCCGTCAAGCCCAAGCTGCTGAAAGCGCGGGTGCTTGAATGCGTGTTTGAAGACTATAAAAACGGGGTGTACAAAATTATCAGTTTTAACGCCAAACGGGCGCGTGGTGCCATGATGCGTTTTGCCATCGAGCAGCGCATGGATAGGCCGGAGCAACTGCGGGACTTCACCGGCGATGGCTACAAGCTGGCTGCCAAAGTGTCCACGCCGGAGCGCCTGGTTTTCCGCCGCAAACTGGCATCCGCCTAAAGCGCTATGAAAACCACTCCTATCCCAGCCAAGCCCGAACAATCACCGCTGGGCAAAGCTTCCAGTTACATAGACCAGTACGACGCCAGCCTTTTGTTTCCGCTACCGCGCGCGGACAAGCGTGGCGAATTGGGTATTGCCGGTGACCCTCCGTTTTTTGGTGCCGATCTTTGGACGGCGTTTGAGCTGAGCTGGCTCAACCCGCGCGGCAAGCCGCAACTGGCGCTGGCGCATTTCATGGTGCCTTGCGAAAGCCCCAATATCATCGAGAGCAAGTCATTCAAGCTTTACCTCAATAGCTTTAACAACACCGTGTTTGCCGACAGCGAGGCAGTGCTGGCGGCTTTGCGCAAAGACGTGTCCGAGGCGCTGTGGCGCGGCGCGCCAGTGCAAGGCAGCGTGGGCCTGCGACTGATCGCGCCTGAGCTGTTTGACCGCGAACCGATTTACGAATTAGACGGCTTAAGCCTGGACCGGCTGGACATCGAATGCAATCGCTACACGCCTGCACCGGAATTGCTGCGCGTAACGAACGGCGAGGCGCCGGTCAGCGAAGTCTTGGTGAGCAATTTACTCAAAAGCAATTGCCTGGTCACCGGCCAGCCCGATTGGGGCAGTGTGCAGATCAGCTATACCGGTGATGCCATCGACCAGGAAGGCTTGCTCCAATACTTGGTGAGCTTTCGCAACCACAACGAGTTCCATGAGCAGTGCGTGGAACGCATCTTTATGGATATATGGACGCGCTGCAAACCGATCAAGCTATCGGTCTATGCCCGCTACACCCGGCGCGGTGGCTTGGACATCAACCCGTTTCGCACCAGCCACCCGCAAAAGCCGCCATCAAACACGCGCACGGCGCGGCAGTAATCGCTGGCGATGGCGGCACGGACCAAGCCGTGCCTTAACGTAATCAGGCTAAATCGGTAAAGGATTTGAGTTCCACCAAATCCGGGTAGTGGCCGGTGCGTTTGCCTTGAAACGCCGTCACCGCTTCGCCGACGTGGCGGTTGCTCCAGATGGCCGCTTGTAGCCAGCCCATTTGTTTGAGCGCTTCATCCACAGTATGGTCGCGCGCGTAATGCACCGCTTGCTTGGTGCCCCAGATGGCGACCGGCGGTTTGCTTGCAATCTCGGCTGCGCATTGCAGGGCTGCGGCCAAGCTTTGTTCTTGCGTGTCAAACACTTCATTCAGTAGTCCATAGCCCAAGGCCTTGTCGGCGCCCATGCGCCTGCCGGTATAGGCCAGTTCTTTCACCACGGCCAGCGGCACCAGTTTGGGTAGGCGTTGCAAAGTACCGACGTCGGCCACCATGCCGATATTGATTTCCTGGATGCAGAAAAACGTGTCTTTGCTGCCGTAGCGAATGCAGCAAGCGGTCACCATGTCCACCGCGCCGCCGATGACGCCGCCGTGTAAAGCTGCAATCACCGGGATACGCAGCGTCTCCAGTTTGGTAAACGTGGCCTGCATGGCCGTCAAATTATCAAAAATCGCGGCGCGGCCTTCGGGCGATTGGTCGTCCATTTGAATAGCGCCGGCAAAGGTGTCTAGCGCCATGCCCGCGCTGAAATGCTTGCCGGTACTGCTGATGACTAGCACGCGGGCCGTTTTGCTGCTGTGCAAATCCGAAAGTACGGCATCCAACTCGCTCCAAAAGCGCGGCCCCATGGTGTTCAGGGCCTGCGGGCGGTTCAGTACCAAATGGGCTATGTGGTTTTCAATCGTCAGGGAAAAGCACTGCATTGCGGTCATAAGCGGTCTCCGGTTCGGTGGGTAATAGCTTAGCGTCCTCGGCGCGCAGCAGCGAGCCCACCCTGACACCGAGGAGACGCAAGCGCTTTTGCAGCGGCGCACGCTTTAAGCAAAGGCCCGCTGCGCGTCGGATGGCGGGGGCGTCTGCGGTGTAAGAAGCAAGGCTGTGGTCGCGTGTGGCAATCTGAAAATCCGCATAGCGCAACTTGATGCCAATCGTGCGACCGACATAGCCTTTGCGCTGCAAATCGGAAGCGACTTGTTCGCAAAGCTGTGTGAATACGGCGCCCAACTCAGCGCGGTCGCGTACTGCGTCCAGGTCGCGGTCAAACGTAGTTTCGCGGCTCATGCTGACCGGCTCGCTTGCGGTGACCACTGGGCGGCTGTCGCGGCCCCAGGCGGCGTCGTGCAGCCAGGCGCCGGTTTTGTTGCCAAAAACTTCTTTTAACCACAGTGGCTCGGCTTGTGCCAACTGGCCGATGGTCTGGATGCCATGTTTTTGCAGCTTTTCGTCCGCCTTAGGACCAATGCCATTGATCTTGCGGCAGGCCAGCGGCCAGATCAGGGGCTGCAAGTCTTCTTCCAGCACGATGGAAATGCCCTTGGGCTTGTTGAACTCACTGGCCATTTTGGCCAGCAATTTGTTGGGCGCGACGCCGACCGAGCAAGTCAGGCCGGTGTCCTCAAAAATTGCTTTTTGGATCAGGCGCGCCAGCACGCGCCCGCCTTCGCGCTGGCCGCCAGGCACCTCCGTGAAGTCGATATACACCTCATCGACGCCCCGGTTTTCCATGAGCGGGGCAATGTCGGTGATGATGGATTTGAAGCGTTGCGAATAGTGTCGGTACTGTGCAAAGTCCACCGGCAGCAGCACCGCTTGCGGACAGAGTTTGGCCGCTTTCATCAGGCCCATGGCCGAGCCCACGCCAAACTGGCGCGCGGCATAGGTGGCGGTAGTGATGACGCCGCGCCCGCTGTAATCGCGCAGCACGGGAAATTCGGAAACGGGTATTTGGTCCAATGCGCGGCCCGTATCGCCTAGCATCAAGTCTTCGTCGATCTTGCGTCGCCCGCCGCCAATGACCACCGGCAGGCCCTTGAGCTGCGGGTAACGCAGCAACTCCACCGACGCATAAAACGCGTCCATGTCCAGGTGGGCGATGCGGCGCAAGGTCACGGGAGCGGCGGCAGGCGTCGGGTTGGGTCCTCAGCAATGGGCCAGCGGGTAGGTGCCGGGCAGCAAAATCCCTTTGTCTACGTTCTGCAGCTGGGTATGACCGCAAAAAGCCATGGTCACGTCCAGCTCTTTGTGCAGGATTTGCAGCGCTTTGGTCACGCCTGCTTCGCCCATGGCGCCCAGGCCGTAGACCATGGCGCGGCCGATCAGGGTGCCACGTGCGCCCAGGGCCCAGGCCTTGAGCACGTCCTGGCCGCTACGGATGCCGCCGTCCATCCAGACTTCGATCTGGTCGCCTACCGCCTCGACAATGGCCGGCAGCGCCTCGATGCTGGACTGCGCGCCGTCCAATTGGCGCCCGCCGTGGTTGCTGACCACGATGGCATCGGCGCCACTTTGGACTGCGAGCTTGGCGTCTTCCACATCTTGTATGCCTTTGAGGATGAGCTTGCCGCCCCATTGCGCTTTCACCCAGGCCACATCCGCCCAGGACAGGCGCGGGTCAAATTGTTCATTGGTCCAGGCGGCCAAGGATTTCATATCGCTGACCGCT
>CANFVA010000156.1 GCA_947450255.1 Comamonadaceae bacterium
GCGCGCATGGTGTATGCCGAGTTTGATGCCGCGCAGGCGCAGCCTTTTGTGGAAGTGACCAGCCGCATCCAAACCCAAAACCGCTTGCAAGACTGGAAGCAAAAATCGGCTCCGGCTGAATCCGCCGCTGCATTGGCGCAATGGACGCGCGCAACAAAGCTGATTCCGGTCGATGGCATCGTGCTGAGCACCGCCAGCGAGGCTACCAAAGGTGCGCGTACCGACGTGGAAAAAGCGCAAAAAATATTCGACTGGATAGTGACCAATACCTACCGCGAACCCAAAGTACGCGGCTGCGGGGAAGGCGACATCCAAACCATGCTGGAGACCGGCAACCTGGGTGGCAAATGCGCAGACCTCAATGCCTTGTTTGTGGGCTTGTGCCGCTCGGTGGGCCTGCCGGCGCGCGATGTCTATGGTTTGCGGGTAGCGCCCAGCGCCTTTGGTTACAAGGAGTTGGGCGGTATTTCGGCCAAGCTGCAAGGCGCGCAACACTGCCGCGCCGAGGTGTATTTGCAAGGCCATGGCTGGGTAGCCATGGACCCGGCGGACGTGGCCAAGGTGATGCGCCAGGAAACTGCCGATTGGATTAAAGACCCGCGCAACCCGGTGGTGGCGCCGGTCAACCGCGTTTTGTTTGGCGGCTGGGAAGGCAATTGGATGGCCTACAACACCGCCCATGATGTGGTGCTGCCCAAGGCCCAAGGCCCGCGCCTGGGCTTTTTGATGTATCCGCATGCCGAGACCGGCGGCCAGCGCCTGGACCCGTATGCGCCCGACGATTTCCGCTACCGCATTAGCGCGCGCGAAATAGTGGGCTAAGTGGATGGTCAAGCCAGCCCTTGCGGCGCTGCTTCCATGGCAGTCTGCTGGCTCGCTGCCAGCCTCGGCAATGGCATCAAGCGCAACTGGCTTTCAAAGGCCATGCGCCGCCCGCTGACGGGGTCATCAAACGCCAGGCTTTTGGCCAGCAACTGCAAGGGCTTGCTCGGGTCGCTGCTGCCCTCTGGCGTGAGTTGGGGGTAAATTCCATCGTTCAGGATGGGCAGCCCCAGCGCCATCATGTGCACGCGTAACTGGTGGCGCTGGCCGCTCAGGGGCCGCAGTTGGTAGCGCGCCCACTCGCCGTAGACTTCCAGCACGTCGATGTCGGTAATCGCATTGACTGGCCCCGCCGCCTCGGCCTGCTGCATAAAGTGTGCGCCGGGCCCGATGCGGCTGGCGCGCCGCAGGGGCAGGGTCAGCGCTGGGTCAAAGCGCGCAAGCGCTTCGTAGATTTTCTGGACCCGCCTTTCCCGGAACAAGGCGTAGTAGGCATTGCGGCTGGACGCCTGCAAAGACAACAAAACCAGGCCTGCGGTATCGCGGTCGATGCGGTGCAGGGGCACGATATCGGGCACACCCAGGGTATTTTTCAGTCGCATCAACAAGGTCTCTTGGAGGTATTTGCCCGAGGGGATGACGGGCAAAAAATGCGGCTTGTCCACCACCAGCAAATGCGCATCGCGGTAGAGCACCTGGTGTTCAACAGGGATGGGCGTTTCGCTTTCCACTGCCCGGTAGTAATACAGCCAACCGCCGTCCATGGCGGGTGTGTCGGCCTGCAACGGCTGCCCCGCGTCGCCTAGCACCAGACCTTGGGCCAAGCGTTGTTGCCAATCAGCCGCGCTAATGTGCGGGAAGCGGGCGAGCAAAAAGTCTATGACGCACCCCCAACGCCCTGGCGCGATGACCACCCGGCTAGCGCCTACGCCATTGCGCGTGGGCAAGTCGCGCAGTGCGCTGGCTAGTGGCATGGCTTAGCGGCGCAGGCAGACCACATCCCACACGCCGTGGCCGAGCTTGAGCCCCCGGTTTTCAAACTTGGTCAAAGGCCGGTAATCCGGCTTGGGCGCGTAGCCTTGCAAATCAGGGTGCGCGCTGCGCGTCGGGTTGTGCAGCAAGGGCTGGGCTTCGAGTACCTCCAAAATTTGTTCCGCATAGGGCTGCCAGTCGGTGGCGCAGTGCAAATAGCCGCCTGGCTTGAGGCGTTGCGCTAATTTTTCGACCAAAGGCGCTTGTATCAAGCGGCGCTTGTTGTGTTTGGTTTTATGCCACGGGTCTGGGAAAAAAATATGGATGCCGTCCAGGCTGGCCAGGGGCAGCATCTGGTCTATCACTTCTACCGCATCGTGTGCGCAAATGCGGATATTGCCCAAGCCCGCTTCGCCTATGCGCTTGAGCAAGGCGCCAACGCCGGCCTGGTGCACCTCGCAACACAAAAAATCGGTGCCTGGCAAGGTGGCAGCAATCTGGGCCGTGGCCTCGCCCATGCCAAAGCCGATTTCCAGCACCACGGGCCGCGTGCTGCCTGGCGCCTGGCTGGTGCCAAATGCTTCGGGCCAGGTGATGCGTGATGGGCGGTAGGGCAGCAAGAACTGCGGCCCCAGCGTCTCCACCGCTTTGGCTTGGCCGTGCGTGACCCGGCCTGCGCGCAACACATAGCTTTTGACGGTTCGCATAAAAACCGGTGGTGCGTCAGGCTCGGGGGAAGTTTTATTTGGCATAGGTGGGGGATGCGCCTGGCGCACAGAAGGCCGGCGGCTAGCCCAAAGCGTGCAATTTTAGGTGGCGCGGGCTGGGCGTTCGGGCCGCACCCAAGCGGATGCCCAAGCCGCAGTCCAGGCGCGCAGCGCTTGTTCCACGCTGCCCGATTGCGCGGGCAGCCCGAGGGTGGCGGCAGCCAGGTTCAAAGCGCGCAGCGGCTCGCGGGTGTCGATGGCTTGCGCGCCGTTTTGTTTGGACAGTTTTTCACCATGGGCGCCCAGCACCAGCGGGGTATGTAGGTACTGCGGCGTGCGCAGTTGCAGGCATTGTTGCAGCCAGATTTGCCGTGCGGTGTTGTCCAATAGGTCGGCGCCGCGCACCACATGGCTGATGCCTTGGTCGGCGTCATCCACCACCACGGCCAATTGGTAGGCAAAGCAGCCGTCGGCGCGCAGCAGCACGAAGTCGCCCACCGCGTCTTGCACGTCTTGCGCCTGTGGCCCGGCGGCGCGGTCTTGCCAGTGTATAGCCGCGCCCTCGGTGCGCAAGCGCCAGGCCCGCGCCGCTTTGCCGTGCAGGCCGGTGCGGCAGGTGCCGGGGTAGCGCAGTTCGGCGTGGCGCGGGCGGGGCGCTTGGGTGGCAATGGCGGAATCAATATCTTTGCGTGAACAGCCGCAGGGGTAGGCGAGAGCGCCGGCCACCAGCTTGTCCAGCGCTGCGCGGTACAGCGCAGCACGCGTGCTTTGCCACACGGGTGGCGCATCCGCATGCAGGCCGCAGGCGACCAATTGCGAAAGTATCACGCGGTCGGCGCCGGGCACGCTGCGTGGGGTGTCGACGTCTTCGATACGCACCAGCCACTGACCGCCGTGTGCGCGGGCGTCTAGCCAACTGGCCAGCGCAGCCACCAGCGAGCCCGCATGCAAGGGGCCGGTGGGCGAGGGCGCAAAGCGGCCCCGGTAGTGCGAAAACTTGTCAGCCGATTGCAAGCGCCAATTCCAAGCCCGATACGAAGGCGTTTTCTACCCGGTGGCCCAGGCACCAATCGCCGCATAGGCCAATGCCGGATTTGGCATCCCACACATGGCTGCGGCCCAAGGGCTTGTCGGTTTTAGCGTACAGCCAGCGGTGCGCTTCCACATAGGCCGGCTGGGCGCGTATGCCGGTGACTTCGGCAAAGGCTTTGAGCAATTTGCCTTGCGCCCGCGCTACGTCGTCGTGGATATGCTCTTGGGACCACTCGGCGCTGGCCTGTACCGTCCAGCGCTCCACGATGCCGCGCCCCGGCTTGCTCGATTCGCGCGCCAGCCAGGCGATGCGGTGGTGGGTGCTGCGCGCAGCGTTCCATTGCGGGCCCAGCGTGGTCAGGCCCGGTTGCACTGCTTGCGGAAAGGCCAGCATCAGCGTCCAGCAAGGCTGCACGCTAACGGCTTCCAAGGCCTGTAACACGGCTGCGCTGCCGCTGGTCTTGGGCGGCAGGGTGCGCAGCAGGGCCGCGGCTTGCGGATGCGGGATGGCCAGCAGCACATGGTCAAAGCCGCCGTGCACACCGCTGCTGTCGTCGCTGCCACGGGTGCGCAATTGCCATTGGCCTTTGTGCAGCGCGTCCGTCTCAATGGCCATAACGCAGGTTTCCAGGTGGATGTGCTGGGTAATCGGCGCGGCCCAGGCGACGGCCAAATCGCGCATGCCCGGCCCCGGCACCCAATGCGGCTCGCGCGTGGGCAGACCGGCAGCGGCGACGCGGCCATGTTGGTCTAGCACCTGCACCATGGTCACGCTCCAGGGGCGGCAAACGCCGGGGGCGGTTTCTAAGGCCTGGGCAAAACGCGGGTCGCGCACAGTGAAGTACTGGGCGCCATGGTCAAAAGTGCCAAAAGGGCTGCGTCGCGTCGACATGCGCCCGCCGACGCCTTTGCTCTTTTCAAACAGGGTGACGCGGTGCCCGGCTTGTACCAGTGTGCGGGCGCAGCTAATGGCGGCCAGTCCGGCGCCGACGATGGCAATATTTTTGGGCCTGTGCATGCGTGGTTCTCCTTGGCGTTTTTATGTGTCGCCGCTTGCGGCATGCGGCCTACTGTACACCCGCCGCTGTCTACCAAAGCAGGTCCGTAGCCTCTTGGCCCCCGGGCCTCCCGGGGCGCCGCCGGTTTTCGCTAGGATGCGGCCATGATCTATCTACGCACATCTTCTGACCGCGGCTACGCCGACCATGGCTGGCTCAAATCCTTTCATAGTTTTTCTTTTGCGGGCTATTACGACCCGCA
>CANFVA010000157.1 GCA_947450255.1 Comamonadaceae bacterium
ACACGTAGGCGGCTTTGTGCTGACGCAAGGGCCGCTCACGCGCATCGTGCCGGTAGAAAACGCGGCCATGCCCGATCGCAGCATCATCCAGTGGGACAAAGACGACCTGGACACCGTGGGCCTGCTCAAGGTGGATGTGCTGGCCCTGGGCATGCTCAGCGCCATCCACCGCTGCCTGGACTTGATAGGCCAGTGGCGCGCTAAGCCGCTGCGCTTGCAGGATATTCCCGCCGAAGACCCGGCGACTTACGACATGATTTGCCAGGCCGATACCGTGGGCGTCTTCCAGATCGAGAGCCGCGCGCAAATGAGCATGCTGCCGCGCCTCAAGCCACGTTGTTTTTACGATTTGGTGGTGCAAGTAGCCATCGTGCGGCCCGGCCCCATCCAGGGCGGCATGGTGCATCCCTACCTGAAAGCGCGCGCTAATCCGCAAGCCGTGCACTACGCCAGTGCAGCTTTGCAAGAGGTCTTGAAGCGCACCTTGGGCGTGCCAATTTTTCAGGAACAGGTGATGCAAATCGCCATGGCGGCGGCCAACTTCAGTGGCGGCGAGGCCGACAGTTTGCGCCGCTCCATGGCCGCCTGGAAACGCCAGGGCGGGGTGCAGCATTTTTACGAACGCCTGGTCGGCGCCATGGTCGCCAACGGCTATACCCAAGACTACGCCGATGCGCTGTTCAAGCAAATCGAAGGCTTTGGCGAATACGGTTTTCCCGAAAGCCACGCCGCCAGTTTTGCGCTTTTGGTTTATGTGAGCTGCTGGCTCAAATGCCATGAACCCGCCTGCTTTTTGGCCGCCATGCTCAACAGCCAACCACTGGGCTTTTACAGCCCTAGCCAACTAGTGCAAGATGCCCGCCGCCACGGCCTCACCGTGCGGCCCGCTGACGTGAGTTACAGCGACTGGGATTGCTCGCTCGAAAAATTGGGGTCAGAACCTAATTCAATTCCGCATCATGTAGCGGAGCCGCGTAAGGCTGAAAAATTAGGTTCTGACCCCGATTTAAAAAAATCGGGTCCTGACTCGGAGTTGCAACCGGCCATCCGGCTGGGCTTGCGCATGGTGGCGGGTTTGCATGAGCGTGTGGCTTTGCGTATTGCTGCGGCGCGCAGACTGGGGGCTTTTGCCAATACCGAGGACTTGGCTTTGCGCTGCGGGTTGGACGCGGGTGATCTCAAAGCTTTGGCCAGCGCGGATGCCTTGTTGTCGCTCAGCGGGCATCGCCGCCAGCAGGTGTGGGACGCGTCGGCGCTGCACCGCGCGCCTGCGCTTTTGCAAGGCGCGCCAGTCTATGAAAAACCCTTGGTGCTGGCCGCTGCGCATGAAGCGCAGGAAGTGGTGTTTGACTACGCCGCTACCGGCCTGACTTTACGCAGCCATCCGCTGTCTTTTTTGCGTGCGCGCCTGGCTGCTAAAAACCTGCTTAGTGCGGCGCAGTTGCGCGACTTGCCGCATGGCCGTTTGGTGCGCGCTTGCGGCATCGTCACCATGCGCCAGCAACCGCAAACCGCCAAGGGCGTGGTGTTTGTGACCTTGGAAGACGAGACCGGTAGCATCAACGTGATCGTCTGGAAAAGCTTGAAAGAAAAGCAACGCGCCGAGCTATTGCGCGCGCGGCTGTTGGCGGTCTATGGCGTGTGGCAACGTGACCAAGACAGCGGCGGCCAAGTCCGCCACCTGATCGCCAAGCGTCTGGTCGATTTGACCGATTGGCTGGGTGATTTATCCGCAGGCAGCCGGGATTTCCGTTAGAAGATTTTCGAAAGTCTGTGATTGCAAGCAGCGTAACGACATGGCGAACTATGCAAGCTTGATTTGCAAGCCGAAGTGGATTGCTTCGCTGCGCGCGTAATGGCGCGTTGGGCCCTATGCAGCGTTTTCTTAAAACGACAGTTGATACCCCAACGTGGCCTTAAACACCTGGGGCACATCGCTGACGGGACCGCGCATGGCCAGCCCAGCAGTCAATTGCTGGTCTTTACCCCAGTGGTAGCGCACGTCAGCCGAACCCACAAACTCAGGGTTGGCACTGGCATCGCGCATATCTAGTGCAAAGGCCTCCATTTTGTAAATTGAGCTTTTACCACTCAAATCGTTGCCCAAGCGCTTTTCCTTGTACTGCAAACCACCGCTTAACTGGTAGCTAAACCAGTCACTCACCCTGCCGCTCATGCGCAGGCCCAGCGTGGTGTACAAAGTATGGTGTTCAAAGGCCTCGTAGCTGATCGGGTAGGCTACGTCAGCTGCACGGGCTTCGGCGTAGGCGTCGCGCTGGCTACGCGTATCTTGCAAACCCAGATAGGGTTTGAGCACCGTGTTTGAACCCAGGGCCACACCGTAGGCCACTTCAGCTCCAAGCGCATACGTTTGCAGCGAAGCAGTGCCGCTACCAGCCTCGGTATCGCTTAGCGTTTTGTCACGAGACATGTGCAAGCTGCCCATCTGCGTGGCAAAGGCTATGCGCGCTTGCAAACCGTTGCCGTCGGGATTGGCATTCCAGCGTAAGAAGCCGCCCAGGCTTGGCGAATTGCTGCTAAAGCTCACACCACCGTTACGCAGCTTTACATCACCTTGCTCGACAAAGCCACCCAGGCGCAGCGTGGGCGATATCTGCCACGCACCATTGATCAATCCCGTGCCATCGTTGCCCATGGCGCTACGCCCATGACGCCCCTCAATGGACATACAGTTTTGCCCGGCCTGACTGGGCAGACACTCCTGGTTGAGCATGTCCGAGAGCAATTGGTTGCGTTGCTTCATCAGCGTCGTTTGCAGGCCGGCCAGCGTTTGCAGGGCTTGGCGGCTGTTGGCCGCATCGGACCCGAACACAATCTCTAGGTCCACACTTTGCGGGCCGTAGAGCAAGTTGTAGGAGCGCACATAGTTGCCCAAATCGCCAGTGATACTGTTAAAGGAACCGCTCACCTGGTCTGCGCTAATGAGTTTGAAGGTGCCCGATTGGTATTGGCCCGCTTGCGCGCTAATTGATAGGGTGCCGCCGAGGCTGGCGTTGCCGCTCACGCTAAGCAATTGCGCGCCGCTGGCGCTGGTGCGCATGAGTAATTGGCCACTGGCACCCTGGCTAAACTGGGCCAGCGAAACGCCATTGCCTGCCACGCCGCGCAAATCGAGCTTGCCCTGGTTGCTCACACTGCTGCTTTTAGCTACGCTGCCCGCATCAACCAAAGCCAGCGTGGACCCTGCGACAACGGTGGTGGAGCCAGTGTAGGAGTTGGCTGCCAATAAGGCCAAGGTGCCACCGCCTTGGACTAGGACATTACCGGCGCCGGCCTTATTGACGATAGGCGCACCGATGCTGACGCTGGCTCCTGGTGCGATATCAAACACCGGCTCGCCTTGCAAGCTGATTGGGTTATCGATTCGCGTCGTGCCCTGCACCTTGAAATAGGCCGGTACGGTGTTGCTGCCTACCAGGGCGACCGCGCCGCTGCCCAGAGCGTTACTGTCGGTGATCGCTAAGGTGCTACCGGCGCTCACTTGAATGCCACCGCTAAACGTATTGACACCACCCAGCCGCGTGGTTCCCCCGCCGTCCAAAGTCAAGCTGCCGCTGCCCTCGATCCGCATATCCAGCGCCAGTGTGCCCGTACGATTCACCCTTACCGTGCCATGGTTACTCAGGGTACCGCTGCCCATGGCGCCGGTGCTTCCTCCGTTGCCGATTTGCAAGGTGCCTGCGCTGATGCTGGTACCGCCGCTGTAACTGTTGTCGCCAGTCAATATGAGCGGACCTGAGCCTTTCTGACTCAGTTGCCCAGCCCCGGAAATGGCATTGGAGACTAGTACGGCATCAGAACGTTGAAATGCGAGCACACCGTCGTTGTACACAGTACCACTGCCCAGGCTGCCAGTGCTGCCGCCGTCGCCAATTTGCAGCGTACCGGCGCTGATGGTGGTGCTGCCGGTGTGAGTGTTGGTGCCGGTCAAGGTCGTGGTGCCGCTGCCGGTATGGCTCAGGCTGCCGCTGCCAGATATATCGTTGGCCAGCGTGTAGGCATCTGCACGATGGATTACCAAGTTACCGTTGTTGCTGACAGCGCCGCTGCCCAGGCTGCCGGTGCTGCCACCGTTGCCGATTTGCAAAGCAGAGGCTTGGTCGATGCGGGTCATTCCGCTGTAGGTATTGGTACCACTGAGGATGGCAGTACCTGGCCCGGTGAGTTTAAATCCACCGTTGTCCGTAAGATTCACGATCGGGCCAGTTAACGCAACCGTGTTGCCCATCAATTGCAAAGTGTTCTGTATGTCAGCGCCCAGCTTGATACGATTGCTTATGGCCAGGCTGCTATCTAAGGCCAAAGTGCCTCCGGCCAAAGTGATATCGACGCCGTTGACTATTTCGCTGGCCTGCAGCACCCTATTGGACCTGACGATCGAACTCGTGACAATTAAATTCCAATTGGTGGGATGCAGGCTATCGCTTCGCAGCAACCACATAGTGTCACCGACTGCACCCGATGTGGCCCCGCTCAATGCGCCCGCACTTAAGCCGCTCAGTACAGCTGCATAGCTGCCTTCGGTCAAAGTCGAGCCACTGGCGATACCAAAGCGCATGCTGCCCGAGTAAGCGGCTACATTGAGTTGGCCATAGTGTGTTGGTGAGCTGATAAAGGTGAAGTAATTGGTGGGTAGCGCACCGCTGAAGTTCAGCGCGTTGGTAGTGAGACCGCCCTTG
>CANFVA010000158.1 GCA_947450255.1 Comamonadaceae bacterium
GTGGACAACGTCTATAGCGGCTTTGCCTCTATCGGTAACGACAACTGCATCGGACCGAAGATGAAGTTCTACAACCCCAATCAAACGCTGAATCGCTTTGACCTGGACAAAGCCAAGTTCCACTACAAGAAATCGGGCCACACGGGTGCGATTGAATTGCAAGTGTCCGAAGGCGCTTTCTCGGGCGCTACCGACGCGGGACAGATCTTCCAAGAGTCGCTGTCCAAAGCCGGTATCAATATGGACCTTAAGCGCGTCTCGGCCGACGGTTACTGGGACAACGTCTGGCTCAAGCAGCCTTTCTGCGCGGTTTACTGGGGCAACCGTCCCACCATCGACAACCAGTTCACTTCCACCTTTTATGGCGGCAAGAGCAACCCTTGGAACGACAGCCACTTCGAGAACGCCGACTTCACCAAAGCCTTGGAAGCCGCGCGCGTTGAAATGGACCCCAAGAAGCGCCAAGAGTTGTACTCACGTTGCCAGGAATTGGTATCGCAAAACTCCGGTATGGTGAACTACGCGGTGCAGGACTACCTGGACGCGCACACCAACAAGCTGCAAGGTCTGACACCTTCGGGCCGTTTTGACCTGGGCGATGGCCGCTTGGCTGAAAAAGGCTGGTTCGCCTAATCAGGCATACAAGCCGTGTGAGGGCTGCCGCAAGGCAGCGCCTTACACCGGCTTGTGTTGAGTGACAGCGGACGCGGGTCGCTCAACACAAGCTGCATTGCCATGGGGGTGTAGTACATTGCGTCCATGGGGTTTCAATTCGCACCGAGCACTACTGAAACCTCACTGCACATCCGTTTGCGCCTGACTGGCGTGCTCATCGTGCTAGGTGTGGGCTGGGGCAGCACCCAAGCGCTGGGCAAAATGGCCGTGTCATCCGGCCACCAACACTTTGGACTCATTTTTTGGCAAGCGACCATTGGCGTCTTGGTTTTGGGCGCGCTCAATCTGGCGCGGCGCGGGCACTTTGCACTCAAGCGGGCCGGGCTGCGCTTTGCGTTCATCATTGCCTGTGTTGGCACGCTGATTCCCAACTCCACGTTTTACATCTCGGTGGCGCATTTGCCCAGCGGGGTAATGTCCATTCTCATTTCCACCATCCCCATGCTCTCGCTTCCTATGGCCTTGGCTTTGGGCATGGACCGCCTACACCCGCTGCGCGTGCTGGGTTTGTTGTGCGGCTTTGTAGGCGTGGCGCTGATCGCCCTTCCGCAAACCAGTTTGCCCACGCCCGAGATGGCTGCCTGGTTACCCCTGGCCATGGTGGGCCCGGTGTTTTACGCCATGGAAGGAAATTACGTCGCCAAGTGGGGCATGGGCGATCTGGACGCGGTGCAAGCCATGTTCTGGGCCTCCTTGCTAGCCGCACTGATGGCATTGCCTTTGGCGCTGGGCATGGGCCAGTGGATAGACCCGCGCCCGCCTTATGGCACCCCAGAACTGGCGCTGATGGCCTCGTCCACCATCCACGCGCTGATGTACGCTGCCTATGTGTGGCTGGCTGCCAAAGCCGGCGCGGTGTTTGCCACGCAAACCAGCTATGTGGTGACGCTCTCCGGCGTGCTCTGGGCCATGCTGCTGCTGGACGAACATTTCAGCGCCTGGGTCTGGGCGGCGATGGCGGTGATGTTGCTTGGATTGTTTTTGGTGCAGCCGCATGAGAGAGAGCCTATGCCACTGGCCTAGGAAAAATTTGCCTAAATTGTGGGTAATTAGTGAGTAGCCAAACGCCCTTGGGCCAATTGCACCAGGGCCTCCGCCATTGCGGCAAAACTGGCGGCAGCCCGGCGCGACATATGGCGCGCGCGCAAAAAGCCATGTACCAGTTCGGGTTCGTTGCGGTAGTGCGCGGCCACGCCGTCGGACTGCAATCGCTCCACGTAGATGCGGCCATCGTCACGCAAAGGATCGATATCTGCCGTCACTACAAAGGCTGGCGGCATGCCCCGAAAATCCGTAGCCTTGAGCGGCATCAATTCCGGGTCGGATGCGCTATCGCGGTCCATGCCGCCGGTGCGCAAGCCAAAGTACATCGCCGACTCGGCGGTAGTCAACATCGGCGCATAAGCATTGCTGACGTAAGACCCGCACGAGGTATCGCCACCCAGCCCCGGATAAATCAGCAACTGGCCCACCGGCCTAGGGCCGCTTTGCGCGCGCTGGCGCAAGCACAGCGCGGCTGCCAAATTGCCACCGGCGCTGTCGCCGCCCACGATGACGCGCAGGCCTTGCGCATGCAAATGCGCAAAAGCCGCCTGCACATCGTCTAACTGCGCCGGGTGGAGGTGCTCGGGTGCCAACCGGTAGGCAATTGCGACCACATCGATGCCGGTGGCGGTGCACCATCCGCCGCATGCATCGGCATGGCTTTCCAAGCCCCCTAGCAAAAAACCACCGCCATGCAAATACAAAAGCACCGTGCCCGCATGGGTTTGCTGCGCATGCCGGTAACGCCGCGCAGGTATGGCGCGTTGCGGCCCCATAGCGGCGATTGAGAAGTCTGTAGTAGACACTTCGACTGGCATGGGGCCGCGCATTTCGGCGGCATAGCGGTTGTACCAAGCGCGGTTTTCTTCCGCGCTAAAGGTGTAAGCATCGGCCGGGTAAAAAGCATGGGTGCGGGCGATGTAGGCCAGCACCTCGGGGTCGGTGGGCATAGGGTGCGCAGTGGTTGGCTGGGTGTTCATGGCGGGAAGATCGCGTGCTCACCGGCAACCTTAGCATGCGGCGCGGCGCACAGGGCGCGAAGGGCCGGTGTAGATCCGAGAAGTCACTGCACGCGCTGGACGCCGCGGCACCAAGCCTGCTAGGCTTGCCCCCATGAGCTCGACCGCCCCGGCACCCACCACACCGCCCTACATCCCGCAAATCCGCCTGTACCAAGACTGGCTGCACCGCCAGCGCGGCTTGCAATTTGCCGACTATCCCGCGCTTTGGCGCTGGTCGGTGACGGACTTGGATGCTTTCTGGCAAAGCATTTGGGACTACTTCGCTATGCAATCGCCCACGCCGCACAGTGCGGTGCTGGCGCGCAATGTGATGCCCGGTGCGATCTGGTTTCCCGGCGCACAAGCCAACTACGCCCAGCAAGTGTTCCGCCACGTGCAGGCCGCGCATGCCGCAGGTTTTCCCGCCATCATCTGCCAGGATGAATCGGGCATGGTCACCGAACTGTCCTGGCCTGAGCTGCGCCGCCAGGCCGCTTCGCTGGCCCTGCATTTGCGCGCCCAAGGCGTACAGCCGGGCGACCGCGTTGCCGCCTACCTGCCCAATTGCCCTGAGGCCATGGTCGCTTTTTTAGCCACGGTATCGCTGGGCGCGGTCTGGAGTATTTGCGCGCCAGATATGGGCACCGCCTCGGTGCTGGACCGCTTTCGCCAGATCGAGCCCAAGGTGCTAATCGCCGTCGATGGTGTGCAATATGCAGGGCGCATGCACGAGCGCATGGACGTGGTGCAAGCGCTCAAGGATGCGCTGCCCACGGTGCAGCACCTGATCGTGCACCACCACATTGGCACGGCCGCCCGTTCCTCGCTGCCGGTGGCGCGCGCCACCGCGCTGGCTGATGCGCTGCAAGCGGACAGCGCAGCAACCGATGCCTTTGAGCCCCTGTGGCTGCCCTTTGACCATCCTTTGTGGATTGTGTATTCCAGCGGTACCACCGGCCTGCCCAAGCCCATCGTGCATGGCCACGGCGGTACCGTGCTGGTGGCGCTGGCCCTGAAAATTTTGCACAACGACGTGGGTTGCAGTTACCACCCCAATAGCTGGGGCGAGCGCTACCACTGGTACAGCTCCACCGGCTGGGTGATGTGGAACGCGCAAATGAGTGGCCTGCTCAACGGCACCACTTGCGTGATTTACGACGGCAACCCCTCTGGCTCCAAAGACGCACCCGATTGGGGCACTTTGTGGCGCTTTGCTGCCGCCAACCGGGTCACATTTTTCGGCGCCGGTGCCGCCTTTTATGCCAATTGCCAAAAGGCCGGGCTAGATTTGGCCAGCCTGGGCGATCTGTCGCGTATCCGCGCGCTAGGCACTACCGGTTCACCGCTGGCACCGGAAACGCAAAACTGGGGCAGCGCGCAGTTCCGCGCGGTGCGCGCCGCTACGCCAGCGCAAGCCTGGCCGGACGCCGATATCTGGTGGTGCAATATTTCCGGCGGCACCGACTTTTGCGGTGCCTTTATCGGCGGCAACCGCGAACTGCCGCAAGAACCTGGCGTGATGCAATGCCGCTTGCTGGGCTGCGCGGTTGAGGCCTGGAACGAGGCGGGCGAGCCGGTAGTGGGCGAGGTGGGCGAACTGGTTTGCAGCCAGCCCATCCCCTCTATGCCCCTGTATTTTTGGGGCGACCCTGAAAACCAGCGCTACCTGGCCAGCTATTTTGAGATGTACCCCCACGGCCTAGGGCGCCAGCCCGGCGGCGGCGATGCGGCGCCCGAGGCCGGAGGCGTCTGGCGCCATGGCGATTGGCTGCGCATAGGCGCCCAAGGCGCTTTACAAGAGGGCTGCGTGATTTACGGCCGCAGCGACGCCACCATCAACCGCCACGGCCTGCGCATGGGCACCAGCGAGATTTACAGTGCCGTCGAGGCCTTGCCCGAAGTGCTGGACAGCATGGTGGTGGACTTGGAATACCTGGGCCGCGA
>CANFVA010000159.1 GCA_947450255.1 Comamonadaceae bacterium
GAGCGGCGGCGTGCAGCTGATGGGCAACCTGGCCCTGCCCTACAACCGCATCATCATCATTGCGTTTGCGCTCACCGTCTTGCTGGCGGTGGCGCTCTTGATCAGCAAAACCCGGCTCGGTTTGTTTGTGCGCGCCGTAACACAAAACCGGCCTATCGCCGCCTGCATGGGTGTGCATACCGCGCGGGTGGATACCTATGCGTTTGCGCTGGGTTCGGGTATTGCCGGGCTGGCCGGTTGTGCGCTGAGCCAGATCGGTAACGTGGGGCCCGACCTGGGGCAAAGCTATATCGTCGATGCGTTTATGGTGGTGGTGTTGGGCGGCGTGGGCCAATTGGCGGGCACGGTGCTGGCAGCGCTGGGCCTGGGCGTGATCAACAAGTTTTTAGAAGGCCTGACGGGCGCGGTGCTGGCCAAGATTGCGGTGCTGCTATTCATCATCGTCTTTATCCAAAAACGCCCGCAAGGT
The DNA here is from genome assembly GCA_947450255.1 of Comamonadaceae bacterium. Lineage (GTDB taxonomy): Bacteria > Pseudomonadota > Gammaproteobacteria > Burkholderiales > Burkholderiaceae_C > Allorhodoferax. Next base: position 470 of record CANFVA010000159.1, read on the forward strand.
ATTTTTGCCCTTAAGGGCCGGAGCGCAGACGCATGAGCGCGCTAAGCCTTCCCCAAAGCCCGGCGCTACTGACCCGCAGTGGATGGGGCGCTTGGTTAGCCTGCCTGGTGCTTTTGTGCGGCCTGGCGCCGCTGCTTAACTTGTGGGTGCCTGCGGGCAGCATCTGGCACCTGAGTGATTTTGCAGTGGCGCTGGTGGGCAAGATCATGTGTTACGCGCTGTGCGCGCTGGCCATGGATTTGATCTGGGGCTACACCGGCATCCTCAGCCTGGGCCACGGTTTGTTTTTTGCGCTGGGCGGCTATGTGATGGGCATGTACTTGATGCGCCAGATCGGGCTGGACGGTAATTACAAAAGCCCGCTGCCAGACTTTATGGTGTTTCTGGATTGGAAGACCTTGCCCTGGCATTGGGCTTTGTCAGACAACTTGTGGGCGACCCTAGTTTTGGTGCCGCTGGTGCCGGCTTTGGTGGCCTTGGTGTTTGGGTTTTTTGCTTTTCGATCGCGCATCAAAGGGGTGTATTTTTCTATCATTACCCAGGCCCTGACCTTTGCCGCCATGCTGCTTTTTTTCCGCAACGAAACAGGCTTTGGCGGCAACAATGGCTTTACCGATTTCAAGCGCTTTGCGGGCATCCCCATCGCCACGCCGTCGATGCGCATGACGCTGTTTGTGATTACTGCGCTGGTGCTGCTGGGCAGTTTTTTGCTGGCGCGCTGGGTGGTGCGCTCGAAGTTCGGGCGGGTGTTGCAAGCCATACGCGATGCCGAGTCGCGGCTGATGTTCAGCGGCTATTCACCGCTGGGCTACAAGCTGGCGATCTGGACGCTGTCGGCGGTGCTCTGCGGCATTGCCGGAGCTTTGTATGTGATGCAAGTGGGCATCATCAACCCCAGCGAAATGAGCCCGGCTAATTCGATTGAGATTGCGGTGTGGACCGCCGTCGGTGGGCGCGCGACGCTGATCGGGCCCATCATCGGTGCGTTTTTGGTCAATGGTGCCAAGAGCTGGCTGACAGTAGCCTACCCCGAGTTTTGGCTCTACTTTTTGGGTGCTTTGTTTATCGGGGTGACGCTCTACCTGCCGCAAGGTGTGGTCGGCTTGCTGCAACAACGCAAGCGGGGGGGCGCATGACACCCGAGCTTTTAGAACAAGGCGCAGCGCGCATGCAGGCGCGACTGCAGGCCATCGAATCGGGCAAGGTGCAAACCGCATCGGGGGGGCGCAGCGCAGGCATAGGCCGTGTCCGCGCCGGCACTGAATTGGACCTGACGCACGGGCGCATCCTCTACCTCGAAGATGTGAACGTGAGTTTTGACGGCTATAAGGCCATTAACAATTTATCGCTGGACATAGCGCCCGGCGAGTTGCGCTGCATCATCGGGCCCAATGGCGCGGGCAAGACGACGATGATGGACATCATCACCGGCAAAACCCGGCCCGATAGCGGCACGGTGTACTTTGGCAGCACCATCGACCTGCTGCGCTACAACGAGCCCGAGATCGCTAGCCTGGGCATTGGCCGCAAGTTTCAAAAACCCACGGTCTTCGAAAACCTGAGCGTGTTTGAGAACCTGGAACTGGCCATGGCCATGCGCAAGGATGTGGCCAGTTCTTTGCGCTTTGCACGCAGCGCCGCGCAGTCCGAGCGCTTGTGCGAAGTGCTGGAAACCATTGCCCTGCAAGACAGCCTGACGCGCCAGGCCGGCCTGCTAAGCCACGGACAAAAGCAGTGGCTAGAAATTGGCATGCTGCTCACCCAAGAGCCCAAGCTCTTGCTGCTGGACGAGCCGGTGGCCGGTATGACGGACCAGGAAACCGAGCGCACCGCCGCATTGTTTTTAAGCCTCAAGGGCAAGCACTCCTTGCTGGTGGTGGAACACGACATGGCGTTTATCAAAGCCATCTCGGACACGGTGACGGTGTTGTGCGAAGGCGCGGTGCTGGCCCAAGGCACGCTGGCGCAGGTGCAGGCTGATGAGCGTGTGATCGAAGTCTATCTAGGAAGGTAAGCCATGCTCTCGATGACAGGCGTGAACCAGTATTACGGCGGCTCGCATATTTTGCGGGACGTGAATTTGCAAGCAGAGGCCGGGCAGATTACCGTGGTGCTGGGCCGCAATGGCGTGGGCAAGACCACGCTGCTTAAATCTTTGATGGGCCTGGTGCCGATTCGCACTGGCAGCATTGCGCTGGGCGGGCTGGCGCTGGAGAAAGCCACGCCCTATGAACGCGCCCGCGCTGGCCTAGGCTATGTACCGCAGGGCCGCGAAATTTTTGCCCGCCTGACGGTGGAAGAAAACCTGCTGATGGGGCTGGCCGGTAAGCCCGCGGGCACGCCGCTGCCGCAAGAGATTTTTGAATGGTTTCCGGTTTTGCATGACATGCGCAAGCGCCGGGGCGGCGACCTCTCAGGCGGGCAACAACAACAACTGGCCATTGGCCGCGCGCTGGCCGCAGGCCCCAAAGTGCTGGTGCTGGACGAACCCACCGAAGGTATACAACCGAGCATCATCAAAGACATAGGCCGCGTGATCCGCAAACTGGCCGACCAGGGCGCGATGGCCATCGTGCTGGTAGAGCAGTACTACGACTTCGCCCGCGAACTGGCCGACAGCTACATCGTCATGGAACGCGGTTCCGTGCTGGCCCATGGCAAGGGCAGCAATATGGAAATAGATGGGGTACGGGAACTGGTGGCGATTTAGGCCGCTAGGCTACATCGCCCAAATACGCGGCGCGGCGGCGCTCAGTTGCCAGTGCGCTTGGCGCCAAGCCAGGCGGATGGCGCGCAGCAATTGCACCGTGGGCTCCACCTGGTCGGACAAGACCCGCACCAGCACGGTGTGCGGGTTGGGGCTAGTGGCACCGGCGCTGGCGAAAAGTCGGTGGTCGGCAATCAGCGCACGCGCGGCGTCCAGCGCGGTCTCTTTGGCAGCGCGGGTAAGCGCTGTGCCGCAGGCCAGGTAGAGCGTGGCGGTGCAGCGCAAGCCGGCCAGGCCAGCGCGGCCCTGCATCAGCAGCGCGTCGTCCGCAGCCAAGCGGGCGCGCTCCAACCAAACGCCGGGCCATTGCAATTGCTGCTGCACATAACCAGTTTCAAAAGGCAAACCTGCGTGCGGCAGGCCTAGCGCGGTGATGTCCCAGCCCATCAGTTCGGCACCGGGCGCAATCTCCATGGACAGGGTGTTTTCAGCGCGGCAGCCGCTGTAGCACAGCGTCTCTTGCGGCAGCCATTCCAAGCGCGCGCCCTCGTCTAGCCGCAGCCGGGTGATCTGGCGGGCCGGGGCATCTTCCGCGCGGTAAAAACGGGTGGCGCCTGGCGTGGTCATCAAGCCATGGCTGCCTGCGGCGGCGTGGATGTCTAACTCCAGCGTATCGCCCCCGACCAGTCCGCCCGGCGGATGCACCAGCACGTTGTGGCAGACCGCATCGCCCTCCGGGTACAGGCTTTGCAAAATACGCAAAGGCCCGCTGTGCTTATGGCGCGCGATGCTGCGCCCTTGTTCTAAGGCGTAATCAAGTTGGAGGCTGGCGTGCCAGGGCATGGTGCGTCAGACCGGCGCAGGTCCTGACTGTGCAACCAAGCGAACGCCAAGGGTTTGGCATATCTGGGTTAAAGCAGTTTGGCGGTCCATGCGGGCAGTTTAAGGGAGGCGTCCAAGCGACTCAAACCGCCCCCGTCTAGGTATTTACCCTCTCGAAATTTGCCGCGCAAGAGCCTACTATGCGAGAGCGAATTTCACAGGCTGAATTCCTAGCGCCACAGGCTGCGCCTGGTGCTCTGCGCCAAGGCTGCATTCGGCCCGGCTGGGCGGGGAATACAGGCCTCAGGCCAGGGAGTCAGGTACTAAGAACAGCCGGTGCGAAACCGCGCCACCCTTTTCTTCACGGAGCCCACCCATGACTGCCAGCAGCCCCCAGGAAAACCATGCCGTTGCCGATTCCGGCGCGCAAATCGACGGCTTTCATTTAGTCATTGATGCGCTCAAGCTCAACGGCATCGACACCATCTTTGGCCTGCCGGGCATCCCGATTACCGACCTGACGCGCATGGCGCAGGGGCAAGGCATGCGGGTGATCTCGTTCCGCCACGAGCAGCACGCGGGCAATGCC
>CANFVA010000160.1 GCA_947450255.1 Comamonadaceae bacterium
GGCGTTTTGACGCGTACGCGCTCGAAGTCTTCAATCGTCCACTCCACGCCAGCAGCATGGGCAATGGCCAAAAAGTGCAGCACGGCGTTGGTGGAGCCACCGGTGGCCATGATGACAGCGACGGCGTTTTCAATGGACTTGCGCGTCACGATGTCGCGCGGTTTGATGTCTTTTTTGATCGCTTCGATCAGCACCTGGGCCGAGGCTTTGGCCGAGTTGAGCTTTTCGTCGTGCGGATTGGCCATGGTGCTGGAATACATCAGCGAAATGCCCAGCGCCTCGAAGGCGCTGGACATGGTGTTGGCCGTGTACATGCCGCCGCAAGAGCCGGGGCCGGGGATGGCGCGTTGCTCGATCTCGCGCAGATCAGAGTCGCTCAGATTGCCGGCGGCGTTCTGGCCCACGGCTTCAAAAACGCTCACGATATTGAGATCCTGCCCTTTGTAGCTGCCGGGCAAAATCGTTCCGCCATAGACGTATATCGCCGGAACGTTGGCGCGCAGCATGCCCATCAGACCGCCGGGCATGTTTTTATCGCAGCCGCCAATCACCACCACGCCATCCATCCACTGGCCCTGCACGCAGGTCTCGATGCAATCGGAAATCACTTCGCGGCTGACCAGGCTGTATTTCATGCCCTCGGTGCCCATGGCCATGCCGTCCGAGATGGTGGGTGTGCCAAAGACTTGGGCATTGCCGCCGGCTTCTTCAATACCGGCGATGGCCGCGTCCGCTAATTTTTGCAGGCCGCTATTGCAAGGCGTAATCGTGCTGTGCCCGTTGGCCACGCCCACCATGGGTTTTTTGAAGTCGGTTTCTTGGTAGCCCATGGCGTAGTACATGGAGCGGTTGGGCGCACGGGATTTGCCTTCGGTGATATTGGCGCTGCGACGGTTAATGGGCAGGATGGAAATGGTTTTATCGGTCATGGCACAGAGGGCTAAGCGTGGAAAAGTTACAGTTTACTTGCCGCCCGCCACAGCCCTTGGCGCTAGGGCTTGGTGCCGCGCAACCAGTCGCCCAGTGAGGTGTTGGCCTCGGCTACCGGAATGCTGGCTTGCGGCAGCGAAGGAACTAGCTTCAATTCCCTTTCCTTCGCATCTACACGCTTGGCCGTGCGCAAAAACGACTCGCTCCAACTGAGGGCAGGACGCATGCCTTGATCCAGCAGGCTTTCAATGAACCAGGTGTTGGTCGATTTGGTGCTGCAACCGAATGAGCTGCGGTCGGCCGCGCTGGCCGTCAGCACCACGCGCGCTCCATCGCGCAGTGCCGTGAGGAAGGAGCCCGAATGGCAGGCCGACAAAATGAGGGCGGTCGGTGTGGCCGGATGAAGGCGACGCAGCCAAACGTCCAGCACTGCGGAGCGAATCGGTGCCAAGGGCTGATCCGCGATGTTGATGGCCAATTGATCCACATTGCCGTGGCTGCTCATCAGCACGACCACGGTTATCGGGTATCTGTCGGACCATGCGCCCACTCGGGAAAAGACTTCGCTTAAATTTTGCTGTGTCGCCGCCGGAAACAGCGCCTTTTGGTCTTTTGGGGGGTTGCTCAACAAAATGCTTTGCATCGGCATACCAAAACTCGCCAAGCGTTGCTCCATCGCCAGGATGTCGCTCTGGAATGCGGTGGACTGCGAATGCAGCGCTGCACCCACAAAAATCAGGGTACGGTCGGTGCCCGCTGTTTGTTTGAGCGCAGCCTCAGCGCGGCTCAACTGGTCTTGCACGCCGGCAGAGCCGGGCGCGGCCGAAGTACTTTGGCTGGTTTTGCCCGGTGGCATGCCGGCGCAAGCCCCCAATAGCAGCACCATGGCCAGCGCAAACAACGGCTTGGCACACCGTGCCACTAATTGACTTATCCGCATGGCTTTTTCTCCCTGAATCGGCCCGGTTGGGTTGGAAAACATTCTAGGTTGAGGGCGCGGTTTAACAAGCCTCCCGTCCTGAAATAGCGCGCTCTGGCGTATGGACCATCCACCACCGCGCCGCGGTGGCGCAGGCCCCCGTTAAAATTGCCCATTCCCTCCAGCCGGCCTTGCACCGTGACGCTCCACATCAGCACATTCGAAGGCGGCAACGCCTTAAGCCCTTTCCGCAGCCAGCAGTTACTGGCCCAATTACAACAAGTTCACGAGAAAATTAGCGCGCTGGACGCACGCTATGTTCACTGGGTGGCCACCGACAGCCCGCCCGAACCCGGCCTGCACGAGCGCTTAAGCGCTTTACTTGCCTACGGCGACCACGCTTGCACGCAGCAAGGCGGTGAGGTCTTGCTGGTATCGCCCCGGCTGGGCACCTTGTCGCCCTGGGCGTCCAAAGCCACCGACATTGCCCGCAATTGCGGGTTTGCACTGCGTCGCATCGAGCGCGCGGTGGAATACCGCATCCATGTCAAATCCTGGCTCGGCCAGTCGGGCAGCTTGAGCGCGGCGCAGTGGCAAGCCGTCGCCGCTAGATTGCACGACCGCATGACCGAAAGCGTGTGGCGTGCGCGCGCCGAGGCAGAGCGCTTGTTCCAGGCTTTACCTGCCACGCCCATGGACTATTGCGATGTGCTGGGCGGTGGGCGCGACGCCTTGGAGCAGGCCAACGTGCAATTTGGCCTGGCCTTGGCCGAGGACGAAATCGACTACCTGCACCAGGCCTTTGTGCTGTTGCAGCGCAACCCCACGGACGTGGAACTCATGATGTTTGCGCAGGCCAATAGCGAGCACTGCCGCCACAAAATTTTTAATGCCGATTTCAGCATTGACGGCGTGGCGCAGCCCAGCAGCATGTTCGGCATGATCCGCCACACGCACAAGACGCATCCGCAACACATGCTGGTGGCCTACTCGGACAATGCCTCGGTGATGGAGGGCGCGGCTATCGAGCGTTTTGCGCCCCGTCCAGCCTCGGCCCAGGGTACAGAAAAGTCACCCCAGTACATCAAGACCGAGGCGCTGCAACACATCTTGATGAAGGTGGAAACGCATAACCACCCGACTGCGATTTCGCCGTTTCCCGGCGCCTCCACGGGCGCGGGTGGCGAGATCCGTGATGAAGGCGCTACCGGGCGCGGCTCCAAGCCCAAAGCCGGCCTTACCGGGTTTACCGTTTCCACCTTGCGCTGGGACGGGCAGGGCGGCTATGGCAAACCGGCGCATATCGCCAGCCCTTTGCAAATCATGATCGAAGGCCCTTTGGGTGGCGCCGCGTTTAACAACGAGTTTGGCCGCCCCAATTTGCTAGGCTATTTCCGCGAATTCGAGCAAAGCGCCCACAGCGCCCAAGACACGGTGCAGCGCGGCTACCACAAGCCGATCATGATCGCCGGGGGTCTGGGCGTGATCGACGCGGCGCAAACCCATAAAAAACCGTTTCCTGTCGGGAGTGTGCTGGTGCAACTGGGTGGGCCCGGCATGCGCATCGGCATGGGCGGCAGCGCGGCCAGTTCGATGGCGACGGGCGCCAACGCGGCCGAGCTGGACTTTGATTCAGTGCAACGCGGCAACCCCGAAATCCAGCGCCGTGCGCAAGAGGTGATCAACCAATGTTGGCTCATGGGCGCAGACGCCAACCCGATTTTGGCGATCCATGATGTGGGTGCTGGCGGCCTGTCCAATGCTTTTCCTGAATTGAGCAATGATGCTGGTCGCGGTGCACGCTTTGACTTGCGCGCAGTGCCGCTGGAAGAGTCGGGCATGGCGCCCAAAGAAATTTGGTGCAACGAAAGCCAGGAGCGCTATGTGCTGGCAATTGCCAGCGAGGCTTTGCCCCTGTTTACTGCTTTGTGCGAGCGCGAGCGCTGCCCGTTTGCGGTAGTGGGCGTGGCCACCGAGGAGCGCCAACTCGTCGTGGCCGATGCAGGCGCACCGTCGCCGGTGGACATGCCCATGGACGTGTTGCTGGGCAAGCCGCCTAAGATGCACCGCGATGTGCAAACCCTGCGCCGCGACTTTGCGCCGCTGGATTTAAGCGGCGCCACTTTGCAAAGCGCCGTGACGGCGGTGTTGTCGCACCCCACAGTGGCATCCAAGCGGTTTTTGGTGACGATTGGTGACCGCACCGTGGGCGGCCTGAGCCATCGCGACCAGATGGTCGGGCCCTGGCAAGTGCCGGTGGCCGACTGTGCGGTGACGCTGGCCGACTTCAAAGGCTTTGCCGGCGAAGCCATGTCCATGGGCGAGCGCACGCCGCTGGCGGTGATCGACGCCCCGGCTTCGGGCCGCATGGCGATTGCCGAGGCGATTACCAATTTACTGGCTGCGCCGATTGAACTGCCGCGCGTCAAACTGTCTGCCAACTGGATGGCCGCCTGCGGTGATGCCGGTGAAGATGCGGCGCTGTACGCCACGGTGCAGGCTGTAGGTATGGAACTGTGCCCGGCCTTGGGCATCTCGATTCCGGTAGGTAAAGATTCGCTGTCCATGCGCACGCAATGGAAGGACGAAGACGGCAACGCGAAGAAAGTCAGCTCGCCGGTTTCCCTGATTGTTTCGGCCTTTGCCAGCATCGCCGATGTGCGGCCCACGCTGAC
>CANFVA010000161.1 GCA_947450255.1 Comamonadaceae bacterium
CCTGGACCGGCCCGCGCAGGCCCTGCCGGACGCAGCCCCGTAAAATCGCCCGTCCACCCTCTTACTTCCCCGATCTAAGGATAGCCCGCCATGACCGCAATGCCCCCTTCCATGTCCGACCGCGACGGCAAAATCTGGATGGACGGTCAGATGGTCGATTGGCGCGAGGCCAAGATCCACGTCCTGAGCCACACCTTGCATTACGGCTGCGGCGCCTTCGAGGGTGTGCGTGCTTACAACACCGCGCACGGCACCGCGATCTTCCGCCTGGAAGAGCACACCGAGCGCTTGTTTAACAGCGCCAAAATTTTGCGCATGAACATTCCTTTTTCCAAAGAAGAAGTGATGCAAGCGCAAAAAGACGTAGTGCGTGAAAACAAACTTGAGAGCTGCTACCTGCGCCCCCTGACCTGGATCGGCGACAAAAAACTGGGCGTCTCGCCCAAGGGCAACACCATCCACCTGATGGTCGCCGCCTGGCCCTGGGGCGCTTACCTGGGCGAAGAGGGCATGAAGCGCGGCATTCGCGTCAAAATCTCCAGCTACACCCGCCACCACGTCAACATCACCATGACGCAGGCCAAGGCGGTGAGCAATTACACCAACTCCATCTTGGCCAATATGGAAGCCACCGACGACGGCTATGACGAGGCCATGCTGCTCGATGCCAACGGCTTTGTCAGCGAAGGCGCGGGAGAGAACCTGTTTGTCATCAAAGACGGCGTAGTCTATACGCCGGACCTGTCTGCCGGCGCACTCAATGGCATCACCCGCAATACCGTGATGCACATATGCAAAGACCTAGGCCTGGAGCTGGTGCAAAAGCGCATCACCCGCGACGAGGTGTATATCAGCGACGAAGCTTTTTTCACCGGCACCGCTGCCGAAGTCACACCGATTCGCGAGCTCGACCGCATCGCCCTGGGCAAAGGCGACTATGTGGGTACACGCGGCCCCATCACCGAAAAAATCCAGAGCGCGTTTTTTGACATCGTCAACGGCCGCAACCCCAAGTACAGCCACTGGCTGGCGCGGGTTTGATGTCTGCCCCCACGCACGCAGCACCTATGTCTAAATCGCTCGTTACCCTGCTCGCCAAAGACCTCAATCCCCAAGGCGGGGTGTTTTGCCCCAGCCCGCTGGCCGATATGAAGACCTGGAACACCCACCCCAAGGTCTATCTGGACATCGCCCGCAAAGGCGAGGCTAAATGCCCGTATTGCGGCACCGTCTACAAGCTCAAGGACGGCGAACATTTCGACGCCCACCACTGACACCCTGGTCATCGCGCCCCAATGGATTGGGGACGCGGTCATGACCGAACCCCTGATGCGCGTCTTGCACGCACGCGGTGAACGCATCACCGTCGGCGCCCTGCCGTGGGTAGCGCCGGTCTATCGCGCGATGGCGTCTGTGGTCGAGGTGATTGAGCTGCCATTTGCCCACGGCGGCTTGCAATGGTCGGCGCGCCGCGCCATGGCACTTCAATTGCGCGGCCGCTTCCAGCGCGCCATCGTCTGCCCCAACTCCTTGAAAAGCGCTTTGCTGCCTTTTTGGGCCGGTATCCCCGAACGCTTGGGCTACCACGGCGAAGCGCGCTACGGCCTGCTCACACAGCGCCTACCCAACCCGGACAAACACGCCCGCCCGCCCATGGTGGCTTGGTATGGCGCTCTGGCGGGTAGTGGCGTGCCTGCTGACGCGCAGCCGCGCATGCAAGTAGCCGAGCAAGCCTGCGATGACGCCATGCGCGCTCAGGGCGTGCAGGCCCAGCGCTACTTTGTGCTGGTACCCGGCGCGGAATACGGCCCCGCCAAACGCTGGCCAGCGGCGCACTTCGCCGCGCTGGCAGAGCAATTAGTTGCGCAACACCAGATGCCGGTGCTGCTGCTGGGCTCGGGCAAGGATGCGGATGTGTGCGCGCAAATCGCATCGTCGGTCCATGCCACCCACCCAGGCACTTGCCATGACCTGGCCGGGCGCACGTCTTTGCAAGACGCTATGGCCTTGGTCGCCAAGGCGCGGGGCATGGTGAGCAACGATTCAGGCCTGATGCACATAGCCGCCGCGCTGGGCGTGCCGCAAGTGGCTATTTTTGGATCTTCTAGCCCCTTGCACACGCCGCCGCTCAGCGCGCTGGCACAAGTGGTTTGGCTAAAAAACGATGCCAGCTACCAGCCACCTCTTGATTGCGCGCCCTGCTATGCGCGCCAATGCCCGCTGGGCCACACGCGGTGCCTGGGTGACATCAGCCCCGCGATGGTATTGGCACGCTTCAATGCAACAGAAAGCGCGGCCATGGCAGTTTGACACCTTCGAGGAGCACCAGCCTTCACGAAGATTGCCAAGAAACTGCGCCTTAGACTTACTGCGAAACAGATGCAAAGTGGCAGCTCATTGCGCTCTGGGCCGCAGCGGGTAAAAAAAAGTCACCCCGAGGGGTGACTTGTAAATGTCTCCGGAGAGACTTCGTTGGAACCGTTAAATTTTTTGCTATTTCGGGGCTTAGGCCCTCTTGATGGCGTGACAGCGATGGGGTGAATTCTGAGCGTGCCTGAGCGATACCGGTATCCCCCATGCGGGTGAAAAATCAGATTTTTCTTTGGTTTTTGCGCGAAAACCCATTGTTTTCAAGGCTTGCGAGGGCCTTTAGGTCTTCACAAGGCTGCCCACCGTCAGTTTGCGACGTCAGGCTCTATGGCTGCAGGTCTACGTGGCGGCCCCTGTCCTGGGTAATAAGCGCTAGGGCTGCAAAGTCCGGCCCAGTGCGCTTTACAGCGGCAGGCGCAAGCTAAAGCAAGCCCCGCCTTCGGGACGGGTGCTGCATTGCACCGAGCCGCCATGGCGCTGGGCAATCGACTTGACCAAAGCCAGACCCAGCCCCACACCGCCGTCTTTCTCTGAGGCGCCAGGCAGGCGGTAAAAAGGCTCGAAGATGCGCTCGCGCAAGTCTGCCGGTACGCCTGTCCCCTTGTCGAGCACCTCCACTACCGCAAAGCCTGCCTCCTGGCGCAATTGCAATTGCACCTCTCCGCCAGCGTGGCGGTTGGCGTTTTCCAGCAGGTTGCGCAAAGCGCGCCGCAACAGTTTGCTCACGCCAGGCACTGACAAGTGCGGGGGCGGGTCTTGTAACAGCGCTTGCACCCGGGCGCACTCTTCGGCCGCCAGGCCCACCAGATCAACCGGCTCAAAAGTGCCAATGTCTGCCTCTTTGGAATCGAGCCGACTGGCCAGCAAGATTTCATCGATCAGCATATCGAGCTCTTGCAAATTGCGCTCAATGGCGGGCCGGCGCTGGGCCACGGCTTCACCCGAACCATCGCCCATGAGCTCCAGGCCCATGCGGATGCGCGCCAGCGGCGAGCGCAATTCATGCGAGGCATTGGCGAGCAAAGATTTTTGCGAAGCCAAGAGCGCATCACGGGACTGCACCAAAGCCTCTATGCGCGTGGCCGCATGGTTAAAGCGCTGCGCCAAAAAGCCCACTTCATCCTCGCCTTGCGCCGCCACGCGCACACTCAGGTCGCCCTGGCCCCAGCGCTCTACGCCTGCTTGCAAATCTTCCAGCCGCCGCGTCAGCCGCCGCACAATGGGGTAAGTAGCTAGAGCCACAGCGAGCGCAACCAGCGCCAAGGTGCCAAAAAAACCTAAGGGTGCAAACCAGCTATTGCGCGGCGGGCGTGGCAAATGCAAATGCACGGTTTGACCGTCCTGCAATTGCACAATGAATTCGGGTCCATGGCCAAAGCTGCCGCGGCCTTCATCGTCCGGCTCATCATGCATATGGACCGGTAGGCCAGCCGGTGGATGACCAGGCCGTTCATGGCCCAGGTCCACTTCACCGGCATCACGCTCGTCCAAGCGTCTTGGTGGATGCTTATAGTCTGCGCCCGGCCCGGGCGGCGGGTGCATGCGCCGCGCGCTGCCATGCCCAATCACTTCGCCTTGGGAGTTGCGCACCACTACTTCACGCAACGGCGGCTCGGTGTTCATGCGCCAGGCCATACCCACCAAAAAGGTGAGTACGGCCACCGCCAAAACCACGGCGGCCCAGATGCGGACGTAGAGTTTCTGAAAAAACATGGCGCCTGTTGAGCGCTCAGTCTTGCTGACGCGCAAACACGTACCCGACACCCCGCACCGTCAAGATGCGCCGGGGGGTTTTGACGTCGGCCTCGATGGCTGCGCGGATGCGGCCCATGTGCACATCAATCGAGCGGTCAAACGCCTCTAACTCACGCCCCCGCACCGCCTCCATGATCTGGTCACGCGTCAGTACGCGCCCAGCGCGCTCGGCCATGGCCACCAGCAAATCAAATTGGTAGGAGGTCAGTTCACACAAACGTCCGGCGACTGACACGGTACGGGCGTTGCGGTCGATTTCCAGAGATCCGAAACTCAGGTTTTTTTGGGCGCCGGGTTTGGCCGCTTCGGCGCTGCCCCGGCGCAATATGGCGCGTATGCGGGCCAGCAATTCGCGCGGTTCAAAAGGCTTGGGCAGGTA
>CANFVA010000162.1 GCA_947450255.1 Comamonadaceae bacterium
CGGTTCTTGTCCATCGGCTCGCGATTTACGCTGCACGCTTCCTTCCCACGCTCGGTCGCCCTCACGCAGTTGCGCTTCACTTTGCTCACTGTGACCAGCTCGCAGCGGGACTTGCACCCGCAGGTGTGCGCCCATGCTGGGCGCACCAAAACAAATCCCCCGCGCATGAAAATGCTGCGGGGGATTTTTTCGTCTAATGCGTCCGGAAAATCAGCTCTTATGGATCCAGCCCTATGGTTAGAAAGCACGCAGTCTGGCTACGGTCTTGCCAAAATTGGCGCTGGCCGTGCAACGCATTTAAAGGCCTAAGTTTGCCTTGAGTTTGCGGTAGTTCATCTCAGACACCCACCACATTACCGCGCCGAAAACCGCGCCGCAGCCTAACCACAACACCGCGTTGCGTAATGCTTCTACCGGCACCCATAAGTCCCCCCGCAACAAAGTTTGTACGCCGTACATAAATACATACAAGGGTAGGCCCCAGCCAATCAGGCCTTTGCGCAGCACATAGCGAAGAACACCGGCCTTGCGCTCGCGCTCCCAGCGGGCGACAGCGATGATGGCCACGTGCTCGCCCGACAGTGCAGCGGCCGCCGGTTTGAGCCATGTGTAAGGCACTTGCGAATTCAGGTACACGGCGCGGATTTTTTGGCTCGGCCAACGCAAAACCCAAAACGCCCATAAAGCGTTCAGCAGCCAACCCAACAAATAAGCAAGTAGCAATTGCAGCACCAGGGCGCCAAAAAATACGCTGACCCACAGGCGACCCGAAGGGTGATCCAGCAAGCGGGTTTGGGCCGGCAGGCCCTCTAATTTTTCGAGCCACTGCGCAAAAAAGTAACTTGGCGCCAACGCCAACAACATGCACACCACGGGCAAGGCACTAATGGCCACTTGGATCCGCAGGCGCAGGTTCTGCGGAACTAGCGAGTTAAAGGGCAGAGGCGTCATGAACCGATCTTACGCATTTGATCGCGGGCCAGCGCGCCACAAATAAGCACGCCTAGGACGCCCTAGATGAGGCGACAGGGCGCTCCCACCGATCACAGGTGTGGCGCAAATGCAGCGGTCCTGCTTGCTATTGGCACCTGTCGGGGTTTCGGTCCATGTGTAGGGACCCGGCCGCTCGCCCACCTTTCCCGGCCTGAAAGCGGTCCTGGTCACGTAAACCCGCGTTGACAGGAATCTGTTATGTGTCTATATTGATTTACATTAATACGTGACAACTAAAATTGTCACACTCAATTCCGACCCGGCAACTCCCGAGGAGACAGGCAATGAAGGCAATCACCCGCATCGAGCAATCTTTAGCCATGGCCCTGGCTGCTGCCGAGGACGCCAGCTGCCCGCCCAAGCTGGCCTCGGCCGTACGCCATGCGGTGTTTCCCGGCGGCGCGCGCATCCGCCCGCAGCTGTGCCTGGCGGTTGCCCAGGCCTGTGGCCAGGACGATCCGGCCCTGAGCGACGCAGCCGCTGTGGCGATCGAATTGCTGCACTGCGCCTCGCTGGTGCATGATGATTTGCCCTGTTTTGACGATGCGCCCACGCGGCGTGGCCGCGCCTCAGTGCACTGGGCCTTTGGCCAGCCCCTGGCCGTGCTGGCCGGGGACGCGCTGATCGTTTTGGCCTTCCAAACGCTGGCCGCTGCCGCGGGCAAATCGCCCGCGCGCTTGCCGGGGTTGCTAAAAATCATCGCCGGCGGCGTCGGCATGCCCGGCGGCATTGTGGCTGGGCAGGCCTGGGAGTCCGAATCCCGGGTGTCGCTGATGCAATACCAGCGCGCCAAGACCGGCGCGCTCTTCGTAGCCGCTACCTGCGCTGGGGCCCTGAGCGCAGGTGCCGACCCGACCCAATGGCAGGCGCTAGGCGACTGCCTGGGCGAGGCCTACCAGGTGGCCGACGATATCCGCGACGTGATGGGCCAGGCCGATTTGCTGGGCAAACCCGTGGGCCAGGACGCGCAGCACGCGCGGCCCAATGCGATTGCCAATCTGGGCCTGTCCGGCGCGATCGAACATTTCGAGTCCCTGATCCAAGCCGCTGCCGACTCCATCCCCGAAGGCCCGGCCGCCCAAGCCATGCGCGATTTGGTCTGGCAGGAGTCCGAGCGCCTGGTACCGCGTGCCGCCTGCAATGCCTACCGCCAGGCCTCCGCACCGACTTTGCAAACCTCGCCCACCGTCGGCGCCTGAGCAACTTGGCCCGCTGCGCCGCTTTGTAGGACTACCCCCGCATGAAAACCTTAGACCTGGCCTCGTTACCGCAAGCTCAGGGGCGCAATTCGCCCTGGGCGGACCGCGTCGGCGCGCTGATGGACCGCTGGCTCACCAGCGACGCGCTCTACCGTTGGAGCGTGTCCAACCCGCTGACGCGCTGGATCACTCGCAGGCGCGCGCGCCAGGTATTTGACCTGATGGCTGGTTTTGTCTATTCGCAAGTGCTGCTGGCCTGTGTGCGATTGCGAATTTTGGAAGCCGTGTCCGCGCAGCCGCGCACCTTGGACGAGCTGGCCCAATGGACGCAATTGCCGCCTGCGGGCTTGCAGCGCCTGCTGCAATCGGCGCTGGCGCTGGGCCTACTTAATTTGCGCAGCCACGGCCGCTATGGCCTGGGCCCGCTGGGCGCACCGGTAGCCGGCCATGCCGGCATCCGCGCCATGATCGAACACCATGCGGTGCTCTATCAGGACATGCAAGACCCGGTCGCCATGCTGCAAGGTCCGGGGCAGCCCGGCGCGATGGCGCAGTACTGGCCCTACACGCTAGACGGGGACGCACATGCGGCGCAGACGCAGGCCGAAAAATACGCCCGCTATTCCGACCTGATGTCGGCCTCTCAGCCCTTTGTGGTGGACGAGATTTTGGCCAGCTACCGCTTTGACGACCACCGCTGCGTGCTCGACGTGGGCGGCGGCCAGGGTACGTTTATGGCGCGGTTGGCCCTGCACGCCAAGCACCTGCGGGTCAATTTATTCGATTTGCCGGAAGTGGCGGCGCTCGCCTCGGCCAATTTTGCGCGTCAGGGTTTGCAATCACGCGCCCAGGCCCACCCCGGCAGCTTTCTGAAAGACCCGCTGCCCCAGGGCGCCGACCTGGTGACGCTGATCCGCGTGGCCCACGACCACCCGGATGCCGATGTGCGCACGCTCTTGGCTGCCATCTACCAGGCGCTGCCGCCCGGCGGCACCTTGCTACTGTCTGAACCCATGGCGCAAGAGGCCGGCGAGACGCCCCAGGGTGACGCCTATTTCCACTTCTACCTGCTGGCCATGGGCGCAGGCCGCCTGCGCACGCCGCGTGAGCTGATGGCCATGATGGCCGAGGCCGGCTTTGCGCACCTGGAAATCGTGCCCAACCCCATGCCCTTGCAAACCCAAATCCTGATTGGCCGGAAAACTAAGGGTTTACCCTTGAAACCCGCTGAATCTGTAAATATCGATTGACATTGACAAATGTCAATGTAACGATACACCCATGCAAGCTAACGCGATTGTTTTCCAACAGCCCAAAGCCCTGGCTTTGAGCGGGCTGACGCTGCCCGAGATGGGTGCGCACGACGTGTTGGTCAAGGTCGAGTACAGCGGCATCAGCAGCGGTACCGAGCGCCTGTTGTGGGAGGGCACCATGCCCGCTTTCCCTGGCATGGGCTACCCGTTGGTGCCCGGCTATGAAACTGTGGGTCGGGTCGTGGCCGCCGGTGACCAAGCCACACTGGCCGTCGGGACGCGGGTGTATGTGCCCGGCTCGCAATGCTTTACCGATGCGCGCAATTTGTTTGGTGGTTCGGCCTCACGCCTGATCGTGCCTGCCGCCCGCGCCCTGCCCATCCAAGAGGCATTGGCCGAACAAGGCGTCTTGTTTGCGCTGGCGGCCACCGCCTACCACGCGCACAGCGCGCCGGGTACGCGACAGCCAGATCTGATCGTCGGCCATGGCGTGTTGGGCCGACTGATCGCGCGCCTGGCCGTGCTAGGCGGCCACACACCCGTGGTCTGGGATACCAACCCGGCGCGGCGAAGCGGCGCCGTGGGCTACGAGGTGATCGACCCGGCCACCGACACCCGGCGCAACTACGCCTGCATTTGTGATGTCAGCGGCGTGTCCACGCTGCTCGATGACTTGATAGGCCGCCTGACCCCGGGCGGCGAAGTAGTGCTGGCCGGTTTCTACGAAGCGCCACTTTCATTTGTGTTTCCACCGGCTTTTATGCGGGAAGCACGCATCCGCGTGGCGGCGCAATGGTCACCGCCGGATTTGGCAGCTGTCATCGCACTAGCAGGTGACGGGCGCTTGTCGCTGGAGGGCCTGATCACCCACCAGCGTGAGGCCACACAAGCCGATGCGGCCTACCGCACCGCCTTTGGCGATGCCGATTGTTTGAAGATGGTTCTTGATTGGAGACAAATAGCATGAGCGCAAGCACGATTCCTGCAGTGGCCCCAGTAAATTTCATGCGCGATATTTTGCGCACCGAAGCGGCCATA
>CANFVA010000163.1 GCA_947450255.1 Comamonadaceae bacterium
GGCCCCAGGTCAATAAACGAAAACCCGCCGTCATAGCCCTTGCCGCGAAACGCGCCCATGAGCGGGGCGACGGCTTTGCCATCGGCGCTGCCGGTCTGAAAACCATCGACCATGGCCGAGGCGATGCAGTCCGCGCTTTCTTGGCCGCTATGGGCGGCGGTGTAATAAAAATCGTACTCTTGCAGGTTCAGGCCCAAGGCCTGGCGGCGTGCGCGCAAAGCCTGATCCGGCCCTTGGCGCAGCGATTCGGGGCGCGCGTAGGTGTGGCGCTTGGAATACTCTTGGTGCGCCGGGGTGCAGTGGTAGCACTCCTGGTAGTTTTCTTCCACCAGTTTCCAATTTGCGGCGATGTGATAGGTCTTGCGCGCTGCCACTTTGGCGCGGCCCCAGCCATAGACTTGGGCTGCCGGTGCAAACACCTGGCGCATGTGTTCCAGGCCCAAGGGCTCGCGCGCGAGGGTGATAAAAATCATGCCTTCTTCTACATGCAAGGCGAGTTGGCGCAAGCTGTGTTCGGCGGGTTTGAAGCTTTCGTCCATGCCGCGTGCATGCAGCAATTGGCCGCTGCAGTCATAGGTCCAGCCATGGTAGGGGCAGACAAATTTGCCATTGGCTTTATGGCCTTGCGCTTCGTCGCAAATGCGCGAACCCCGGTGGCGGCAGACATTGAGCAGGGCGCGTATCTGGCCATCGGCATCCCGGGTGATGAGGATGGATTCGCTGGCCATCTCCACGGTAAAAAAATCGCCTGGTTTTGCGACCATGCTGCTATGGCCTACGCAGTGCCAATGCGCCAGCAAAAAGTGGCGCATGTCTAGCTCAAAAATTTGCGGATCTTTGTAAAACGCACGCGGCAGCGCGTGGCCGCTTTGGGTCGCGGCCAAGGCCTGGCGCAGACTGGCCAGCGCATCGGGCGCGGCGCTGGGGTAGAACAACACAGGCTGGGTCGTGGACATGGTGCAGCTTAGCGTTCCGGCGGTGGCGTCGCGCGGCGGCGGGCAGGCAGGTAAAAAGGGCGCTCGACGATTTTGCAACGCACATTGCGCCGCTCCCATTGCAGTTCGCGGTGCAGGTACAAGTCCACCCACAAGCTGGCTTGCGTGTTGCAATACGGTGCGTCCAAGCGGGCGATGGCGATATTGCGCTTGAGCGTGGGCGACCACATCGCCGAGGTAATTTCACCCGCCTGCACAGTGTTGTCTTTGTCGGCATACACCAGCGAGCCATGCGCCGCTTTATTGCCATCGAGCTCCAGCCCGACCAACTTGCGCCGAGGGCCAGCCGCTTGGGCTGCCAGCAGCGCGCGCCGTCCGTTGAAATGCCCTTTGTCCAGGGCCACGGTCCAGGCCAGGTTCAGCTCCCAGGGCGTGCTTTCGCGGCCTAAGCGGATGGTGTGTTTGCAAGAAATAAAGTCCACATCGGGCAAGATAAAACCGGCCTCGATGCGCGCCATATCCAGCGCCTCGTAGCCAATCGGCGTAATGCCCCGGTTACGGCCTGCTTCCATCAGGCTGTTCCACAACAGGGCGGCGCCTTCGGGGGCGATCCAGACTTCGTAGCCCAAGTCACCGGTAAAGCCGGTGCGCGATACCGTGACCCGGTGGCCCTGCCAGTCCTGGTGCACCATGGCCATGGGTTTAAGGTTTTCTAGGCCTTCCAGACCTATGGCGCGCAAAACGGTAAAAGCGGTTGGCCCTTGCACCGCCAATGCGGCAATGTCGGCCGTGACTTCGGCGATCTCCACGTCAAAACCAAAGGCGCTGTCTTGCAGCCATTCCAGTTGCCTTTCCTGGCTGCATAAGCGGAACTCATTGGGCCCCAGGCGAAATACAGTGCCATCGTCGATGACATGGCCTGCATCGTCGCACCACAGCGTATAGACCACTTTGTCTACCGCCAGTTTGCGCATGTCGCCGGTGACTACGCGGTTGAGGTAGCGCTCTGCGTCCGGGCCGCTGATGCGGTACTTGACCATCGGCGTCAAGTCAAACAGCGCGCAGCTATTGCGGATGGCAAAGTATTCGTGCTCGGTGGTGGAGTACACGCCGGGCGTGCTGTAGCCGGTCCAGGCGATAAAGCTGTCGGTCTGAATCCAAGGGCGGCTGGCTTCAAAAAAAGGCGTGTGCAGCAAGGGCCTGCGGTAGTGCGCGTCGGACAGCTGGGGCAGCGATGCGAACTTCATGGCGCGCTCCGGCTTTCAAGAATAGCGCGCGCCGCGTGGCGACCTGCCAGGCCCATGACGCTGCCACCGGGGTGGCAGGCGGCGCCACACATCCACAAGCCCGGCAGCTGGCTTTGGTATTGCTGGTAGAGCGGCAGCGGGCGGTTGATAAAAAACTGGTCAAAGCTCAGCGCGCCCTGGTGCCAGTGGCCACCGGCTAAGCCAAATTCACGCTCGATGTCCGAGGGTGTGAGCAATTCGCAATGCTCTACCAAAGCGCCCAAACCGGGAGCGTGGTTTTCCAACACAGCAAAGATGTTTTGCAAGAGCTTGGCGCGCGCGGCCTGCGGGTGCGGCCCCAATTCGTAAGGCACAAATTGCACCAGTGCCGAGAGCACATGCTTGCCCTCGGGCGCCAGGCCGGGGTCGTTGAGTGTGGGTATGCTGATTTCCAGCGCCGGGCGCTCGGGGATCTCGCGGTATTTGCTGGGGTTAAAGGCCTGCTCCAAATAATCCATGCTCGGGCTGATCAGCAGGCGGCCGCGCAAAGCGGCGGCATCTGCGCCGGTAAAGGCCGGTAGCGCGGACAAGCCCAGGTGCAGCTTGGCCACCAGGCCGCGCGCGCGAAAGTGGCGCACGCGGCGCACCGTGCCGGTATCGAGCTGCGCCGCACCCAGCAATTCCAGCAAAGTGTGTTTCAGGCCAGTTCCCGAGACCACTATCGCCGCTTCGATTTCCTGCCCGTCGGCCAGGCGCACGCCGCAGGCTTTATCGTCCCGCGTCAAGATGTTTTGCACCGCCAAGCCGGTGCGGATTTGCACGCCTTGGGCGGTGCAGGCTAGGCCCAAGGCGTCACTGAAAGCGCCCATACCGCCCAGCACTTGCGACAGGCCGCTGTTGCCCGCGCCTTGTTGCCCCGCCAGCCGGTACAGCCAGGTCAGCACCGTGCCGGGCGAACGCGGGCCGTACTCGCCGCCCAGGCAGGCATCAAAGGCCAAGGCGCCTTTGAGCGGGGCATCGGCCAGGTTGTCGTCTAGCAAGTCATAGACGTTCATGCCGCCTATGCGCAGCAGTTCGCGCATCGCGCTTTTGCCCATCAGGCGCAGGCGCAGCGCCAGGCGCAACATGGCCCAGCGCTCGCCCCAGCGTGTGAGTGAAAGTTGCGGTGGGCTAGTTTTCAGTAAGTGGGCCACCAATGCCCCGAAGCCTTGCATGCGCTTTTGAAAAGGCGTATAGGCTTGCGCATCGGCGGCGTTCAGGCCGCTTGGCGCGTGCAGGGCCAGGGCTGGGCCATCGGGCCGCAGCGCATGCGTTGGCATGGCTTGCGCGGCCAGCAGCAGACCGTGGCTTTGCAAGCCAAAATCTTGCACCATGCTCTGCGGCAAGGCATGCAGCAAATGCGCGCAGCCCGAGACGCTAAAGCCAGGCGCAAAGCTGCGCGTCACCGCCGCGCCGCCCACCTGGTCGCGCGCTTCAAGCACCAGCACTTTGCGCCCGGCGCGCGCCAGGTCCAGGGCGCAGGCCAGGCCGTTGTGGCCGGCTCCAATGACGATGGCATCAAAACGCGTATTCATGCCTGCCCCCGAAGTCCTAAATCCTGCAATACCGAGCGCGCCGCATTGGCCCCGGGTGCACCCATGACGCCGCCACCGGGATGCGTGCTGGAGCCGCACATATACAAACCTTTGACCGGCGAGCGGTATTGCGCGTAGCCGGGAATAGGCCGGTTAAACAGCAACTGGTCCATGGTCAATTCGCCCTGGAAGATATTGCCTTCGGTCAGGCCGACTTCGTTTTCTATATCCCAAGGCGTGCGGATTTCGGCATGGCGTATGAGGCTTTTGAAGTTGGGGCTGTGCTCGGCAATCGCGTTGATCACCGTATCGCCAAAAGCCTGGCGCTTGCTGTCGTCCCAGGGGCCATCGGCCAGTTCGTAGGGCGCGTATTGCACAAACACCGACATATAGTGTTTGCCCTCGGGCGCCATCGTGGGGTCGATGATGGAGGGCAGCAGCATGTCCACATAGGGGTGGCGCGACCAGCGGCCGGCTTTCCAGTCGTCATAGCCGCGCTCGATATCGTCCATGGTCTCGGAGATATGCATATCGCCTTTGATAGCCGGCGAATCTGGCGGCAGTGCCGGAAAATGCGGCAGGCCGTCCAGCGCGATATTGAGCTTGCCCGAGGAGCCGCGAATCTTGAAGCGGCGCACCAGCTCCACAAAGTCCGGCGGCAGCGCTTTGGCATCAACGGTATCCAAAAACGTGCGCTTGACGTCCATATTGGAGATGACTGTACTGGCGTGAATTTCTTCGCC
>CANFVA010000164.1 GCA_947450255.1 Comamonadaceae bacterium
CGGGCGTCAGACCAAAGTCTCCTTTGGCGTTATGCGCCGGGTTGGGCACCAGCCAGATATGGGCCAGCATGTTGCTGGCGGCAAAGCGCGCCACCGCTTGGGCTTCAAAAACAAAATCCGGCGCGTACACATCGCCAGCCAGCACCCAAAAAATCGGGTCTTCGCCCAGGCCTTCGCACAACTGCGGCAGCGCACGCACGATGCCGCCAGCGGTTTCCAATGCATGGCCAAAATCCTGCCCTTCGTGGGAGTAACGCAAGTGCATGGGCTGCGCTTGCAAAGCGTCTGGCAAACGGTGCTGCGAACCCAGTCGCGGCGCAAACTGCTCGCCCAGCCACGCAGTGTTGATCACGGTGCAGGCCACGCCAGCCCGGGCCAGCGCGTCCAAATGCCACAGCGCCAGGGCTTTACCCCGCACCTCTAACAAAGGTTTGGGGCAGCTATCGGTCAGCGGGCGCATGCGCTCGCCACGCCCGGCGGCCAGCAACATGGCGTGAACGGGCGGGGCCATGGTCAATGGCTTAACGTCCGCCAACGCTGACCTTGCCAAACACCGCTTGCGCCTGGCGCGGCAGGCAGCGCCAATAAGCGGGGTGTGCTGCGACTTGGCCTTCCAACTCGGCGGCGGCTTGCCAACCCCAGCGCGGTTGGTACAAAAAGGCGCGGGCCAGGGCGATTAAATCGGCATCGCCCGATTGCAAAATCGCTTCCGCCTGCTGCGCCTCGGTGATGAGGCCGACCGCCACCGTGGGCATGCCCACCGCTTTGCGAATCTCCGATGCAAAACCGACCTGGTAATTTGGCCCCAGCGCAATTTTTTGCTGCGGTGACACGCCACCGCTGGAAACGTGAATAAAACTGCATCCCAGCGCCTGCAACTGGCGGGAAAACTCGGTGCTTTGGGCGCAGTCCCAGCCACCTTCCACCCAATCCGAGGCCGACAGGCGCAAACCGAGCACGCCGCCATAGGCCTTGCGCACGGCTGCAAAGACTTCCAACGGAAAACGCATGCGGTTTTCTAGGCTGCCGCCATAGACGTCCTTGCGCTGGTTGGCAATAGGCGACAAAAACTCGTGCAACAAATAGCCGTGCGCGCTGTGAATTTCAATTGCATCGACGCCCATGGCCTGAGAACGCTGGGCCGCCAACACAAAGGCATCGCGCACGCGGTCCATGGCCGCGCGGTCCATTTCCGCGGGCGGCGGCTCTTGCGGTAGTTGGGGCAATGGCGAGGGGCCCACGGGACGCCAGCCGCCTTGTCCGTCGGCCAGCAATTGCCCGCCCGCCCAAGGTACGGCGCTGGAGGCTTTGCGCCCGGCATGGGCTAGCTGGATACACACCGCCACCTCGGGCGCGAGTTTGCGGGCGCGGTGCAAATGGCTACGCAACGCCGATTCGGTGGCCTCGTCCCACAAACCCAGGCAAGCCGGGGTAATGCGGCCTTCGGGCACCACGGCCGTGGCCTCGATGGTGAACATACCCGCACCACTATTGAGCAAATTGCCCCAATGCATCAAATGCCAGTCATTCGCCTGGCCCTCGGTAGCAGCGTATTGGCACATCGGCGCGACCACGATGCGGTTGGGCAAATTCAGTTCAGCCTGGGGGCCACGCAAGGTGTAGGGCGAAAACAAAGTGCTCATGCGAAAGGTCCAAGGGTGAAGTGGTGTGAGGGCATAAGGGGCGCATTGTGCAACGCTTTGCCCGCTGCCCGGAGGCACGAGGGACCCGCACTGACAAGCCGCAATCAGCGCGCGCGGGCGCACTGCGCACAGGCGCAGGCGGCAACCGAGCGTCTGCCAATTGCCGCTACAGTTGGTGCTGGCATTGCCACCGCGCGCACCCCTTTGGGTCGCGCCGCTACATCGGCCCAACATAGCGTTCAATCTTATGAAAATCCGGATCCGTTTCCTGGTGGCCGCTGCGATGGTGTGGCAAATCGCTCTGGCACAGGCTGCCGAGGTAACGCAACGCCTGCAATGGAATGACGCGCTGCAAACCGGTCGCCTGCCGGCCAGCGACAGTGCGGCTTGGCAAGCCGCCGACAAAGAAATACACCGTGGCCTGGAAACCGGGACCTTGTGGCTGCGCTTGCGGGTTCAGGTGCAAGCCCACGAAGACCTCTACCTCGCCTTGCGCAACATCAACGTGGACGATTTGGCCGTCGGTGTGCAATACCCCGCGCCTAGCCAAGAAGCCGAAGTGCTGCCACCTGCGGCGATGGTGCCTGTGGAGGCCCAGGATGTGCGGGAAGGAAAATTTTTGTTACGGGGTACTGAAGTGGGAACGGCCGAGGCGATTGTTTGGCTACGTACCCGCAGCGCGCGCGCGCGCTGGTTAGAGGCCGATGTCCTAGGCCCGTCAGCCTGGATGCAGCAGCATGCGAGGGACACCGCGATCAGCGCCATGCAGCTGAGCTTTGCCGCGTTGCTGGCACTGACCAGCTTAGTGCTGCTGCGCGAGCACCGCAAAAAGATTTTTGCCTGGATGGCGTTTTTGGGTTTTCTCTCTGGACTGTACCGACTACAGGTAGGCGGTGCATGGATTGAGCTCTTGGGCCAGGACCTTCGCGCCTACGTGGCGCTCAATAACTCCATGGTCGTGGCACTGGGCTGCACTTGCCTGTATGTGGCTGCCGCGGTGCTGGCCTCGCCGCGGTTTAAGTTGCGGCACCAACGCGGCTTCCATGGCTTGTTGGCTGCCAGTGTGCTGATGGCACTCTTGGCCCTGTACACCTCGGACAGCCTAGTAAACGTGGGTGCGGTGGTTTTGCTGACCCTGGCGCTGCTTGGGTTTTGCGGGGACAGCCTGCGCCAATGGCTGCAAAACCGCGCTTGGCGCCAGGGCCTGGTCAATCGGGTGCAGAGCGCCGTATTTTTATTGGTGGTACTGATCAACCTGAACCTGCTGCTCCATATCTTTGCGCCCGGCGTGCACCTGCCTTGGGTGGACGCCTTGCGCGCTTTGAATTTACCGCTGGTGTCCTGGAGCATCATGTTCACCCTGCTGTGGCGCCAACAAAGAACGCAATTTGTTAACGAGCGCCGCAGGTATGTCAATTTACAAAAACTGCAAGAGCAAATCAGCATCCGGTTTTTGCAACAGCAATTTATCGCCATGTTGGTGCATGAGATCAAAACCCCTCTGACCGTTGTGCAGTTGGGCACCCACGCCTTGCTCAAAGAATGTATCTCGTCCGAGCGCAAGCAGGCGTGGAGCCTGCGCATACACACCGCCATCCAAAGCATGGTGCATATCCTGGATAACTGCAGCCAGGCTGAGCAATTTGAAGGCGGCGTCATGGCGCTAGCGCCAATTCATTTTTCAGTGGCCGAGCGCGTGGAACTGGTGAAACTCCAGGCATTGGATTACCGCCATGACGCGCCCGAGCGACTACAGCTGCGCTTTGAATGTCCGGTGGAAGGTCTGCAATTGCACACTGACCCCAACTATTTCCAAATCATCTGCAACAACCTGGTGAACAACGCGCTGAAATACTCCACACCCGACAGCGCCGTCATAGTACAAATCAGTCGCATGAGCGATGCGCAGGGTCTGCCGCAATTGCAAATTGCGGTGCGCAACACCATCGGGCCTTGGGGCAGCCCTGACCCGGAAAAAATATTCTCGCGCTACTACCGTTCGGAGAAAGCCGGCAGCACCTCCGGAACCGGCTTGGGCTTGTGGTTGTCGCAAAAACTAGCAGAGCGACTGGGCACCCGCATCCATCTGAGCCTGGAGGCGGGGCAGGTGGTGTTTTGGTTCACCTTGCCCTTACTTTCAGGCGTGCCAAGCGCAGCCGTTCCCCCAGGGCCTGGGCGCAGCGTGCAGGCTGCTTGAAGCGTTCTACGCATGCCAACAGCAGACATCATCATTGTTGACGACAGTCCCGCCATCCGAGAAGCATTGGCCGAGTATTTGGTCGATTTCGGCTATACCGTTCGCACCGCCAGCGATGGCGCAGGCTTGGACCGGCTGATGCAACAACGCAGCGCCGATGCGCTAATCTTAGACCTGAGCCTGCCACACGAGAACGGCTATGCCATTGCTAAGCGGGTGCGCCAAGGCGCACCGGCGATCGGTATCTTGATTTTGTCGGCCCGCTTCCCCAGCGACCTCTCAGCCCCGCATGCTGCTAGTGCCGACCTGCAACTGGCTAAACCCATAGCACCCCACGCGCTGGCACAGGCTGTGCGCCAAGTTTGCGCGCTGGCCATGGCCAGGCGCAGCTGACAAGCGCTCACCGCCCCGCCATCCCACCCGGCCCGCGGCCCTTGCGTCGCTAAAATGGTCCCTCGCGCGTCTGAAAGGGCGCAATGCCCCCAGCCCCTCCCGGAGTCGTTTCATGGCCAATTCCCAGCAAATGGCAAGCGCGATACGCGCGCTTGCGATGGACGCAGTTCAACAAGCCAACTCCGGTCACCCCGGCGCCCCCATGGGCATGGCCGATATGGCAGTC
>CANFVA010000165.1 GCA_947450255.1 Comamonadaceae bacterium
AGATTGCATGGCTTAGGCGGCGCCCAGGCGTTGGATCAGTTCGACTTTGTAGCCGTCGGGGTCGGTCACAAAGGCAATATGCGTGGTGCCGCCTTTGACCGGGCCGGGCGCGCGCGTCACATTGCCGCCCGCCGTTTTGATCTGTTCGCAAGCGGCATAAATGTCGCTCATGCCCAGGGCCACATGGCCGTAGGCCGTGCCCATGTCGTAGGACTCGACGCCCCAGTTGTAGGTCAGCTCCAGTTCGGCATGGTCCGGGTTGCTGCCGTAGCCCAAAAAGGCCAGGGTGTATTTGTATTCTGGGTTTTCCGAAGTGCGCAAGAGCTTCATGCCCAGCACCTGGGTGTAAAAATCAATCGATCGCTGGAGATTGCCAACGCGCAACATGGTGTGGAGGATTCGCATGGCAGACATTGTGCCTCAGCGCCCGCCCATAATGGTGCGCCGCCAGCGACGCCGCGCTGCTGTGTGCCGACACGGCCCCGCGCATAAAGGGCGGTGGCAGTCTTTTGTGACAGTTACCACGAACCTGCCAAGCACCGTGGCCTTGTGCCCCCCAACCGAGGACGATGGATGTCAGTTTTTACCCGCGTAGTTTTGTTTACCGACAGCGATGGCCGGGCGCGTTTTCGCGAGGAGCCGCTGCCCCTGGGTCAGGGCACGCCGCAGTCCATGCTGTCCGAATTATTTGCCAGCAGCGGCTACCAGCTGCGCCACAGCCCGGTGGGATTTCGCAGCAGTTTTCATTGCACCACGCACCCGCAATGGGTGTTTATTTTGGGTGGGCAGATGGAGATCGGCTTGCAAGGCGGCATCTCGCGGGTGTTCGGGCCCGGCCAGCATTTTTTCAGTGCCGACCTGCTGCCCGAGGGCGCCACTTTTGACCCGCAGGTACACGGCCACTGGAGCCGCCAGCTCGGGCCGGACCCGCTGGTAACGCTTTTCGTGCGCTCCGCCTAAGCGCCCCGCACCCAGGCCAAGGTGTCGTCTAGCGCCAACTTCGCACGTGCGAGCATGGTGTCGATTTCGGCTTCGGTGATGATCAAGGGCGGTGAGAAGGCGATGACATCGCCCATCAACACCCGCAGGATCAGGCCGTGGTGTTGTGCGCGCTTGACCAAATAAGCACCTACGCCGCGCTTGGGGTCAAAGGGCGTGCGATTGGCCGGGTCAGCGGCCAGCTCGATAGCGCCGATCAGGCCCAAGCCGCGGGCGTTGCCTACCAGTGGGTGGTCCTTGAAGGCCTGAATGCCTTGCTGCAAACGCGGGGCCACTTTTTGCACATGCGCAAGAATGTGGTCGCTCTCGTAAATACGCAGGGTTTCGAGTGCCACGGCGCAGGCCAGCGGGTGGCCGCTGTAGGTGTAACCATGGCCGAAGACGCCAATCTCGGCGCTGGCATCGGCAATGGCTTGGTAAATCTCGTTGGACACATACAGCGCGGACATGGGCACATAGGCCGAGGTCAGCATCTTGGCCACGGTCACCATGTCGGGCTTGAGGTCGTACACCTCGGTGCCGAAGTTTTTACCCAGGCGTCCGAATGCGGTAATCACTTCATCCACCAAAAACAGGATGTCGTATTTTTTGAGCAGCGCCTGCACACCGGCAAAGTAGCCGGGCGGCGGGATGATGACACCGCCTGCACCCTGCACCGGCTCGGCGATGAAGGCGGCCACGGTTTCTGGCCCTTCGCGCAAGATCGTGTCTTCTAATTCTTTGAGCAGGCGAGTCACGAAATCCGCCTCGGTTTCACCAGGCAGGCCAAAGCCATAAAAGTGCGGGCAGCTAACCCGCACAATGCCGGGCAGGGGCAGGTCAAAGTTTTGGTGCATGCTGCCCAGGCCGGACATAGATGCCGCAGCGGCCGTGACGCCGTGGTAGCCCTTGTTGCGGGCAATGATTTTTTTCTTGAGTGGGCGGCCTCTGGCGTTGTTGTAGTAGCGCACCAGTTTGAAGGCGGTGTCGTTGGACTCCGAGCCCGAGTTGGCAAACAGCAAGCGCGCACCCGGGATAGGCGACCAGCGCACCAGCGTTTCCACCAGCTCAGTGACCGGGCCTGGCACCTTGCCCGAAAACGAGTGGTAGTAGGGCAGCGTCAGCATCTGCTTGTAGGCAGCCTCGGCCAGGCGCTTTTCAGAAAAGCCCAGCGATGCGCACCACAGACCGGCCATGCCTTCGATATAGGCTTTGCCATGTTCGTCAAACACTTGCACACCTTCGCCGCGCACGATGACCAGCGGGCCGTCTTGCTCTAGCTGGCGCAGTTGGGTGTAGGGGTGTAGGTGGTGCCGCAGGTCACTTTGGCCTGCGGCTGATATTTCTGCTTTGGGGTGGTTCATAGCGCGGGGTTCTTTCTGCCTGAAGAAGTTGTGGAGGCTCTGCCTAAGCACCGATATGTCATTGCCAGCGTAGCGCGGCAATCTGTATCTCCGTGCGCGTGAAGCACACATGGATCGCCGCGTCGCTGCGCTCCTCGCGATGACGTGCTTGCACAGGCCTTGCGTAGAGTAGCTCGAGCACCTCTACTGTATTCGACATTACTGCGCCCCAGCGCGCTTGCCAATTCGCGACCATGAAGGTGCTTGTTTGCATGCCGCCAGGCAAACAAGCTGGGAAGGCTTAGCGCGCCGGGCCGCGGTTGCCGCCGCCTGGACCGCCACGGCCACGCGGACCGCCGGGGCGCGGTCCGCCGCCAAAGCCGCCGGGTGCGCCACCAAAGCCACCGCCGCCACCGCCATTGGGGCGCTTGCCTTGGTAGCCACCACCGCCGCCACGGCGTGCGCCGCGCTCGGCCATCATGTCCACGCTGGTGCGCATCGGGTCGGGTTGGCCGCCGGGGGCGCGCGGTACACGCGGCTCGCTGGGGAAATTCTTCATGGTCGGGTTAGCCAGCGGATTGCGGTTCTGGTGAGCACGCGCATCATGCGAGCGCGGGGGCTGGTCTTCGTGGGCCATGGGGCCGTCGTCGTCACGCGGGAATCCAGCATCGCGGGGGAAGCCAGCGTCACGCGGCGGGCGGTGCGGGCCGTTGCGGCCTGCGCCTTGGCGTGGTGGGCCGTTGCGCGGGCCATTACCGGGGCCGTTACCGTTGCCATTACCCGGGCCGTTACGCGGCCCACGCGGACCTGCGCCCGGGCCACCGGTGCTTTTCTTTTCGCGCACGCGTTGCAGCATTTCGGTGCGGGCGGCTTTAGCCGCCGCCTGCATCACATCACGGCTGGGCGGCTTGCCTGCGCCGCCCCAAATGGTTTGGCGGCCCATGGCGATGGGCTCGGCACGCTCGCCCGGCTCGGGTTCAAAGCCGGGGATGACTTGCACTTCCAGGTGCTGCTTGGTAAAGCGCTCGATGTCCTGCATAAAGCCTTCTTCGTCCATGCAGACCAGGTTGATGGCCGTGCCATCGGCGCCGGCGCGGCCGGTGCGGCCAATGCGGTGCACATAGTCTTCGCTGACGTTGGGGATTTCGTAGTTCACCACATGTGGCAGGTCGTCGATGTCGATACCGCGCGCGGCAATGTCGGTGGCGACCAGTGCGCGCACATCGCCGCTCTTGAAACCGGCCAAGGCCTGGGTGCGTGCCGCCTGGCTTTTGTTGCCGTGCAGGGCCATGGCGCTGATGCCGTTTTTTTCCAGATATTCGGCCACGTTGTTGGCGCCAAATTTGGTGCGGGTAAAGACCAGCACCTGGCTCCAGTTTTGGCTGTTGATAATGTGCGCCAGCAAGGCTTTTTTCTTGCCGCGCCCTACCGGGTGGATGATCTGGTTGATGCGCTGCACCGTGGTGTTGCGCGGCGTCACTTGCACGCTTTGCGGGTCTTTGAGTAGCGTGGCGGCCAGGTCGCGGATCTCGTCACTAAAGGTGGCCGAGAACAGCAGGCTTTGCTTGTCGCGCGGCACCAGGGCCAGTACTTTTTTCACATCATGGATAAAGCCCATATCCAGCATGCGGTCGGCTTCGTCGAGCACCAAAATTTGCACCTGGCCTAAGTCCAGCATGCCTTGCTGGTGCAAGTCCAGCAGGCGGCCCGGGGTGGCTACCAGCAAGTCCACGCCGCGCTTGAGCTTGGCAATTTGCGGGTTCATGCCCACGCCGCCAAATATCACCGTGCTGGACAGCTCTAAGTATTTGCCGTAGTTGCGGATGGATTCTTCAATTTGCGCCGCCAGTTCGCGCGTGGGGGTGAGCATCAAGGCGCGGATGCCAACGCCGCCAAATTTGTTGGTCGCCGCCTCGGTGGTGGACAGGCGTTGCAGGATAGGCAGGGTAAAAGCAGCGGTTTTGCCGGTGCCGGTTTGGGCGCCGCCCAAGAGGTCGTGGCCGGCCAGGACCAGGGGAATCGCCTGCGCCTGGATGGCGGTGGGCGTTTCGTAGCCTTGCTCGCGCACGGCTTTAAGGATGGCGGGCGCCAAATTCAATTCATCGAAGTTCAT
>CANFVA010000166.1 GCA_947450255.1 Comamonadaceae bacterium
CGACAGCAGTTTTGCCAACGCTGCGGGGCCGGGTTGCGCCTGGCACCGCCCAAAACGAGTCATGGCGACAGATCTCGAAAAACCTCGGCCAACTGGCCCGGTGTAATCACCCTTGCAGACCCCAATGGGCAGGTTTTGATAATACAAAATACTGCAATAATTGTGTTTATGAGGTTGGATTTTCTATCCGCGTTTGACCAGAATCTGTTTATCAGATTTAGTTTTTAATCAATTTTTTGTTATTTAACTGGAGATTTTTTATGAAAAATCGTATTCTGGCTTTAGCTTTAGCTTTTGCTTTGATTTGTTCTGTTGTCGCATCTTCGGTAGCCATTGCTGCTGAAGGTCAACAGTCGTCAGAAAATATCTGCTCGAAGTGGGTGGGTGTGTGGAAGGGTTATTGGCAAGGGCGTACTGGTTGGGTTATTTCAAATATTGAGCTCGATACAGCCAATGAAACCAACTGTCAACTCTTGATTGACTATGGGGATCAGCAAAAAATTCCCGCAGTTACAAAAGGGCAAGACGTTAGTTTTGTTCTTAAGTCCGGTACTACCATAAGACTCAAGCAAATCTCTGAGTCCAAACTCTATGCCTTCGGTTCAACATCCGATGGGCGTACTGGGTCGACAACATTTGAAAAAATGAAATGAAAAGACCCTGCCAAAAAGCGCGAGAGTAAAAACTCACGCTTTTTTATAACTTCCCCAACCGCTTGGGCAAGAACGCCAACGTGTTTTTGGCCAGCGCCGAGTTGGCCGCGATTGCGTCCAAGCTGGGTCACATTCCCACCTTGGCCGAGTACCACCAAGCCATGGGTGTGGTGAATGCCGATGGCGCAGCGATCTACAAGTACCTCAACTTCAACCAGATTGAAGAGTACGTGGAGAACGCGAAGGGCGTGACTGCCTGAGTGCGGACTCGCTGAGTCCAAGAAACGGCCCAAGGCGCAATCCTTGGGCCGTTTTGCTGCGTAGACCCGGCGCAGGAGAAGCCTGCACAATACTGTGTATTTGCACAGTATTTATGCCAGCCACCTCCAAACCTAAACTCTACAACCCGCGCCACCCCGAGCGCACGCTGCTTTACCAAACCGTGGCCGAGCATTACGAGACCTGGCTTGAGCTGGCCAGCGCAGGCCAGTTCGACGGGCAAGGCGACCACCACAGCCCCAAGCCCTTCGTGCGCAAAGCGTTCAAGAAGTATCTGCAATGCCGCATCTTCGCCCACGGTTTTGCCCGCGCCCGCTGCGAAGACTGCGGGCACGACTTTCTGGTGGCCTTCTCCTGCAAGGGCCGGGGCGTATGCCCCTCGTGCAACACGCGGCGCATGGCCCAGACAGCGGCACACCTCACCGACCACGTCTTCCCTTGCCTGCCGGTGCGCCAGTGGGTGCTCTCTGTCCCCAAGCGGCTGCGCTACTACATGCAACGCGATGGGGCAACGCTGGGCATGGTGCTGCGTATTTTTCTGCGGGTCATCGCGCAAAGCCTGCAAGCCAACAGTGCCGGTGCGAAGGCGGTTTCTCGGTAGACACCAGCGTGTGCATCGCCGCACAAGACCGCGCGGGCCTGGAGCGGCTGCTGAGGTACTGCGCGCGCCCGCCGCTTGCCCTGGCTGAGGACAGCGTGGTCATTACCAACAACGCCCGTGAGTTCCACCGTGTGCCGGGGTTGGCGGTGGAAGCGTGGACGATTGAAGGCTGAAACTCTTGGAATCCTGCGAAACGCACTTGTTTTTAGGACTTTTGCAGGATTTGCGCAATCGGTGGCTTGAAGAGATTTGCCTGCCAAGGCGCGGTGGATCAGGCGCTAAGGCGCAATCACCAGGGCCTAAGTGGCTCTTGCCCAGGGACGCCGCCGCCCGCCTTGCACTTTGGCTTAGTGAGGTGAAAAATGCGTTGTATTACACATGCACAGGAGTGTTACCGCCATGACCGCCAGAACCATCAACGTACGCCTACCCGAGGCGCTGTACAAGCAGATTGAAGAGTTGTCCAAGGCGACCGCGCGGACCAAGAGCTTTTTGGCCATCGATGCGCTGACCAACTATGTGCAGCATGAATCCTGGCAGATTCGTGATATTCACCAGGGCATTCAGGAAGCCGATGCAGGCGAATTCGCATCCGCCAAGCAGGTCAATGCGGTGTTCGCTAAATACGGCGCGTGATGCACGGTGATCAAGTGGACCAAGACAGTGTTGGGGTCTCTGGATGAGATCGCTGGCTTCATCGCTAAAGATAACCCGAACCGCGCAACTAGCTTTGTGCTGGCGTTACAGGCCGATGTGACCAAACTGCAGGCCCATCCTGGCACGGGCCGCGCTGGCCGCGTACCCGGTACGCGTGAGCTGGTCTTGCACCAGAATTACATCGCCATTTACCGCGTGCGTGGCGATGGCCTGGAGATTTTGAGATTGCATCACGCAGCCCGAAATCGATGACGAACCGGGTCAGCCCCAAAAGCCGAGCTTTGACTACAAACCAAGCCGCCACTGGCTACAAGCTCGGCTGGTTTTTTCATTCTTCAAGTGACTATGACGTCTTTCCCGCCATGGGAGTCGCGCAGCAAGGCGGTTCCAATCAAGTCCCCGCATACCGGTAAATCTGATTGCCCTGCGGCGCATGAATTTGCGCATTAAAGGACAGGATGATGCGCTCGCGTTCGCCTTCGTAGGGCATCGCTTTGTGCGGTAGAAAAGCGGGGAAGAGAATGAGCTCGCCTTCTTGCGGGCTGACATCCAACGTAGCGTTTTGCATAAAGGCGTTGCCCATGTCCATGTGCGCACCGCCCAGCAGTGGAAACATCGGGCTGTAAAAGCGCGTCACGCCGTTGTGCGCGCCCCATTGCGTGTGCTTGGCGCGTACGTCTGGCGGGTCGATTTGCAGGTAGTACACGCCAGACCACGAGCAATTGCCGTGGGTGTGCAAATCATGGAAAGCGGCGCCGTTTTGAATCTGAAACCACACGCCGGTCAATAGCAATTGCAGCGGCTGCTGGCCCGGTGGCCAGACCTGGGCATTGGCGCGCTGCGCGGTGTCTTGCAACGACTGCACGATGAACTGCACCAGGGCGCGAAACTCGGGCACGTCCACCCGGTTGAGTAAATCATCTTCGCTGGCGTAAAACGCACCAGCGCGCTCCGGGTGCAGCGCCACATCGGTGGCGCGCATGCTGGCAAACACGCGCGATAGCACTGGGTTGACATCGGCCGCACCCGCAAAGCGGTGCCGCCCCATGGGCACTGGCCATTGGCCGGTAAAGCTCTTGCTTGCGTCCTCTTTCATGGCCTCGCGCATGTCCCGGCTGACGGCTTCGCTCATGCGTGCGCGTCGGCCAGCGCTTGTGGCAATGCCAGCTTCCAGCCGGTGCGCGTAGCCAGGGCTTCGATGTCTTGCAGCGTGTCCAGGTCGGTGACAAAGCGCGTGTTGCTGGTGTGGTGCAGATGCACCAAAGCCGGTTGGTTTTCGACAAAGTTGCGGCAGGCCAGGTTGACGTCACTTGCGCGTATGTCGGCCAGCGCCACATCGTCCATCACCAAGGGATTGCCGCGCTGCCCATCGACCATAGGCACCAGCACATGGCCGCTGGTGCGTTTTTTGAAGGCGGCGATCAACTCCGTCAAATCCGCAGCGCCCAAGAGCGGCTGATCGGCCAGGGCTACCAGCACCGCATCAAAATTACCGCGCAAAGCATTCAGGCCACAGCGCACCGAACTTTGCTGGCCCAGCGCGAAGTCCGGGTTGTGCGCCAGGGTCACGGGGAAGGAGGCGATGCTGGCTTCCACCGCATCGCGCGCATAGCCGGTAACCACCACCACCTCGTCGACGCCAGCGCCGCTCAGCGCAATCAACTGGCGCTTAATCAGGGGCACGCCTTGCAGCGTGATCAGCGATTTGGCGACCCCGCCCATGCGGCTGCCCTGGCCAGCGGCCAGCAGCACGGCGCCAATGCGCAAGCGGGCATAGAGTCCGCCACCTTGTTTGAGTAAACATCCCATGCTTAGGCCTTGTGTGTGTGGGTGGAAAAAAGTGTGCTGCGCAGTAGGTCGGGCAGGCGCGCAAGACTAGCCAGATTATGGGCCGGCATAGCGCGGTAGATATTGGGCAGTGCGCCTTGCATCGCCTCGGATTGGGGCAATGCTTTGGTCGGGTGCAGCCAACAGACGCGCACGCCGCGCGCATGCAGGCGTGCCAGCAAGTCGCCCAGCGCCGCTGGCGGGTCGGTGTCGTAGCCATCGCTAAAGACCAAAAACACATCGCCCCGACGCAACCAGCGGCCCATGTGCAAGTCCACCGCTTCTTGCAAGCAGGACGCGATGCGCGTGCCGCCGCCAAAGCCAAAGGTGACGGCATTGATTTTTTCCTGCACCCGCTCGCTGCGCTGCTTCATGAGGGGCGTCACTTCGGCCA
>CANFVA010000167.1 GCA_947450255.1 Comamonadaceae bacterium
ACCGCATCCGCACCTACAACTTCCCCCAAGGCCGCCTGACCGACCACCGCATCAACCTGACGCTTTACAAGCTGCTTTCCATCATGGAAGGGGACTTGGGCGATGTGGTGGAGGCGCTGCAAGCGTTTGAGGCTGCGCAGCAAATGGCGGAGTTGGAGTTGGGCAAGGTCTAAGGTAACACGCATGAACGGCGCGCTCACCATCGGTCAGGCATTGCACAGCGCCATCGCGCAAGGCATTACGCGCTTGGAAGTCCAGCTTTTATTGCTGCATGTCTTAGGCCGCACGGCGCAAGAACGCGCGTGGCTTTTGGCGCATGACGACGCAAGGCTTTCTAGCGCGGAGCAACAGCACTGGCGGGAGACGCTGGCGCGCCGCGTGGGTGGCGAGCCCCTGCCCTACATCACCGGCTGGACATCGTTTTACGGCTTGGACTTACAAGTCGATGCCCGGGTACTGTGCCCACGCGCAGATACCGAAACTCTGGTGGACTGGGCGCTGGCGCTGCTGCCACACGCAGCCCGCGTCATCGACCTGGGGACCGGCAGCGGCGCTATCGCCTTGGCCTTGAAACATCAGCGCCCCGATGTACAAATGCGCGCGCGCGATATCAACGCCGATGCCTTGGATGTAGCGCGGGCCAATGCGCAGCGCTTGGGTTTGGAGGTGGCGTTTTCGCAAGGGGCATGGCTGGCGGGCTTAACCGAGGCTTTCGATGCCGTCGTCTCCAACCCACCCTACATCGCCGATACCGACCCGCACCTTGCGGCACTGCGTCACGAACCAATGCAAGCCCTGGCCAGCGGTGCCGAAGGCATGAACGATTTACGCACCATCGTTGCGCAAGCACCCGTCTGCCTCAAGCCCGGCGGCTGGCTGCTGCTCGAACACGGTTACGACCAGGCGTTTGCTGTGCGCCAGTTATTGCAGGAAAACGGTTTTATCGATGTGCAGTCGCGCCAGGATTTGGCGGCGATCGAGCGTTGCAGCGGCGGGCGGTGGCCAACTTCGAGAGCCTAATCCAGCAAGGACGGCTCAAGCGCGCTTAATGCACTCCAGGGTCGGAAACATCAGATAGCAATTAAGCGCAGACGACTACGTAAGTACCCGGCGTGTCCGGCACGAATACGGCAAGCGCTAACTTAGATGTCTGCTGTTGACAGGAAAGATTTTTATCCGCCGTGATAAAGGCGTCAAATTTCGTCGCGGCCAGCGCCAGCAAGGTTCCGTTCGTATTGCCCGACCAGCCTTCCTGCGGCACCGTGGACACCCCGTGCGCAGGCAATGCCTTTTTCAAACGGGCCGCAACACACTCACCAAGCAGCAGGCGCATCGGCAGCTAGGTCTTCGCGGGCCGCTTGAAGTACGGCTATGGCGTGCGCACGCCCAACACGGGGAAAGTCCAGGAGAAAGTCTTCGAGCAAAGACGATCCCTCAAGGTAGTCGAACAAATTTTTGACGGGTACGCGGGTTCCCGTAAAGCACAGTGCACCACTCATCACGTCCGGGTCACTGCTCACCAATGCAGAGTCCATACGCAGCGCCTAGGCTTTCAGTTAAGCGCGCAAGCAAGTCCATACCCATCCCCCGCAGCAAATGCGCCCAATCAAACCAAAGCCGCATCCTTCGCCGTTTTTGCCACCACCTTGGGTACCAGCCCCAGCCGGTTGACACCACTGACCAGCGCCTTGATGGAGGCGGTAACGATGTTGTGGTCCAACCCCACACCAAAGCGGTCCGGTGCGTCCGTGGCGTCCGAGCTGAGCTCCATAAATGCGCAGGCCTGGGCATCGCCGCCTTGGGCGCTTCCCTTGGTGGAACGCTCTTCAAAACTGCGCACCTGCACATTGACCCCGATAACTTGCAAGGCCTGCACCGCCGCGTCGATGGGGCCATTGCCATAGCCTTGCAGCGTGTGGCGAGTCCCTGCCACTTCCACCGTTAGGCGTATGCCTTGGCCACTGGCATCACGCGGGTGGTCGGTGAGTTGGTAGCCGACATAGCCCACTGGCTCGGTAGGCGCGATATAGGTGCTAGCAAACAAGTTCCAAATGTCTGGCGCGCTCATCTCGCCGCCGTGGGTGTCGGTGTAGGCCTGCACTTCGCCCGAAAATTCCACTTGCAAGCGGCGCGGCATGACGACGCCGTATTCGGCCTCCATAAGGTAGGCCACGCCGCCCTTACCCGACTGGCTGTTGACGCGGATGATGGAGTCGTAGGTGCGGCCCACATCGGCCGGATCGATAGGCAAATAAGGCACGCTCCACAGGCCGTTTTTGTCCAACGCGGAAAAGCCTTTTTTGATCGCGTCCTGGTGCGAGCCGCTAAAGGCGGTGAACACCAAATCGCCGACATAAGGATGGCGCGGATGGATGGGCAATTGGTTGCAATGCTCCACGGTGCGGGCCACGGCGTTGATATCCGAGAAGTCCAAGCCTGGGTTGACGCCCTGGGTGTAGAGGTTGAGCGCCAGGGTAACGATATCCACATTACCGGTGCGCTCGCCGTTGCCAAACAAGCAGCCTTCGACGCGGTCAGCCCCGGCCATCAGGCCCAGCTCGGCGGCGGCTACCGCCGTGCCCCGATCGTTATGCGGATGCAAGCTGATGAGGACGCTATCGCGCCGGGCCACGTTGCGGTGCATCCACTCGATCTGGTCGGCGTAAATATTGGGCGTGGACACTTCCACGGTCGCGGGCAAGTTGAGGATGACTTTGTTGTCCGGCGTTGCGCCCCAGACTTCGGTCACCGCATCGCACACTTCTTTGGCAAATTCCAATTCCGTAGAGGTGAACAACTCCGGGCTGTATTGCAGCACCCACTCGGTTTGCGGATGTGCCAGGGCCAGTTCTTTGATGAGCGTCACCGACTCCACGGCCAGTTGCACCACCTCGGCCTTGCTCATATTGAAGACCACGTCGCGAAACAGAGGCGCCGTCGCGTTATAGACGTGCATGATGACGCGGCGCGCGCCGACTACCGACTCGAAAGTGCGGCGAATCAGGTGCTCGCGCGCCTGGGTCAGCACCTCAATGGTCACGTCTTCAGGCACCAATTTGTCGTCAACCAGTTTGCGCACAAAGTCAAAGTCGGTCTGCGACGCGCTGGGGAAACCGACCTCGATTTCCTTGAAGCCCACATCGCACACCGTGCGGAACATGCGCAGTTTGCGCTCCAGGTTCATGGGCTCGAATAGCGACTGGTTGCCGTCGCGCAAGTCGGTGCTCATCCAAATCGGCGGCCGGGTAATGGTGCGGCTGGGCCACTGGCGGTTGGGCAGGTCGATAGCGGGAAAAGCGCGGTACTTGGTAGCGGGTTGCGAAAGCATGGTTTCCTTGGGACAACAAAAAGCCGTGTGACGGCGAAATCAGAAGGCCTATGGTATCCCGAGCGCGCGCGCAGGAGATTGCGAATTTTGCTCTATATTTCTATTTATTAGATTTATCAGCCATTAAATAATAATTTTTAGCCATTAAATGCTAAAAATTAGGAAATCACACAATCAATGGTGATGTCCATGCGCCCCGTGCACATGGCGGTGGGCGATTTCCTCTTCCGAGGCAGCGCGCACATCCAGCACATGTGCACTAAAGCGCAGAGACTGGCCGGCCAAGGGGTGGTTGCCGTCGAGGAGGACTTTGTCGCCCTTGATTTTGACGACGGTAAAGGCGCGGGCCTGGTCATTGGCATCGCGGCCTTCCAACTGGCCGCCAACTTTGACGCCGGGCGGGAACTGGGTTTTGGGGATGGTTTGCAGCAGCGACTCGTCGCGCTCGCCAAAGGCGTCCGCCACCGACAAATCCAGGGTGACGCGGTAACCGGCCTCTTGACCGAGCAGCGCTTCTTCCACCTTGGGAAAGATATTGCCGTAGCCACCATGCAGGTAGGCGATGGGCTCTTTGCTTTGCTCAAGGATTTTGCCTTGCGGGGTGGCGACTTGGTAATGCAGGGTAACGGCGCAGTCTTGGCTGATTTTCATGGGGATAAAAAGTATTTTGAAGGGCTAAAGCGGCCCCCATTATCGGAAAAACCCTGCGCGCTGCCCCGGCTGCGCCCCTTGGCTAGGCACGACCGGGCGCAAAGGTGAAATAATCGAGTCCATATTGCAATTTTTGGCACAAAGGATTTTCCCCATGAGCGACACCCAGCAACGCATTGACAGCCTGGTTAAGGGCAACGAAGTGGTCCTGTTTATGAAGGGCAATGCCAATTTCCCGCAGTGCGGTTTTTCAGGCAAGGCCATACAGATTCTGAAAGCCAGCGGCGTGGACACCAAGGCGCTGACCACCGTCAATGTGCTGGAAGACGAGGAAATCCGCCAGGGCATCAAGGAATACAGCAACTGGCCCACCATCCCCCAGCTCTATATCAAGGGCGAATTC
>CANFVA010000168.1 GCA_947450255.1 Comamonadaceae bacterium
CTGCTTTGTTGCAGCGCCCACATCTGCGCATAGCGGCCTTGCTGCTGCATCAAAGCCTGATGGGTGCCGCGTTCGACAATGCGACCGCTCTCCATGACCAAAATTTCATGCGCATCGACCACGGTGGACAGGCGGTGCGCAATGACCAAAGTGGTCTTGCTTTGGGCGATACGTTGCAGCTCAGCCTGTATGGCGCGTTCATTGGCCGAATCGAGCGCACTGGTGGCTTCGTCAAACACCAAAATCGGCGGATTTTTAAGCAGGGTGCGCGCAATCGCTACGCGCTGCTTTTCGCCACCCGATAGTTTCAGGCCACGCTCGCCCACCATGGTGGCATAACCGGCCGGGGTACTGGCAATGAAGTCGTCGATATGCGCAGCGCGTGCGGCCTCTTGCACTTGGGTCAGCGAACTACCGGGGCGGCCATAGGCGATGTTGTATTCCACCGTGTCGTTAAACAGCACCGTGTCCTGCGGCACGATGC
This sequence comes from Comamonadaceae bacterium, assembly GCA_947450255.1. GTDB lineage: Bacteria > Pseudomonadota > Gammaproteobacteria > Burkholderiales > Burkholderiaceae_C > Allorhodoferax. Next base: position 485 of record CANFVA010000168.1, read on the forward strand.
CGATGGCGGCGCGCAAACTGGTTTGCGTCAGGCTTTGGATGCTTTGATCGGCGATGTAAATGCCGCCTTGCTGGACATCGTAAAAGCGGTAGAGCAAACGCGCCAAGGTACTTTTGCCCGAGCCCGAAGGCCCGACCACCGCCACGGTTTTCCCCGCAGGTATCGCAAAGCTGATGTCGTGCAGCAAGGGCCGCGACGGGTCGTAGGCAAAAAACACATGCTCAAAGCGCACGCTGGCCTGCCATTGGCCGCTAGCGTCTTTCTCATGCAAATCCAAATCCCGCGCATCAGGCGCATCGGCGATTTCCTGCTCGCGCTCAAGCAGGGTGAACATTTTTTCCAAATCCGCCAAGTTTTGTTTCAACTCGCGGTAAATCGCGCCCAAGAAATTGAGCGGGATGTAAATTTGAATCATGAAGGCATTGACCATCACCAAGTCGCCTAGCGTCATACGGCCATCGACCACGCCTTGCGTGGCGCGCCAGAGCATGGCCACCAGACCGCTGGCGATGATGAGTTGCTGCCCCGCGTTGAGCATGCTCAAGGTACGCTGGCTTTGTAGGGCCGCACGGCGGTAGCGCTCTAGGTTGTCGTCGTAGCGCCGGGCTTCGAATTCCTCGTTATTGAAATACTTGACCGTCTCAAAGTTCAGGAGCGAGTCGATGGCGCGGCTGTGGGCTTTGGAGTCCAGCTCGTTCATGCGCTTGCGAAACTGCGTGCGCCACTCGGTCATGCTGATGGTGAAAATGATGTAAAGCACCAGCGCAATGATGGTGATACCGGCAAACCAGACATCAAACTTAACCGCCAGCAGGGTCAGCACCAACCCTACTTCAATGAGCGTGGGGACAATGCTGTACAGCGAATACGAGACCAAAGAATGCACTGCGCGGGTGCCACGCTCAATGTCGCGCGTCATGCCGCCGGTCTGGCGCTCCAGGTGAAAGCGCAGGCTGAGCGAGTGCAAATGCCGAAATACGGCCAGCGAGATGCTGCGCGCCGCACCCTCGGTGGCTTTGGCGAAGATCAGGTCGCGCAATTCGGCAAACAGGGTGGTGGACAGCCGCAGCGCGGCATAGGCAATCAGCAGCGCCACCGGCACCACCAGCACCGCGCTTAGCTGGCCGGGCTGGGGTGTCATGGTGTCGACCAGGGTTTTGAGCAGCAGGGGCACGCCGACATTGGCCACTTTGGCGCCCACCATCAGCGATAGCGCCACCATCACCCGCCACTTGTAGGCCCACAAATACGGGAACAGGCGCTGCAAGGTACCCCAGTCTCCGGACTGAACGGTGGCGGTGGGCAGGGGGGGGGAGCTGGAGGCAGGGCCGAAAGAGCGCATGGGTGACAATTCGAAGCGTTAACCCGAGATTGTGCCCATGTCCCACGCTTCCCACCCCACCACGGCTTTACCTACGGACCAAGAGCTGGTGCTCAAAGTGATCCCCATGCCGGGCGACTGCAATGCCAATGGCGATATTTTTGGCGGCTGGGTGATGGCCCAGGTGGATTTGGCCGGCTCGGTGCTGCCAGCGCGCCATACGCAGGGCCGCATGGCGACGGTAGCCGTCAATGAGTTCATATTTAAGCAGCCAGTGCGCGTGGGCGACATCCTGTCTTTTTTTTCCAAAGTCGTACGCATTGGCCGCACCTCCATCACCGTGAAGGTGGAAGTGTTTGCCGAGCGCTTTCGAAGCCAGGGCAGTTACATCAAGGTTACAGAAGCCCTTGTCACCTATGTGGCTATCGACGACGCGGGAAAACCAAGGGAAATCCCCAAGCCCTAGGGCTGCGCCCGAGGAGAAGCCACCATTCGGGTGTCAATTTGCCCATTGAAATCGGTAACAACCCTATCAAGGATTTAGCGTTATGAGGCTATAACCCCAGGTGGATAAACCTAGGAGGTATGGTGCAGTTTCTTCAATTGTTGATCAGCGGTGTAGCCCAGGGCTGCATTTACGGGCTGATCGCGCTCGGCTTTGTCCTGATTTACAAGGCGACCGAGACCGTCAGCTTTGCCCAGGGTGAGCTGATGATGCTTGGCGCTTTTGGCGGTCTGGTGGTCATGACCATGCTCGGCCTGCCCTACTGGCTGGCCATCATCGCAGCGGTGCTGGCCATGGCTCTGGTAGGCGCGCTGATCGAAATGGCGGTGATACGCCCCATATTGGGGCAGCCCGCGTTTTCTATCGTCATGCTGACCATCGGCGTGGGTTATGTGGCGCGCGGCCTCATCACCATGATTCCCAACATCGGTACCGACACCCAGGCCCTGCCCGTGCCCTATAAAGACGAGATATGGAATCTGGGTGGCCTGATTTTGAATGTGGAGCACATGGTGGTGATTGCCGCGACCGGCGTTTTGTGCGTCTTGTTGTTTGCCCTGTTTCGCTATAGCAAGTTAGGCATTGCCATGCAGGCTACCTCGCAAAACCAGTTGGCGGCGTATTACATGGGTATTCCGGTCAAACGCCTCAACAGCATCGCCTGGGGCTTGGCGGCGGCGGTGGCCAGTATCGCCGGGCTGCTGCTTGCACCGATAACCTTTGTGCATGCCAATATGGGCTTTATCGGCCTCAAAGCCTTCCCGGCGGCCGTGGTGGGCGGCTTTGGCAGCCTGCCTGGCGCGATCGTGGGTGGCCTGGTGATTGGTGTGGTCGAGGCATTTTCGGGCTTTTACTTGCCGGACGGCTTTAAGGATACGGCCGCTTATATCGTGGTGCTGGTGATGCTGATGGTGCGGCCCAATGGCTTATTCGGCGAAAAACTGCGCAAAAAGGTCTGAACATGCGTTTTATTTTCAAAACCGAATACGCCCAGGACATCGGCCTGGCCAAGCACGAGGGCCATGTGTTTTGGTACAGCGCGCTGGTGCTGCTTCTGTTAGGCGCGCCCTGGCTGTTCACGGAGTACTGGCTGGCGCAGCTGACTTTTGTACTTATTTACAGCATTGCCGCGCTGGGCATCATGCTGCTGGCGGGCTTTACCGGTTTGTTCTCCTTGGGGCATGCCGCGTTTTTAGGGGTGGGTGCCTACACCCAAGCCGCGTTGACGAGCATGGGGGTGCCTTTTCCCGTTGCCCTTGCCTGCGCAGCCGGTTTGTCCGCGGCCGTGGGGCTGGTAGTGGGCTTACCTGCCTTGCGGGTCAAAGGTATTTACCTGGGCATGGCCACTTTGGCTTTTGGTTTTATTGTGGAAGAGGTGCTGGCGCGCTGGGAGTCGGTGACCGGGGGTAATGCCGGCATTCACCTGAAAAAGCCCAACATCTTTGGCTGGGTGCTGGAGACGGAAATCCAGTTTTATTTCTTATGCCTGTTGCTGACGGTCGTGGCCACGCTGGGCATTCTCAATCTGTTGCGTTCGCCCACGGGGCGGGCTTTTGTCGCCATCCGTGATTCCGAAATCTCCGCGCAAAGCATGGGTATCAACTTGGCGCAGTACAAAACCATGTCGTTCGCAATTTCGGCTGCATTGGCGGGTGTGGCTGGTGCTTTGTATGCACACAAATTGCATTTCATATCACCGGACCAATTCAACATCCTGCAATCGATCGATTTGCTCTTGATGATTGTGATCGGCGGTTTGGGCTCGGTGCATGGTGCGTTTTTGGGTGCGATCTTCCTGATCACCATGCCCCAGCTCATTGCCATGGTGAAAGACTATTTACCCGCCGTGGTAGGCCAGGCGCCGGGACTCCAAGGCGTGGTCTATGGCGCGGTGCTGATCGCTTTTGTGCTATTTGAGCCCATGGGCTTGTACGGTCGCTGGCTCAAGGTGCGCACCTATTTTGAAATGTTCCCGTTCTACCGCAAAGGCATGTTCAAGCGGCAGAAATCCTTCCAGAAATCGGATCGCCTGAAATGACGGACTTTCTCTTATCAGCCAAAGACC
>CANFVA010000169.1 GCA_947450255.1 Comamonadaceae bacterium
GCTTCGTTCAGGGTGGCTTCGGCGCTTTGCGTAGGCGCCCAGACTTCGGCCAAATCGCCTTTGACCCAGGCCGTGCAGTTTTGCGGCTCCAGGGTGAAGTGATTCAGGTAAGGCGTGAAATATTCTGCCTCTAAGGTCTTGAAGTCCGCAGCTTGGGCACCCGTTGCTGCCGCCCAGGTCGCTTCAAAATCGCCTTCGCTGCGCAGGCTGCGCGATGCCTGCACACCGGATTGCAGCGTCTGCATGATGGCCTGGTCGTCCAGCTTCTCATTGCCACGGTAGTCCCACACCACCTTGACGGCTTTGAGCGCTTGCTGCGCGCGCCACCAGTTGTCGGCCACCACGGCCACAAAGTCCGGCCCGGTCACCACTTTTTTGATGCCGCGCCGCGTCAATACCGCCGCGCCGTCCACCGACTTGGGCACGCCGCCAAACACCGGGCACTGGGCTATGGCGGCGTACAGCATGCCCGGCACCCGCACGTCAATGCCATAGATCGCGCTGCCGTCGCACTTGGCCGGGATGTCAAAACGCTTGAGCGGCTTGCCGATCAGCGTCCATTGCTCCGGGCTTTTGAGCGCGATGTCGCTAGGCGCTTTTTGCGCTGCAGCGGCGCTGGCCAGATCGCCATACGTGGCGCTGCGCTTGCTGGCTGCGTGGCTGACTTTGCCTTGCTTGGCGACGAGCTCTCCCACCGGCACGCCCCAGCGCTGTGCGGCTGCCAGCTTAAGCATCTCGCGCGCGGTGGCGCCGGCTTTGCGCATCACCAATTGCGAGTCGCGCGTGCCTCGGCTGCCGCCGGTGCCAAAGGTGATGTAGACCTTGTTGCGCGCGATGTGTTCATTGACTGACGCAAATTCCATGCGCACATCGTCCCAGCGGCATTCCAATTCTTCGGCCAGCATCATGGGCAGGCTGGTGCTGGTGCCTTGGCCCATTTCGGAGCGCGATACCTGGCAAAACACGCGGTTATCCGGGCTGATACGTATCCAGGCGTTGATGTCGGCTGCGCCCGCTTGCGGCCCGTCGGTGGCCAGCTTGTCGGCCACGGCGGGGGGCAGGTAAAAGCCCAGGCTGAGGCCACCGGCCCAAGTGGCGACGGCGCCTGCGCTGGTTTGCTTTAAAAAGCCCCGGCGCGATGCTTTGGTCGCTTCGCTTTGAATCGGGTTGGCTTGGGTGGATGTAGTTTGCAGCTTCATGGTCATCCCCCGTTCAGAGCTTGGCGGCGGCTTTGATGGCCGACTTGATGCGCGGGTAGGTGCCGCAGCGGCACAAATTGGTGATCGCCGCATCGATGTCCGCATCGGTGGGGCGGGGCTTGCGCGCCAGCAAGGCGGTGGCCGCCATCAGCATCCCGGACTGGCAGTAGCCGCACTGCGGTACTTGCTTTTCAATCCAGGCTTTTTGCAGGGCGGATTTGCCGCCCAGGCCCTCGATGGTGGTGACTTTGCGCCCGCTGGCCACCGCCACCGGAATGCTGCAAGCGCGCACCGGCTCGCCATCCAGTAGCACGGTACAGGCTCCGCATTGCGCCACGCCGCATCCGAATTTGGTGCCGGTCAGGCCCACCTCATTTCGGATGGCCCAGAGCAGGGGCATGTCGGTTTCCACGTCTAATTCCACCGACTTGCCATTGAGTTTGAATTGCATAAGCCGTCCGCCTAGAGAATTTGAAGGTTTGCCATCGCGCTAGCTCGCGGTGGTTCTGGCACTTAGCTTATACCAATTGCCCTAGGTCCGCTTGCAGGGCTTTTTCAAACTCTGTGAGGCGTCGGTAAATGGAGCGCAGTTCGGTGACGTCGGTCCAGCGGTCTATGAGGTAGGAAAAGGAATTGTTTACTTCACCAAAGGAATTGCCGACTTGTTGGATAACACCCAAAGTAATCGCGCCGGTGAACAAAGAAGGCCCCATGAGCAAGTAGGGAAAAATAAGCATGGTTTGCGTGTATAAATTGCTCCACAGATTGAAGTACGCGTAGTTGTTAAACAGGCGGAAATTGTTAAACCGCACTGCACTGAAAAGTGCGAGCACTTCGCCCAAATCCATCCGCCCGCGTTGGTCTTCGGCGTATACCAAATTTTTCCGTAGCGCGGCTTCTACTTTTTGGTTGTTGTACTCCAAGCCGGGCAAGCGTGCGCCGATAAACCAAGACAGCAGGTAGCCGCCCACTGCAGTCGTCATAGCAACCCAGAATAGGGAACCTTCAAATTGCAACCAGACAATGGCCATGCCTTTGGACAAGCCCCACAAAATCGGGATAAACGAGATCAGCGTCATCACCGCACGCACTACACCCAGGCCAATGTCTTCGGTTTGTCTGGCAAAGCGCATGCAGTCTTCCTGAATCCGTTGGGATGCCCCTTCGACATCTACTACCGTGTTTTGCCAGCGCGGAAGGTAGTGCAAGGTCATGGCCTGGCGCCAGCGAAACGCGTAGTGCGAAGCGACAAACTTTTCCAGGCTACGCAACAGGACATATGGAAACGCAATCCAGGCAAAGTCTTGCATATAGCCCCAAAAGCGCTCCAAGCCACCGGCCTGCTCGGGCTTTTGCAGCAAGTCATAAAACTCGCCATACCAGCTGTTCAGACGCACGGTTTGCTGCACTGTGACGTACACCAGCACCACCATGGACAGCAGGCCACCCCAGGCCCAAAGTGCCCAAGCGCGGCTGATAAAAAAGCAGCGAAACATGCGATTCCCTTTATTGCTTGGCCCAGCCCGGGTGCGCGGGCAGCGGGTAAGTGTATGCGGGCCGGCGCAGGCCTCAGATCAGGAACGGGGCCTCTTGACGCTCGAGCATGCCGTAGTCGCGCACCACGCGAAAAGCCCGGGCGCTTTGCATCCCCGGCAGCTCGCTACTGGCACGCACGCTGGCCTGGGCCAAGCTGCGGCTGGGCACCTCTTGCAGGCTGATGAAAGCGCCTTGGTGATTCACACTTTCAAAACCTGCATGGGCAGGTACTTGGCCTTCGGCTGTACTGCTGTAGGCGGCGATCACAAAGCGGCCCTCGTCAGGGGCTTCTAGCTGGTCTCGCGCGGCCTCACTGAATTGACCATCGACCCATTGGCACACCAGGCTGGCCACGCGGATGCGGTAGTCCGCAAAGTGTTGGTAGCGCCCGGCCTGCTGCGATTGCAGATGCAAGCTGTCGCGCCGCCAGCCAAGTATCGCGGCCTCGTCGCGCCAGTGTTGGTGCGACAGCAGCACCGCCTCGTCGCTGAGCGAGCGGTAGCGGTCTAAAAACAAAAGCCCCTCGTGCCGCGCCAGCGCCGGGCGCAGGCGTTCCACATGCTCGAAATAGTGCGGCAAGTGTCCTGGTTTGGGGCGGACTTCGAAGAAGAGGGCGTACATGGCGGGCTTAAGTGAACAAGCCGCATTGTGCGCTTGGGCTGCCTTGCCTATGCCTTGCTTGCGAAAGAGAGCCCCAAGGAAAGCCTAAGTCTGTTGGTCTGCAGACCAAGAGACCGCAGACCAGCCTAGGGGCTTGGCTGAGTGCAAAACCACCCGTCGGGTGCCCGCTAAGCTTTATCCCGCCCAGCAGCGGCCTACTCTAGACTAGGAACACCATAGACCAACTCAGCCGCATCCTGGGCCGCAGCCACACGATTGCGGTAGTGGGCCTATCTGCCGAATGGCACCGACCCAGTTTTTTTGCCAGCAAATACATGCAAGACCAGGGCTACCGCATCGTCCCGGTCAATCCGCGCTATGCCAAAGCCGTTACCGATGTGCTGGGTGAAACCTGCTACGCCGACGTGGCCCATGCGCATGGTGTGCCATTGATCGTCGACAACACCGTACCTTCGCCTTTTTTATGCAACCCTTTGCGCTTGGGGGCAGACATTGTGGTGCATTCGGCCACCAAATACTTGTGCGGCCACGGCACAACGCTAGGCGGTGTCATGGTCGAGGCCGGCACTTTTCCGTGGGACAACGGCAAGTTTCCAGGCATGACCGAGCCCTCGCCGGGCTACCACGGTGTTAAGTTTTACGAGACCTTTGGCGACTTTGGGTTTTCCATGCGTGCGCGCATGGAAGTCTTGCGCGTGTATGGCGCCTGCCTGTCGCCGTTTTCGGCCTGGCAAATATTGCAAGGCACCGAAAGCCTGCATGTGCGCATGGAGCGCCATTGCAGCAATGCGCGCAAAGTGGCGCAGTTTTTACAAGATGATGCGCGCGTCAGCTGGGTCAATTACCCCGGCTTGCCAGACCACCCGCAATACGATTTGGTGCAGCGCCAAATGCGCAGTGTCGATGGGCTGCCCGGCGCTTCAGGCCTCCTGGCTTTTGGCATCCAA
>CANFVA010000170.1 GCA_947450255.1 Comamonadaceae bacterium
GTCACTTCCGAGGCCAGGGTGTTGAGCGCTTCGCGCACCGCTGCGGTCATTTCGACTTCGCCGCCCGGGTTCATCATGACGTAAGAAACGCGGCTCATCAAATCTTCACCAAAGCGGATTTGCGGGTTCATGACGCCAGCCGAAGCGACGACTTCGCCGGAGGACAAATCACACAAATGGGCGGCAATCGTGGTCGAGCCCACATCGACTGCCAAGCCATAGGCTTTTTCATGCAAGGCCGGCCAAACCGCCATGATTTGCTTACCGGCATGCACCGCCACCGTCACTTTCCAGCCGCCATTGCGCAAGGCGGTTTGCAATTGCTGCACCACGATGATGTCGCAGGACAAATCGGACAGTCCCCATTCGAATTCCAGCGCGTCTTCCAGGCGACGCAAATCGCCCGAAGGGTCGTGCATATCGGGCTCTTGCACTTCCACAAAATACAGGCGAATCAGCGGATCGAGGTGGATGTCATGCGCCTCGGCTTCTTTGCGCACCACTTGTTTGTGCACCTGGCTGCTCGAGGGCACATCGATGACCACATCGCCCTGCACTTGCGCGCAGCAAGACAAACGGCGGCCCGCAGCCAGCGGCTGGGTGGCGCAATAGTCCTGCTCCACTGGGGATACCGGCGACAAATGGTCGGCGCTGGAGACCAGGCCGTGCTTGGCAAATTCGCCCTCAGAGACCAGCACCTGGCAGCGACCGCAAATACCGCGCCCGCCGCAGACTGAATCAATATCAACACCGAGCGAACGCCCGGCTTGCAAGAGTGAGGAACCTAAAGGAAAACGGCCGCGCCGCCCCGAAGGCGTGAAAACGACCAAGGCATCTGCAACTTCCATAGGTGCCTAGCTCTCGCGGCGGCGACGGTTGCCGGTTTCGCGGCGGCCCCGGCCCATTTCGCCGTCGGCACCCATGACCGGCACTTCGCGGAACTTGCGGATCCAACGGAAGCAATCCGGATCGTGCCCCATCATCACATCCGCAGCCATGATGGCGCGCACCACTTCAGCGTGCAGCGGGTTGGTAATGGCCGAGGTCATACCCGAGGCCATCGCCATCGTCAGGAATCCGGCGTTGATGCCGTTGCGCTCGGGCAGGCCGAAGCTGACGTTAGATGCGCCGCAAGTAGTGTTGACTTTGAGCTCGGTGCGCAAGCGGTGCACCAGGCGCATGACTTGCACACCGGCCTGGTTGATCGCGCCAATCGGCATCACCAGCGGGTCTACCACCACGTCGCAGGCGGGAATACCGTAATCGGCAGCGCGCTCGACAATTTTTTTGGCTACGGCAAAACGTACATCCGGGTCTTGCGAAATACCGGTCTCGTCATTGGAAATAGCCACCACCGCAGCGCCGTATTTCTTGACCAAGGGCAACACGGTTTCCAGCCGGTCCTCTTCGCCGGTGACGGAGTTGACCAAGGCCTTGCCTTTGTACACCGCCAGACCGGCTTCCAGCGCAGCGACGATGGACGAGTCGATGGAGATGGGCACATCGGTCACGCCTTGCACCAGTTGAATGGCTTTGGCGAGCATGCCCGGCTCATCGGCCAGCGGGATACCGGCGTTCACGTCCAGCATGTGCGCACCCGCCTCGACCTGGGCCAGTGCATCTGCGATAACCCGGCTGTAGTCGCCAACCATCATTTCGGCGGCCATGATTTTGCGGCCTGTAGGGTTGATGCGCTCGCCAATGATGACGAAGGGGCGGTCAAAGCCGATCACGACCTCGCGGGTCGCAGAACTGATGATGGTATCGGTCACGCTACATCCTTTGAATTAGAAATTTAAACACTTTGAATGACAAGAAGAACCGGCGGGCTCAGGCCGCCGTAAGTTCGGGTGGCGGAATATGGGCAACTTCAGGTGCGTCGCCATCGCGCCCCGGGTACCAAGGCACACGGCCTTGCAAAACGCCGGCATTGGTCACGATTTCGGGCACCGAATCCTCTTGCCGGTAGGCCATGATGTGCACCCCAGCGACGCCTTTGATTTCTTTCACTTCCTGCACGATTTCAGTGCAAATTTTGCGCCCTTCGGCGGCCGGTTTTTCGGCCCCGGCCATGCGCTTGATCACCGCATCGGGAATATGCACACCGGGCACATTGCTGCGCATCCATTCAGCCACTTTGGCCGAACGCATGGGGCCTACGCCGACCAAAATAAACACTTTGTCCAACAAACCCAGGTCTTCCACCTCTTTCATGTACGTGCGCAGGCGCGGCACGTCGTAGCAATACTGGGTTTGGATAAATTGCGCACCGGCAGCCACTTTTTTCGCCAAACGCTGGGCACGCCAATCAAAGGGCTGAACAAATGGATTGGCCGCTGCGCCCAAAAAAACACGCGGTGCAAAAGTGACTTTGCGCCCGCTTTGAAAACGGCGCTCATCGCGCATATCACGGCCAATCTCCAGCAACGACATGCAATCCAAATCAAACACCGGCTTGGCCTGCGGATGGTCGCCGCTTTGCACGCCGTCGCCACTCAGGCACAGCATATTGCACACACCCATGGCCGCGCCACCCAGGATATCGCCCTGAATGGCAATGCGGTTTTTGTCACGGCAGGAAATTTGCATCACGGGCGCATAACCGACGCGGGTGAGCAAGGCGCACACCGCCAGGCTGGACATATGGCAATTGGCGCCACTGCCGTCGGTGGCGTTGATGGCATCAACATAGCCGTCAAACACTTTGGCGCGGCGATAGACCTCGCTGGGATCTGCAGAATCCGGCGGCTCTAATTCGGCAGTGATGGCAAAGCCACCGCTACGCAACACGCGTTCTAAGCGCCCGGGCGAGGTATGGCCCGGCAAGATAGGCAAAGGGTAGCCGGGCACTGGCTCGTCATCAAACCTCATACTTTGGCCTCCTGTGCTGGCGCTTCACCTTTTTCACGTGCCACCCGCAGCCACGAGGAACTGCCTTTCAGGCGACCATCGACAGCGAACTGCACGACCTGGATCGCCTCGCGGCCGGCCCGCATGCGCCCGCTGCCTTCAAATGCTTCGACCCACACGCACCGCATCTCAGGTTTGACTTCGCAATGGCCGTTGGCCCGCACGCCGCCACAGGGGCCGTTGCGTATGGTCTTGGGGCAGTTCATAGAGCAGGACATACCGGTGCTCGAGAGCGCGCACTGGCCGCACATCTGGCAGTCAAACAAAAAGCCTTTCACCGCTTTTTCAACCGCCGCTACCGGCTTTTCGAGGCGCTGGTAACCGATCGCTTTCCATAGCGGATGCAGTGCCACCATGACGCGCTCAAAACCGGTGTAGAACATTTCCAGGCCACGCGCATGGCGCACCGACCAGCGACGCACGGCGTACATCAGTGCTCTCCCTCGGGCAGCGGCACGGCGGCTTCGTCGGCGGAAATTACCGTCGGCGTCGGCAAGGTGTCGTCCACACCGTGGGCGCGGATGATGCGCAGCAAGTCCTCGTCCGAGTAGCGCGCCTCGATCCGGGCGGCTTCGGCATTGGCTTGCTCTTGGATGTCGTCGCCACACTCGCGCGGCTCGCTGCGTTTCCAGTCGGCCAGGTAATCGCCCGCGCTTGATTTTCCCGCCCGCATGGCGGCGCGATCCACCGCCTCCTGGAAGCGGTGCGAGAGCTGCACTTTGCCGGTTTCGCGGCCGCGTTTGACCACCACCTGTGCGGGCAGGTCACGCCATGAAATCACAATCAGTTTTGCCATTGGATGACTTTCTCGCTTACAGTTTTCAATTCGGTTTCCATCTCACCATAACCGGTGACGCGGTACGCAAACGCCAGGCCCAGGCGCTTGGCGGCAGCCTGACCCAGCGCGATGCCCTCGGGACTTTCTTTCTGACACAAATACATCAAGGTGGTGTAGTTACCAAAGTACACCGGCAAGAGCTGCGGATGCTTGTCAATACCCAGGCCGTGCACGATCAATCGCTCAAAATGCCGCAGCAAAAAATCAGTTAAATAAAAAGTACCCAACTCGGCTTCGGCCATCTGCGCAAACACCGCAGAGCCGGCATAAAACTCATAACAATGCGCGCCCGGCAAACGCTGCACGTCTTCCTCCTGCAATACCGTGTCGAGCAAACCCCCCGTACCGCAATCGGCATAGGCCACGAAAATATGCGGGTACTGCGCCTTGAATCGTTGGATTTTTTCGCGCACCAAACCGGGGATTTTTTCTGGGCGGTTATGCAGTTCGGCGGGCAGACA
>CANFVA010000171.1 GCA_947450255.1 Comamonadaceae bacterium
GATTTCTTCGGCTATCGGGTCGAGCTTGTTGACATCGACTGCATTGATTTTTTGCGCCGCTTCACGCCAGATCAGGCGTGCTTTCTGCCCGCCCAGAAACTCAATCGGCTGATCAAAAAAGGCGTCTTTATGCGTTTCCAGCAGGGCGGGGAAGGCGTCCTGCGATTTGAAGGCAGCCAATTGCAGCTCCGGGGTCAATGTCATCATTTGGATGAAGTCTGCAGCCAGGGCTTTGTTCTTGGCGCCTTTGGGGATGCTGTAAAAACTGCCACCCCAAGAACCAAATGCTTTTTCGGGCAATTGGGCGGCACGCCACAGGCCTTTGGTTTCGGGGGCGAGCCAATTGTTTAGGTGGCCGGCCAGCCAGGCGCCCGTCATTTGGGTGGCAATGGTGCCGCGCTTAAAGCCTTCGGACCATTCGTTGGACCAGGCGCCGATTTTGCCGTCCAGTTTTTGCTCGCGCACTTTTTTGGCCATCTCGAAAGCGCGTACAAAACGGGGCGAATCGACCAGGACTTTGCCGGTTTTATCGATGTACATGGCTTCGCCGGTTTTCAGGTCGGCGCGGATCATGATGTCTTTGATGTCACGCGCATGGGCTACCAGGTAGGCGCCGGTGGCGGACTTGATCTTCAGGCCGGAGTTGACAAAGCCGTCCCAGGACTGCGTCAGGTCAGTCTCGGTCAGACCGGCTTTTTTCAGAATATCGGTGCGGTACAGCAAGGTGCCAGGGCCGATATCGGTGGGCATGGCCACCAAGGCGCCGCTGGTCGACATGCCCTGCGCGTAGGCAAAAGGCACGATGCGGGTACGCTGCGCTTGCATGTTGTAGGGCGCTGCGCCCAGGTCTTCCAGGCCACCGCCTTCCGCAAAGCGGCCTACATAACCATATTCCACCACCATCACATCGGGCAGATTGGACGAGGTGGACAGGGCCGTGGTCATGGCGGTGTGGTGGTCCGCATAAGCGCGGCTGGTGATCTTGACCTCCACGTCCGGGTGCTTTTTCTTGAAAGCGGGGATGGCCGCCTTGGCGATTTCGTCCACCGCCGGGAACGCCGCAATTTGGAGCACGGTCTGCGCAAATACTGCGCCAAAGGCCGTGGCCAGCCACAGACAGGGAATTCGTAGACCGCGGGAAAGGATTCGCTGTGCCATATGCGCCTTTAAATAGGAAGGTGATAAAAAACGCTGCCCAAGCCGCTTTTTTTGAGTCGCCAGAAGCTGGCTTGAAAGCGCTTTCAACAAATTATAAGAGCGGTATTTCGGCCTTTGGCCTAGGGTATTCCCGTATTAAACGTGGCGACTATCGCTGGAAGCGCGTACCAGCAATGCGGGGGCAGGCAATTGCTCAGTGGGGGTGTTGCCGGACAACAATTCCAGCATCGCGGCTGCCGCCAGGCGCCCCAGGTCATAGGCCGGTTGCTGGATCGTGCTCAGTGGCGGGGTGGCGTACATCGACGTGGGCAGGTCGTCAAAGCCGACCAAGGCCACGTCTTGCGGCACACGCAAACCACTTTGGAACAGGCCCAGTGCCGCGCCCGAGGCCATCTGGTCATTGGCCGCAAAGATGGCGCTAAAGGGCACGCCTTGTTGCACCAGTTGCTTGGCCGCCTCCAGGCCGCTGACCTCGTGGTACTGGCCGGGCACGACCAGGCGCGGGTCGAAGGCTATCTTCGCCGCTGCCAGGGCGTGGCGGTAGCCGCGCATGCGCTCGGCGGCGTCTGGGTGTTCCCCAGCGCCGGCAATAAATGCAATTTGGCGGTGGCCCTGGGCGATCAAGTGCTCGGTGGCCATACGCCCGCCATTGAAATTGTCAAAATTGAGGGAATAAAGCTGCGGCCCGCGCAGGTCGCGCCCGGTAACCACCATGGGCAAAGCCTGGGCGCAGGTTTCTAGCGCGGCATCGGCCAAGCGCGGCATCAGGACCACAATGCCGTCGACCCGCCGCGAGCGCAGCAAGTCCAAGCAACGCGCCTCTGCCACTTCATTCCAGTGTGCGCTCATAAATAGCGGGCTGTAACCCGCCGGGTCCAGCGCATCTTCGATGCCGCGCAGGGCCGCGCCATAAAACGGGCTGTCAATGGCTTGGGTGACGACGCCGATGCTGAAAGTCTTGCCGCCCGCCAATCCGCGCGCCAAGGGGTTGGGCACAAAGCCCAAGGCCTGCGTAGCGTCCACCACCGCATGACGTTTGGCCTCGCTCACTACAGCGGTGCCATTCAAGATGCGCGACACCGTGCTGGGCGATACGCCAGCGCGTTTGGCCACCATTTCCAAAGTCACCGTCACCCGCTCGTCCACAGGCGCGGCGCTTGGTGTTAGAGACGGTGTTTTGTTTTTCATGAAACGATTGAAATAAAGAACTTGCACAAGGCCGCAAACGTGCTCTTGAAACCGCTTTCTATGATACCGCCAGGCGTTGTGCGCGGGGCATAAATGCCTAGGGCACACCAAATTCCCGGATAATCCGCGCATGCAAACAAGCCCGATGCAAACCTGGTGGACGCGTGGCGCCGCTTTTGGTGTCGCCGCCCTGGCCAGTGCCAGCGCCGCCTGGTGGGCTTTGACCTTGAGTAATTTAGCCCCTTGGCAGCCCACCGTGTCGCTGCCACCGGCGCCGCAATTGGATGCGGCCATCCTGGCACGCGCCTTGGGCGCCGGCACGTCCCCGGTGAACGTGGCGCAGGCTCCGCCACCGCTGGCAATACAACTGCTCGGTGTCGTCGCAGGCGCTGGCGGTAAAGGGCACGTGTTGCTAGCGGTGGGCGATGCGCCACCCAAGACCTATAAAGTGGGAAGCAAGCTGGGCGAGGGACTGTTTCTGCAGTCCGTGGGTAAACGCAGCGCCCAAGTGGGCGCCGACCCGAAAGGGCCGGCCCGTCAGATCCTGGAGTTACCGGCGATTAGCAAACCTTAACCGCGCAGGTGAGCAAGGGCTCCCTGGGCGGTCCGGATGCGGTAGTAGATCGGTCTTTTATTCAGTTAAGCTCGCCATCCACCGATTTTTGCCTTTCAGAGGAGTGTTTTCATGCACATAGGCGTCCCCGCCGAAACCGTTGCCGGCGAGACCCGGGTGGCGGCGACCCCGGAAACAATCAAAAAAATCATTGGCCAGGGCCACACGGTCGCGGTGCAATCCGGCGCCGGTGTTGCTGCCAGCATCACTGATGCAGCCTATGAAGCCGTTGGCGCACAAATCACTGACGCTGCCGGCGCCTTGGGTGCCGAACTGGTGCTCAAAGTGCGTGCGCCGTCTGCCGCCGAGTTAAAGCACATGAAATCCGGCAGCGCATTGGTGGGCATGCTCAACCCGTTTGACGCCGAGGGCTTGCAAGCTATCGCTGCTGCCGGGCTGACCGGTTTTGCGCTGGAAGCCGCGCCGCGCACTACGCGCGCGCAAAGCATGGACGTCTTGTCTTCGCAGGCCAATATCGCCGGTTACAAAGCCGTGATGATGGCGGCCGACAAATACCAGCGTTTTTTCCCGATGTTGATGACCGCAGCCGGTACCGTCAAGGCGGCGCGCGTTGTTATTTTGGGCGTGGGTGTGGCCGGTTTGCAGGCCATTGCCACGGCCAAGCGCTTGGGCGCTGTGATTGAAGCTTCTGACGTGCGCCCCAGTGTGAAAGAACAGGTCGAGTCGCTGGGCGCCAAGTTCATTGACGTGCCTTACGAGACCGCCGAGGAAAAAGAAGCCGCCGAAGGCGTGGGCGGCTATGCGCGTCCCATGCCGCAAAGTTGGCTGGACCGCCAAAAGATTGAGGTCGCCAAGCGCGTGGCGCAAGCCGACGCCGTCATTTCCACGGCTTTGATCCCCGGGCGCGCTGCGCCGGTATTGATCACCGAAGAGATGGTGAAAAGCATGAAACCGGGTTCGGTCATCATCGATTTGGCGGCCGGCAAAGGCGCCGATGGTGTGGGCGGCAATTGCCCTTTAAGCGAAGCCGACCGCACTGTCATCAAACACGGCGTGACCCTGGTCGGTGAAACCAATTTGCCTGCGCTGGTGGCGGCAGACGCGTCAGCGCTGTACGCACGCAATGTGCTGGATTTTTTGAAACTGGTGCTGCCCAAAGACAAGGGCTTTACCGTTGACATGGAAGACGACATCGTGGCGGCCTGCCTGATGACTCAGGGCGGCGACGTCAAAAGGAAATAAGCATGGACCACACCATCACCAACCTCA
>CANFVA010000172.1 GCA_947450255.1 Comamonadaceae bacterium
CCGCTCTTCTTGGCTTCTTTCATGCCTTTGCCTGCACCGATGGCAGAGCCTTCGTTGGTGCCGAAGATGCCTTTGAGTTTGGGGTGGGCTTGCATCAAAGTCTTGGCAATTTCAGCCGACTTGAGGTGGTCGCCACCGCCGTATTGGATATCCACGATCTTGATCTTGGGGTACTTGGCCTTGATCTGGTTCACAAAGCCATCGCGGCGGTCCACGCCGGTGGTGCTGGTTTGGTCATGGCCGATCACCGCCACATCGCCTTCGCCGCCGATGGCCTTGGCCATCATGTCTGCGGCTAGCGCAGCGGCCGCCTTGCTATTGGTTTGCGCGGTGGTGAGCACAATGTCGCTGTCCACGCCAGAGTCAAATGCGATCACCGGTATCTTGGCAGCCTGGGCTTTTTTCAAGAGCGGAATCGCTGCTTTGCTGTCCAGGGCAGCAAAGCCGATGGCCTTGGGGTTTTTGGCCAGTGCGGCAGTCAGCATGTCGATTTGCTTGTCGACCATTTGCTCGGTCTCGGGGCCTTCAAAAGTGACCTTGACGTTAAATTCTTTGGCCGCTTGATCTGCGCCCGACTTCACCGCCAGCCAAAACTGATGTTGAAAGCCTTTGGAAATCAGCGGGATGTAGATCTCGTCAGCGGCCATGCTCAGATTGCTCATGCCAGCCAATACCAAGCCAGCGGTTAGGGCCAGCAGTTTTCTTTTTGCGTTCATCGTTGTCTCCAGAAGGAAAAAAATGTCAAAGTTGACGGAAAGGGAAAAAATAATCAAACACGTACTCAAATCTCAGCGCAGGTTTCGGTTGCATCTCCTATAGGCGGGTTGAACAGGTGGGGAAAAATAAACGAGGGCTCACTGTTTTTTGCGGCGCAAGTTATCGGTGTACACCGCCAAAATAATGATCAGGCCGGTTAACACCATTTGCCATTCCTGGGCCACCGACATAATGCGCAAGCCATTGATCAGCACACTCATAATGAAAGCGCCGATGATGGTGCCCAAGATCGTGCCGACACCGCCACTCAGCGACGTGCCGCCAATGACTACAGCAGCGATCGCATCGAGCTCATAGCCCTGGCCCAAGGCCGGTTGGGCTGAATTAAGCCGCGAGGCGATCAGGATGCCGGCGATGCCGCAAATGCCGCCGCTAAAGGCGTAAATAATCACTTTCCAGCGGTCCACATTCACGCCGGACAAGCGCACCGCCTCTTCATTACTGCCCAGCGCAAAGGTATAGCGCCCCAGCGCAGTTGTATTGAGGATGACGGCGCTGAGCACGGCTACGATAAACATGATCAGCACCGCATTGGGAATGGGCAAAAAGGGCAGGATATCGCCCAGCACCG
Organism: Comamonadaceae bacterium; assembly: GCA_947450255.1. Lineage (GTDB taxonomy): Bacteria > Pseudomonadota > Gammaproteobacteria > Burkholderiales > Burkholderiaceae_C > Allorhodoferax. The sequence goes on from CANFVA010000172.1 coordinate 1,349, forward strand.
AGCCCAGCGAAATAGCGTCAAAACCTTCGACATCGTTGAAATAAATCGGCCGTGTCTTGGTAATAATGAGCGAAGCGCCCTTGAGCAACATCATCATGCCCAGGGTGGCAATAAAGGGTGGTACCCGCAGCTTGGTAATGGCCAGTCCCGACACCATGCCGCACAGCGCGCCCACCCCGATGGCGCCCGGCACGCCAACCCACAGCGGCAGGCCAAGGTTCACCATCAAAACACCGGCCGTGACGGCGCAAAACGTCATCAGCACCCCAACCGACAGGTCGATGCCCGAGGTAATGATGATGAAGGTGCTGGCAATCGCCAGCACGCCGATCACGGTGGTCGATTGCAAAATACCGATGATGTTGTCGCTGGTGAAAAACGCGTCGGGTTTGAGGACGCTAAAGATCACAATCAGCGCAATCAGGCTGGCAAACGCCAACAGTTTTTGCTTGGCCTGGCTATCGACCTGGCTTGGGGCGGTCGGGGCGCTGGTATCTGCAGTACGGGTGTCGGTGGACATGGTCGGGGCTTTCGAATACGGTCAGGCCGCCAGTGCGTCGCGCTGGGTGGCCAATTGCATTAAACCCTCTTGGGTGGCCAGGTCGCCGCGCACTTCGCCGGTGATGCGGCCCTCGCACATCACCAAAATGCGGTGGCTCAGCAGCAGCACTTCGGGCAGCTCGGAAGAAATCACGATGATGGCTTTGCCCTGTTCGGCCAGGGCATTGAGCAGTTTGTAAATCTCGCTTTTAGCGCCTACATCGATACCGCGTGTGGGTTCGTCAAAAATCAAAATGTCGCAGTCGCGCACCAACCATTTGGCGACCACGACTTTTTGCTGGTTGCCGCCCGAGAGCAGGCGCGCCGTCTGGTGCAGCGAGGGGGTCTTGATGCGCAGCGTGTCTATCATGTGCTGCGCGGTACGGGCGATGCCGGTTTTTTCTAAGAACATATGCCAGCGCAAAAACCGGCTCAGGCTGGGCAGGGCGATATTGGCCGAGACGTCCATGCCGGTGGCTAGGCCAAAATTTTTGCGGTCTTCGGACAAATAGCCTATGCCCGCCTGCACTGCGTCTTGTGGCGAGCGCAGTGCGATGCGCTGGCCATGCACATGAACCTCGCCCGCCTCGACGGGGTCAGCGCCGAAGATGGCGCGCGCCACCTCGGTGCGCCCCGCGCCCATTAGGCCGGCAAAGCCCAAAATTTCGCCTTTGCGCAAGGCAAAGCTGACATCGCGGATGACACGCCCGCGTTGCAGGCCACGCACCTCCAGCACCACCGGCTGCGCCGCCAGGTCGGGCACGGTTTTTTCATTTTGCTCTAGGGTGCGGCCGACCATCATGCTGATGATGTTGGTCATCGGCGTGCTGGCCGGCACGGTGTCGATGTAGCAGCCATCGCGCAGCACCGTCACACGGTCGGCAATGCGCTGGATTTCGTCCATCTTGTGCGAGATATACACCATGCCCACGCCCTGGCTTTTGAGCTGGCGGATGATGCGAAAAAGCTCCTCGATCTCGGCGTTGTTCAGCGCCGCTGTAGGCTCGTCCATGATCAACACGCGCGAGCGAAACGACAAGGCCTTGGCGATTTCTACCATTTGCTGGCGCGCGACCGTCAAGGCGCCTATCGGCGTGCGCGGATCGAGCTTGAGCTTGAGGCGCTCAAACAGCGCAGCGGCATCTGCATTGAGACGGTCTTCATCCAAAAATAGGCCGCCCCAGCGGCGTGGCTCGCGACCCAGAAAAATATTTTGCGCCGCCGTCAGGTGGCTCATCAAATGCAGCTCTTGGTGGATGATGCCGATCGCCATCGACTGCGCATGCGCCGGGCTGTCAATCTCGACCACCTTACCGTCCATGCGCACTTGCCCGCTGTCTTTGCGGTAAACCCCGGCAAGGATTTTCATGAGCGTAGATTTGCCCGCGCCGTTCTCGCCCATCAGGGCATGCACCTCACCGGCTTGCAATTCAAACTGCACCTCGTGCAGCGCCCGCACGCCGGGAAAGGACTTGCAGAGTTTGTCAACCGAGATGAGTGCGGTCATGCGGCGCCTAATTAGCGTGGGGGTGCAAAACGCGGTGTGCTTGGTTTGATTTAAATGGTGACGCCACCATCGACCAGCAAGGTTTGCCCGGTGACAAAGCGCGACTCGTCGCTGGCCAAAAAAACCACCATGGGCGTGATGTCGTCCACCACCGCCAAGCGCCCCATGGGCTGGCGCGCAATAAAGTCTTTTTCGGCCTGCACCGGGTCGGCCGCGCTTGCGATGCGTCCGCGCAAGGACGGCGTGTCGACGGTGCCCGGACACAAAGCATTGGCGCGCAAACCGGCTTTTACATAATCAGCCGCCAGCGATTTGGTAAGGCCGATCACGGCGGCTTTAGTCGCGCCATACGCGCAGCGATTGACAAAGCCTTTGATGCTGGACGCCATAGAGGCCATGTTGATGATGGAGACGCTGACGCTGTCCTGCGCCGCATGTTCCAGCATGCCGGGTAAAAACGCGCGGGTGACGGTAAACATGCTTTTCACGTTCAGCGAAAAACTGGTGTCCCAGTCCGCTTCGCTGCAATCGAGCAAGCTGCCGTTGGCCACCATACCGGCGCAATTGAACAAGGCATCGAGTGGCGGAAGGCTGGCGGCCAACACTTGCACCGCAGCGGCGTCACGCACGTCGAGCACAGCGGTGTGTATGGCCGAATTTTCCTGTGCCAAGGAGGCGAGCAAGGCGCTGTTGATATCGGTGGCAATCACCTTGGCACCTTGCGCAGCGCAGGCCAGCGCACTGGCGCGCCCAATGCCTTGACCGGCTGC
>CANFVA010000173.1 GCA_947450255.1 Comamonadaceae bacterium
ATAAGAGCGATATCGCCCTGAACTTGGTAATGCGCTGTCATGCTGGCTTTCCTTGTAACGATGCGGCAATAGGGAGACGGAGAGACAAAATAGAACGACCGTTCTTTTTTGTAAATTGTAGGGCTTTTTGCACTGGGGGCACTTATTTTGTCCCAACTGAGACAAGGGCTTCGTCAGACCTCCAGCCACTCTTTACGCACCGCCGCATTGGCTTGCAAGGCAGCGGGCGTACCCTCAAACACCACGCTGCCATGGCCCATGACCAGGCACCGGTCGGAAATTTGCATCGCGATAGTCAGCTTTTGCTCAATCAGCAACACCGACAGGCCGCGCGCACGCAGGGCTTGCAAAAACCCGGCGACCAGTTCCACGATCTTGGGCGCCAGGCCTTCGGTGGGTTCGTCGATGATGACCAGGTCCGGGTCGCCCATCAAGGTACGGCACAGGGTCAGCATTTGCTGCTCGCCACCGGATAAGACGCCGGCTTCTACGTCGGCGCGTTCGCGCAGACGCGGGAACAGGGTGTACATGTCCTCAAAAGTCCAGCGCGGGTTTTTGTGGCCAGATTTTTCGCCCAGCATCAGGTTTTGGTGTACTGTGAGACGCGGAAAAATATCGCGGTTCTCGGGTACATAGCCGATACCCAACTGGGCGATTTGGTAAGGCTTTTTACCCAGCACCTCGCGGCCTTTCCAATGCACAGAGCCCTGCGCGTCGACCAGGCCCATAATGGCTTTGGCCGTGGTGGAACGGCCTGAGCCGTTGCGCCCGAGTAGCGCCAGAATTTCGCCATCACCCACCTGAAAATCCACGCCGTGCAGCACATGGCTTTTGCCATAAAACGCGTGCAGGCCTCGTACGTGCAACATGCTTATGCCCCCCGCTGCGCTGCATCGGCCTGGGCGTCGGCCACCGCAGAGCCCAGATACGCCTCTTGCACGCGCGGGTTAGCGCGCACCGCTGCGGGCGTGTCAAAGGCAATCACTTCGCCATAGACCAATACCGCAATTTTGTCGGCCAGACCAAACACCACGCCCATATCGTGCTCGACGGTGAGCAAGGTTTTGCCCTCGGTAGCTTCGCGAATCAGGGCCACAAAATGGCTGGTCTCACTGGCGCTCATACCGGCTGTGGGTTCGTCGAGCAAGATCACATTAGCACCGCCGCCGATGGTGATGCCTACTTCCAAGGCACGCTGTTCGGCATAGGTCAAGTCCATAGCCAGCACATCGCGTTTGCGGGCCAGGCCGATGCGCTCCATCAGGGCCAGCGCGGCAGCATTGGCATCGTGCATATCGGCCAAAAAACGTAAAAAACTATAGCCATAGCCCAGGTTCCAGAGCACGCTACAGCGCAGGTTTTCAAACACGCTGAGTTTGGGGAAAATATTGGTGATTTGAAAACTGCGCGACAAGCCCAGGCGATTAATCTCAAACGGCTTTTTGCCCTGAATCGACTGCCCGTGCAACAAAATATCGCCGCCGCTCAAGGGCATGCGTCCACTGATCAGATTGAACAATGTGGACTTGCCTGCGCCATTTGGCCCGATGATGGCCACGCGCTCGCCCGACTGCACCACCAAATCGGTACCCCGAATGATCTCTGTCTTGCCAAAGCTTTTGCGCACATCGCGCAATTGCAAAGCCGGTACTGACGTAGCACTTTTCATGGCGTAACAGCGGCGCGCAAGCGCTCATCCTCCAGGCTTTGGTGCACCGCGTTCCATTGCAACGCGAAGCGGCGCCGTGACCAGTCGAAACACAGCACCGTCATCGCCAGGTACAACAACAAGCCAGACCAATGCGCGGCGGATGATGTGTCCAGGCCAGCGCCTAAGAAGCGCAGCACTGGCCCCAGGGCAGTCTCTAGTTGCCGGTGGTACACCATTTCTATCAGCGCGGAAAAACCGACCGCGCAGAGCAAGCTACTGCATGCCAGCAAGCCATATTCAGGCAGTAATGCACGCAACTTACCGTGGCGGGCGACGCGCAGATTAAGCATGATCAGGCTGGCCAGCCCACCGGGCGCATACATCACCATCAACATGAATACCGCACCCAAATACAACAGCCAGGCCTTGGTAATTTCGCTCAGCATGACAAAAGCCAGCACCATCAACACCGCGCCCAGAATTGGACCGAAAAAGAACGTGGCTCCGCCGAGAAAAGTAAACAGTAGGTAAGCGCCGGAGCGGGCCGCGCCCACGACCTCGGCATTGACAATCTCAAAGTTCAAAGCGCCCAAGCCACCCGATATGCCGGCAAAAAATCCGGCAATGATGAACGCGGTGTAGCGGATACGCTGCGGGTTGTAGCCGATAAATTCCACGCGCTCTGGGTTGTCGCGCACCGCATTGAGCAAGCGGCCCAGCGGGGTTTGCGTGAAGGCGTACATCATCACCACGCAGACCAGGGTGTACAAGGCAATCAGGTAATAGACCTGCACCGCTGGACCGTAGGTAATACCCAGCACCGGCGCGCCGACCACACGGTTGCCCGACACGCCGCCTTCGCCGCCGAAAAACTCGGGCACCATCAGGGACATGGCAAACACCAGTTCGGCCAATCCCAGCGTAATCATGGCAAAAGTGGTGCCTGATTTGCGCGTGGTGACATAGCCAAACAGCGCCGCAAAGCCCATGCCAGCGACACCGCCCACCAAGGGCACCAGGGACACCGGCAGCGCCGGACTGGCAGCGCACCAGGCATTGAGCGCGTGAATGGCCACAAAAGCACCCAGGCCGGTATAGACCGCATGACCGAAACTGAGCATGCCACCCTGCCCCAGGAGCATGTTGTAAGACAAGCAGGCGATGATGGCGATGCCCATTTGCGACAGCATGGTGATAGACAAGCCGCTGTCAAAGATTCGCGGCAGCACCAGCATGACCAAGGCAAAGGCCAGCCACAGCCAGACGGAACCCCAGCGCGCGCCGGTGTAGCTTGTGGCGCTCATCCTTCTCGGCTCCCCAACAAGCCACGCGGGCGAAATATCAAAATCAACACCAATAAAAGGTACGGCAATATCGGCGCTACCTGGGCAATGGTTATACGCGCCAGCGTAGTGCCCTGCCAAGACGGCGCCATCGCCATGCCCATCGAGGCCAGCGCGCTGCCCACCGAGTAATCCAAGGACACGGCAAAGGTCTGAACGATGCCGATCAAGAGCGAGGCGATAAATGCGCCTGACAAAGAGCCCAATCCGCCTACCACCACCACCACAAACACAATCGAACCCACGGTGGCGGCCATGGCCGGCTCGGTCAGGAAGGTACTACCGCCGATCACACCGGCCAAACCGGCCAGCGCAGCACCGGCACCAAATACCAACATAAATACACGCGGCACGTTATGGCCTAGCGACTCGACCGCATCCGGATGGGTTAGCGCCGCTTGAATGACCAAGCCGACCCGGGTGCGCGTGAGTAGTAGCCAGATCGACGCCAGCATGGTGATCGCCACCAGCATCATGAAACCGCGCGTCGCTGGGAAGGGCGAACAGACAATGCGCAAGGCGGGATCGGCAGCACTGCATAGCTCGGCCGCCACCACGCCCCAATGCAGACTCAGTCCGGTCACTGAATGGTTCACCAGCGTGAACGCAGGGCCTTGCAACAGCGCGGGCGGCGCGAAGTCCACGGCAATGCGGCCCCAGATGAGTTGCACCACTTCTAAGACGACGTAGGTCAGGCCAAAAGTAATCAAAAGCTCGGGCACATGGCCGAACTTGTGGACGCGGCGCAGGCAGTAGCGCTCAAACAGCGCGCCCAATGCGCCTACCAGCAGCGGCGCAATAAGCATCGCAGGCCAAAACCCAAGCAGTTGGGAAACGCTGTAGCCAATGTAGGCGCCCAGCATGTAAAAACTGGCGTGCGCAAAATTGAGCACGCCCATCATGCTGAAAATCAGCGTCAGGCCCGAGCTGAGCATGAACAAGAGCAAGCCGTAGCTCAGGCCGTTCAGGCTGGAAATAAGAAAGAATTCCATGGGAAAAAGCAGGCTTTCAATGCTAAGCGTGGCGCCCTGGCGCAGGGCGCCTATCGCTTAGCGGTAGTTCAAAACACTGCTTAGGAAGGCCGCTTCATCTGGCAGCTGGTGGGCGTGCTGGAAACGTAGTTG
>CANFVA010000174.1 GCA_947450255.1 Comamonadaceae bacterium
CAGCCACTGCGCGGTTTTGACCGTCGCGCTGCGCTTGCCCTCTTCGGTTTGCTGCGGGTGGAAGGGCAAAAAGGCCAGCACAGCGGCCACGTTGCCGTATAGGGCATCGGGCCCGGCTTGCTCTAAGCGCACCTTGTCCAAAGGAATGTCCAGCTCTTCAGCGGCCAGCATGGCCAGTGCGGTGTGTACGCCCTGGCCCATTTCGCTGCGCGGCATCGCCAGCGCCACCGAACCGTCTTCGCCAATCTTGATCCAGCCGTTCAGCCCCACGCTGCCCTGCGTGGGCAACATGCTGTCTGCGCTGCCCAGGCGGCTGCGCGGCGGGGCCACACCCCAGCCCACCAGCAATGCGCCGCCGGCGCCCAGGGCGCTTAGCAATAACGTGCGACGCTTCATGCTGCGCTCCCAGTGGTCTTGGGAACTGCGCCATTACTTGCGCTCTTTGTCGCGCCACTACTTACGCTGTTTGCAGCGCGGTGGATGGCGGCGCGCACGCGTTGGTAGGTGCCACAGCGGCAAATATTGCTCATGGCCGCGTCGATGTCGGCATCAGTAGGTTTGGGCGTGCGCGCCAGCAGCGCGGCAGCCGCCATCAGCATCCCGCTTTGGCAATAGCCACATTGGGGAACTTGCTCGGCAATCCAGGCCTGCTGCAGCGCGTGAGGCTTTTCGGCGCTGCCCAGCGATTCAATAGTGCGAATGTCTTTGCCCTGCACCGAAGACACCTGCGTCACGCAAGAACGCACCGCCTGGCCGTCCACATGCACCGTGCACGCGCCGCAGGCGGCGATACCGCAGCCAAATTTGGTGCCCGTGAGGTTGAGTTGGTCGCGCAGCACCCACAAAAGAGGCGTGGCAGGGTCGGCGTCGGCTTGGGTGCGCTGACCGTTGATTTGGAGTTCCATACAAAGTCTTCCCGCTAGGGGTAGTTGTTTTTAGCGGGGCGTATGGTAACGGGAGGGGAAAGGCCTTTGGGTGTCCCGGGCAGAGACTCTGTTGCAAAGGCCAGGCGCTTAACTTGAAAACAAAATTATTGATAATGATTTTTAATTTTTAATTTATAGTAATGACAAGGAAACTGCTCGCTAACCGGATTTAACAGGCGAGCAAGCCGCACCTTAGGAGGCACTGATCTATGTCCCCATTCGAAGCCAAAGAAATCATTGAGGCTCTTGCAAATGGAATCAATCCAGAAACTGGCGAAATTTTGCCGGCGCAAAGCAACTTCAACAGCCCACAGGTAATTCGTGCTCTTTTTGCAGCCACAAAGGCTCTCGAAAGCGCTGTAAAGCTCGCAGAGCGAAACGATTCGCTGCCTAGCAACGCAGGACGTTCTTGGTCGGAAATCGAAGACAAAGAGCTTATTGCTAGCTTTGACGCAGGAGCGCCTGTCAAAAAAATCGCCGCTAAGCATGGTCGAACGCTTGGGGCTATTGCCTCTCGGCTTGTTCGTCTCGGAAGAATTAAAGATCGTTCCGACGCACGTCTCGGTGTCCAACCCAGCAATGCACCGGACCTGTCGCGGCAAGACGTGCCAGTCCGATGAATTCAGACCTTAAATTTCATTTGTTGGTACTTTATTTTGTAGATACAATTTGTCATGGTCTCATGGGACGAACCAAAGCGCAAGCTGAACCTCAAGCAGCACGGGCTTGACTTCGTTGGATGCGATGCAATCTGGGACCACTTCACAGTGACCCGCGAGGACAAGCGGCAAGACTACGGCGAAGAGCGCTTGGTCTGTTTCGGTCTTCTCGAGTCAGATTTGGTTGTGATGGTTTACACCGAGCGCCCGACAGGGCCTCACGTGATATCGCTGCGAAAGGCAGAAAAACATGAAACACGCTACTACCGCCAAGTTGCCAAAGAAAACCTCGGCTAAGGTCAACGACCCAGACAACCCAGCGTGGACCGAGGACATGCTGGGTGCGCCAGTCCTGAAGCGTGGACGTGGCCCGCAAGCCACCCCTACGAAGGTGCTCACATCGTTCCGATTGGATGCGGACATCCTGGAGTTCTTCAAGTCTAAAGGCGCTGGCTATCAATCTCGTATCAATGCTGCACTTCGTATGGAGGTGGAGCGAAATTTGACGGCTCGTCCAAACCCGACAGCGCGTAAGCGCGTAGCGGCTTGACTTTGACCTTAGGCATTAGGCGAACTCTACGCGCAACCATGCTTGCAACAGCGTTCGTCGCCGGTTGTCTAGCTAAAACGGCCGATTACCAAAAAACCTTCGCAGACATATCAGTTTTAGACCATCTTAGGGTCCATCGCATCTCACATTGCCCGGATGTGACCTCGTGCAAACACCGCCTCTTGAGTGTGCCCCAAGCTAGCTAAGCCCCGCAACACATCCCCAATCAGCAAAACACAAGGGCTAGCCATCCGCTCTTCAGTCAGCGTTTGGTGCAAACAATCCAGCGTGCACAAAGCCTGCCGCTGCGAAGGCAGCGTGGCGTCTTGCACGATCGCTACGGGCGTGTCGGCGGCTAGGCGGTGTAGCAGTTCGTCTTGGATGCGCTGCGCGGCGGCTACGCCCATGTAGACCACCAGGGTGAGTTTGGCCTGGCGGGCGGTGTGCGCTAGCGCGCGCCAGTCGGTGCCGGGGTCGCCGGGCTTGGCGTGGCCGGTCACCATCAGCACGCCGTGGGCATGGTCGCGGTGGGTGAGGGCGGTGTTGAGCGATGCCAGCGCGCCCAAGGCGGCGGTGATGCCGTTGACCACGTGCACCTGGATGCCGGCTTGTTGCAAGGCCTCGATTTCTTCGCCGCTGCGGCCAAATACCAAGGGGTCACCGCCTTTCAGGCGCACCACGTTTTCGCCCTTGTGGGCTTCGCTCACCATCAACTTCTCAATAAAAGCCTGTGGCGTGGACGCGCAGCCGCCGCGCTTGCCCACATAGACGATGCGGGCGCTGGGGCTGGCGTGGGCCAGCACGGCCTCGTTCACCAAGTCGTCCACCAAGATGACGGTGGCGGCGGCAATGGCTTTGACGGCTTTGAGCGTCAACAAATCCGGGTCACCCGGCCCGGCGCCTACCAGGCTGACTTGGCCTATTGCTGCTGCGGGTGGTTTGGGTGGCTTGTTCATCATGCGGCCCCTTCCATGCGGGAAATGAGTTTCGAGATTGCTATCACTTGTTGCGCTATCGGCGCGGGCACGGGCTGGGCGCCGTCCATGACGGCGCGGATGTAGTCGGCGGTGCCCGGCGCGTCGATGCCAGCGGGCAGGGTGGGCAGGCTGCCCAGGCTGCCGCTTTGTGCGTCTTGGGCAAACACGGTTTCACCGGCGATAAAGCCTTGCATTTTGGGCAGGCGGCGGGCGTCGGCCACGGCCTCGCCTTCGGTGCCGCGCAAGAGCATGGCGTTGGCCTGCACCAGTTGCAAAGTGGCGGACATGGAGTGCGCGTATTCCGGGTGGGTGTAGCTGGTCACCAGCAAGCTGGGGCCGGCGCAAGGGTTCATCAGCTTGACCAGGCTGTGCGCCGAATTGCGCAGTTGCACCACGCGGCGTACTTCCAGTAGCCTTTGCAGGCCGGTGCTTAAAGCGGCTGTGGGATAGAAAGCTACTTCGCCAGCAGCTAGCGGCGCAAAGCTGTTGCGCGCATGGATGCCAAGTTGCTCCAGCACTTCGGCGGTAAACACGCGGCTGTTTTCGGTGGGCGTGCCGTGGATCATGACCGGGTGGCCTTCGCGCGCCAGCAGCAGGGCCAGCAGAGGCGTGAGCACCGGAATTTTGCGGGCGCCGTTGTAGCTGGGGACGACGACGACGGGCTTGTCGCCCTGGGGTACGGTGTGCAGACGCGGCGCCGTGGCGTCCAGAAAACCGGCCATTTCTTCTGGCGTTTCGCCCTTGACGCGCATCGCCAGGCAAAAAGCGCCTACTTCCAAATCGCTAACCGCGCCATCGAGCAACTGGCCCCACAAATCAGTCGCCTGCGCGCGGCTGAGCCCCCGCGCCCCGTCTTTGCCGCGCCCGATTTCCCGCAAGTACATGCCAATAGCCATGCAGCGATTGTCGGTGAGGGTTGCGAACCGGCGGCTATGAGCTTATGCAGAGCCCTTGCGCGGCAAAAGTCAGGCGGGCGCTTTCCAGTA
>CANFVA010000175.1 GCA_947450255.1 Comamonadaceae bacterium
CCGCGTATCGCAGCGCGCCCGTCCCACACGGTGTTGGGGCTGAGGAACAAGCGCTCGCGCCCGCCGCTCACCCACGAAACCACGTGCGCGCCGTGCTGCGCCACCAGCACGCTGTCGCCATTAGCAAGCGTAAGGCGGTGGCAGGCCTGACCGTGGAAAAGTTCTTCGCTGCGCGTGGCAGGGGCTGCGCTGGCAGCGCCAGGCTCAGCCACCGAACTAGCCATTGAGCTCGTCAGCGCGGGCTTGGCCGGCGGCGAAGTCTAGGTCGCCGGTGTAAATCGCGCGCCCGCAGATCACGCCTTCTACGCCTTCGTCTTCTACCTCGCACAAGGCTTCGATGTCGGCCATGTTGGAGAGGCCGCCCGAGGCGATCACCGGAATCTTCAAGGCTTGCGCCAGCGCCACGGTGGCGGGAATGTTGATGCCGGTGAGCATGCCGTCGCGGCCAATGTCGGTATAGATGATGGACTCGACGCCGTAGTCTTCAAACTTCTTGCCCAGGTCGATCACGTCGTGGCGCGTGAGCTTGCTCCAGCCGTCGGTGGCGACTTTGCCCTCTTTGGCGTCCAGGCCGACGATGATGTGGCCACCAAACGCAGTGCAAGCGTCTTGCAAAAAGCCGGGGTTTTTAACTGCGGCGGTGCCGATGATGACGTAGCGCAGGCCAGCGTCCAAATAGCGCTCGATGGTGTCGAGGTCACGGATGCCGCCACCTAGTTGCACATCGACTTCGCTGCCCACTTCTTTGAGGATGCGGCGAATCGCCGCCTCATTTTTGGGGTGCCCGGCAAAGGCGCCGTTCAGGTCCACCAAATGCAAACGCCTGGCACCTTTGTCCACCCAGCTGCGCGCCATGGCGACCGGGTCTTCCCCGAAGGTGGTGGATTGATCCATATCGCCTTGTTGTAGGCGAACGCAGTGGCCGTCTTTGAGGTCAATAGCGGGGATAAGCAGCATGGTGCAGTGGCAGTGGGTAGTAAAAGTGAAGGGAAGGGATACGGAAAATTAGGCGAACCATACACGCAAGCGGGCTGCAATCGTCATATCAGGGCGCCCAACGCAGAAAATTGCGGTACAGGGCCAGGCCCTGGGCAGCGCTTTTTTCCGGGTGAAATTGCGTGGCAAAAATATTATCGCGGGCCAGCGCGGAGCAAAAGCGCCCGCCGTAATCGGTCTGCCCAGCACAGTGCGCCGGGTCCTGCGGATCGGCGAAAAAGCTGTGCACAAAATAGAAATAACTGCCGTCGGGCACGCCCGCCCACACCGGGTGCGCGCCCTTGCCGTGATCGGCCTGCCAGACTTGATTCCAGCCCATTTGCGGTACTTTATAGCGACTGCCGTCGTCCTGCAAGCGCTCGTCCAGAGAAAATTTGCGCACCGTGCCGGCCATCAAGCCCAGGCCTGGCGTGTCCAATTCCTCGCTATGGTCCAGCAGCATTTGCATGCCGACGCACACGCCCATCAGCGGCTTGTGCGCCGCAGCATGCAGCACGGCGGCCAGCATACCGCTGGCGCGCAGCTCGGCCATGCAGTCGCGCATCCCGCCCTGACCGGGCAGCACGACGCGCTCGGCGTCCATCACTTCTTGGGGGCTGCGCGCCCACACCGCTTGCACGCCTTCCTGTGCGGCGGCATGCATAACCGCCTGGGTGACCGAGCGCAAATTGCCCATGCCGTAATCGACGATAGCAACGGATGTCATGGCGGGGTGGCGCAAGCCTCCGGGCGGGGTGTCACGTCAGAGCGAGCCTTTGGTCGAGGGAATAGTGCCAGCGGCGCGCGGGTCGCGCTCTACCGCCATGCGCAAGGCGCGGGCAAAGGCTTTGAATACGGTCTCGCACTGGTGGTGCGCGTTCTCGCCCTTCAGGTTATCAATATGCAAGGTGGCACCGGCATGGTTGACAAAGCCCTGGAAAAATTCATGCGTCAATTGGCTGTCAAAACCGCCGATCATGCCGCTTTTAAAGGGCACGTCCATTTCCAAACCGGGGCGGCCTGAGAGGTCGATCACCACGCGCGAGAGGGCTTCGTCCAGCGGCACATAAGCATGGCCGTAGCGGCGAATGCCTTTTTTGTCGCCCAGGGCTTTGGCAAAGGCCTGGCCTAGGGTGATGCCTACGTCTTCCACGGTGTGATGGCCGTCGATATGCAAATCGCCTTGGGCTTGGATGTCCAGGTCGATCAGGCCGTGGCGGGCGATTTGGTCGAGCATGTGATCAAAAAAGCCGATACCGGTGGACAACTGGGCCTGGCCGCTGCCGTCCAAATTTAGGCCGACGCGGATGCGGGTTTCGGAGGTGTTGCGGGTGACTTCGGCGCGGCGGGCGCTGCCCTCGCTCGTGGGCTGGGGCAGCACGCTTACCAGGCTGGAAGCTGTGTCGGTCATAAAGAGGCCTCAAGCGCTGCCAGAAGCAGCGTGTTTTCAGGGGCTGTGCCCACCGTCAGTCGCAGACAGTTGGCCAGCAGCGGGTGCATTGTAGAAACGTTCTTCACCAAGATCTGGCGCATTTTCAGCGCCTGGTGCAAGCGCGTTGCCGCGCCGGGCTCACCCTGCACGCGCAGCAAAATCATATTCGCCTGGCTGGGAAAGGGTTGCAGGCCCGGCAAAGAGGCCAGCACGACCAACAGGCGTTCGCGTTCACTGCATATCGATTGCGCTTGCGCGGCGAACACCTGCGCATGCTCCAAGGCGAACAGCGCGCATTCGGCATTGAGCACGCTGACGTTATAGGGCGGGCGCACTTTATCAATCTGCGCCAGTAGCGCCGCAGGGGCCAGCGCATAGCCCAGGCGCACACCGGCCAGGCCGAATTTGGACAGCGTGCGCAGGAGCACGACCTGCGCGTTAGCCGCCGGGTCGCGGCGGATTTCGTCCAGCCAGGTGCGGGCAGCAAAGGGTTGGTAAGCCTCGTCCAGCACTACCAGCGCGCCATAGGCGCTGGCCAGGGCAATCAGGCGGCGCAGCACGGCTGCGTCCCACAAATTGGCCGTGGGGTTGTTGGGGTAAGCCAGGTACACGATGGCCGGCTGGTACTGCGCAATAGCGGCGGACATGGCCGCTTCGTCCAGCGAAAAATCGCCTTGCAAGGGCACGCCCACAAAGTCCAGGCCTTGTAATTGGGCGGACATGGCGTACATCACAAAGCCCGGCTCGGGCGCCAGAATGCAAGCACCGGGCCGGGCGCAGGCCATGGCCAGCATGGCGATCAGTTCGTCTGAACCATTGCCCAGCGTCAGCGCGTAGCCTGCGGGCAAATCCACGTACGCGGCCAGCGCCGTGTGCAGATCGTGAATGCGCGCGCCGGGGTAGCGGTTGATAGCGAGGCGGCCCAGACGCTCGCCCAATTGCGCTTGCAATTCCGGCGGCAAACCGTAGGGGTTTTCCATGGCGTCGAGCTTGAGCATGCCCGCGGCGTCCTGTACTACATAGGCGTGCATGGCCTGCACATCCTCGCGGATGAAACGCAAATTGGGGGTCGGCGCGCTCATGCCTTGTTCCCGTGCAAGCGCATTTCGGCGGCGCGTGCGTGGGCTTGCAAGCCTTCGCCATGCGCCAGCACCGATGCGGTTTGACCCAGTGTTTGCGCTCCGGCTTCGGACACTTCAATCAAGCTGCTGCGCTTTTGAAAATCGTAAACCCCCAAGGGCGATGAAAACCGTGCCGTGCCCGAGGTGGGCAACACATGGTTGGGTCCGGCGCAATAGTCGCCCAGGCTTTCGCTGGTGAACGCCCCCAGAAAAATCGCGCCTGCGTGAATCAGCAAAGGCTCCCATGTATGCGGCTCGCTGCTGCTCACCTCTAAATGCTCGGGGGCAATGCTGTTGCTGATGGCGCAAGCCTCTTGCATGCTGCGGGTGTGTATCAAAGCGCCGCGTCCGTTCAGGGATGCAGCGATGATGTCGCGCCGCGGCATCTCCGGCAAAAGTTTGTCGATGGCGGCTTGCACCGCGTCTATGTAGGCCGCGTCCGGACACAGCAAGATGCTTTGCGCCAGCTCGTCGTGCTCGGCCTGGCTGAACAAATCCATGGCCACCCACTCGGGCGGCGTGCTGCCGTCGGCCAGCACCAAAATTTCTGACGGTCCGGCA
>CANFVA010000176.1 GCA_947450255.1 Comamonadaceae bacterium
GTCCATTGCGCCAATGCAGCGGCGGATTCAGCCGGAGCCGATTTTTGCTTCCAGTCTTGCAAGCGGTTTTGGGTTTGGATGCGGCTGGTCACTTCCACAAAAGGCTGCGCCTGCGCGGCATCAAACTCGGCATACACCATGCGCGCGCCCTCGCTGCCATCGGCCAGCATGCGGGCGCTGCCGTTGCTGTTCATGGCCGATTCCAAGGACTTTTGCCAGGCCGTGTTCACACTGGGCACCGGCACCCAGACGCGCGTCTGGCCGCGCGGGGCGGCAATTTCGACGCGGGTGGTCACTTCAAAGGTGCGCCATGCGCCGGGCTGCGGGGCAAACTGGCGCTCTGGGGTTTGGTCGCTTTGCGCCAAGCTGTACAGGGGAAGGCTGCTAACTGCGCAGGAGGCGGCAGCGCGAAGAAATTGGCGACGAACAGGCTGCGACGCGCCAGTGAAAACGGTGGTCATACAAAGAACTCCGGATGTAGATAAAAAGCGCGTACGGCGTAGTAATAAATACCCCGAATAGCGCGAAAACTACCAGCCCGTTTGCAATTGCTTGCAAGTGGTCGGCAGCGGGCGGATTATCGCTGCTGCAACAGGTATATTGCGGGCCTGCCATTGAGGTGTGCCATACGGGTGTGCCCCCTCTGTTCGCGCGCACCGCCCTTGCCTTACCGACCCCACCGAGAAACATCTACTTGTCCTCTGAAACCCAGTCCCCATTGGCCGCCCTTGGCAGCGCGCAAATCTGGGCCGAACAAGCTTTTGGCGCATTTAGCCACGTGCTGCAAGCCACGCCAGGCTTTCGCCAGCGCCAAGGCCAGATTGCCATGGCGCAATGCGTGGCCGACACCTTGAGCCGCGCCGACCTGGGCGATTGCGAAGAGCCGCAGCGCGCGATCGCCGTTATTCAAGCCGGCACCGGCGTCGGCAAATCTGCCGCCTATGCCAGCACCGCGATTGCTATGGCATTGCAGCGCAAAACCCGCGTGCTGATTTCCACCGCCACGGTAGCCCTGCAAGAGCAACTCATGCAAAAAGACTTGCCAGCCCTGGCCGCCAGCATGGAGCAACCCTTTGCGTTTGCGCTGGCCAAAGGGCGCGGGCGCTATGTGTGCAAGCTCAAGCTGGAGCGCCTGGTGGGCAGCGGTGGCGCGGAGGATGATTTTTTTGAAGACGATTTTCCAGCGGTGGCGCTGGGCACGGCTTCGCAAGAAGCCTTGGAGGAGCGGCGCTTTCGGCTGTACGAACACATGGCCGCCACGCTGGCGACGGGGCGCTGGGATGGCGACCGCGACAGCCTGAACGAAGCACCCGATCCGCAGGACTGGGCCACTGTGGCTGCTGAGCGGCACAGCTGCACCGTACGGCATTGCCCGCGCTTTAAGGATTGCAGCTATTACCAGGCGCGTAACCGCCTGGCCGAGGCGCAAGTGATTGTTGCCAACCACGACCTGGTGCTGGCCTCGCTGGGCATGAAAACCTTGCCCGAGCTGAACAACTGCCTGCTGGTGTTTGACGAGGCGCACCATTTGCCGGCAGTCGCTTTAGACCAATTCAGCAGCGCGATGGAGCTGGCCAGCCTGCGCTGGCTGGACCGCTTGCCCAAGGTCTTACAAGACGTGAGCAAAGCCTTAATGTTGGATGTGGACCCGGACGTGGCTACCGTGAGCAGCCAGCTCAAAACCACGCTCACCCAACTGGCGCGTAGGGTGCTGGACCTGGTGCACGCCAGCACGCAAGGGCAAGACGGCACCCTGCGCTTTGCCCATGGCGTGCTGTCCGAGGCCCTGGTCGAGCCAAT
Organism: Comamonadaceae bacterium; assembly: GCA_947450255.1. Lineage (GTDB taxonomy): Bacteria > Pseudomonadota > Gammaproteobacteria > Burkholderiales > Burkholderiaceae_C > Allorhodoferax. Next base: position 1,801 of record CANFVA010000176.1, read on the forward strand.
GGCGCAAGTGCTGGCGCAGGCCACCGGTTTGGCGCAGGCGTTGGACGCCCTGGGCGCGCAAATTAAACAAATCGCCAAGGACGACCCGATGCAGGCGCTGCAATGCAGCCAGCAGTACGCCAAGCTAGGGCCACTGGCACCGCGCCTGGGCGCGCTCACATCGACCGCCAGCCTCTTGCTGGAGCACGGCGAACAGCCGCTAGCCAAATGGCTGCAATGCAAAAGCGAAGGCGGCTTTTTGCTGATCAGCGCCCATGCCTGCCCGATGGTGCCGGGCGACTTGCTGCGCCAGTTTGTCTGGAGCCAGGCCCGCGCGGCCATACTCACTTCGGCCTCGCTCAGCAGCTGCGGCAGCTTTGACTATTTTTTGCAGGAGTGCGGACTCAGGGGCAACCCGGATGTGCAGGCCCTGGAAGTTTCCAGCCCTTTTGACTACGCCACGCAAGGCACGCTCACCGTGGTGCACACCATGGCGGACGCCAAAAACGTGCCGGCCTATACCGGCGAAGTGGTGGAATACCTGATGCAAGACCTGGCGCAGGTGCAGCATGGCGCCTTGGTCTTATTCACCTCGCGGGCGCAAATGCGCGCGGCGACCGACGCTGTTCCTGCACGGCTTTTGGAAAGCGTGTTGGTGCAAGGCAGCACCTCACGCACCCGCTTGTTGGCCGCGCATATGGCGCGAGTGGAGGCGGGTTTACCGTCCATTATTTTTGGCTTGCAATCCTTTGGCGAGGGCCTGGATTTGCCGGGCCACTTGTGCGAAACCGTGTTCATTACCAAGCTGCCGTTTGCGCCGCCATCCGAACCGGTAGACGAGGCGCGGGCTGAATGGCTGCGCCGCATGGGGCGGGACCCGTTTAATGAACTCGTCATCCCAGCCACCGGCATCAAGCTGCTGCAATGGGCAGGCCGCGCCATACGCACCGAAGAAGACCGCGCGCAAGTGATTTGCTACGACAAGCGTCTGAGTGAACAAGCCTATGGCCGGCGCATGCTGCAAGGCCTGCCGCCCTACCGCTTTTTGCAGCGTAAATAGGGAAATGGCAGACGTAAAAAAACCGGCCTAGAGGGGCCGGTTTTTTTGTTGTCGCAGTCCGAGATTAACGGATAACCGACAGAACTTCCAACTTGCCGCCACGCACGGTTTGCAACGTCAGAGCGCCATTCACGATGTCGCCTTTGTTGTCAAAGCCGATAGCACCGGTCACGCCTTGGTAGTCTTTGGTAGCAGCCAGAACGGGCAGGTATTTTTCTGGATCAGAAGAACCTGCCTTAACCATTGCGGCGACCATCAGCTTGACGCTGTCATACACATAAGGTGCATACACCTGGACGTCAGCACCGAACTTGGCTTTGAAACGCTTTTCGAAGTCGATTTTGGCTGCTTCGTACTTGCTGCCTTTTTCCACGCCACCGGCTTCCGCGCAATAGACTTGGTTGTCAGCAATCGCGTCGCCACCGAGCTTGACCAACTCTGCCGAGCAGATGCCATCGCCACCCATGAACTTGGCATTGATACCAAGCGATTTCATCTGGCGCAGCATCGGGCCAGCAACAGCGTCCATACCGCCAAAGAACACCACATCAGGCTTTTTGCCTTTGATGGTGGTCAGGATGGCATTGAAGTCAGTGGCTTTGTCGGTGGTGAACTCTTTGGCAACAATGCTGCCGCCCGCTGCCACGACAGCTTTGCTGAACTCGTCAGCAACGCCTTGGCCATAAGCGGTACGGTCGTCGATCACGGCAATGGCTTTGCCTTTGAGCGTGTTGACAGCGTACTTGCCCAAGGTGCCACCCAATTGGGTGTCATCAGCCACCACACGGAAGGTGGTTTTGAAACCTTGGCGGGTGTACTTGGGGTTGGTAGCAGAAGGAGAGATTTGGGGGATGCCCGCATCGCTGTAGATTTTGGAAGCGGGGATGGAAGTACCAGAGTTCAGGTGACCAATCACGCCAACGACTTTGGCATCGGCCAGCTTTTGAGCCACTGCAGTACCTTGCTTGGGATCAGCGCCGTCGTCTTCGGTCATCAATTTGATGGTGACTTTTTTGCCGCCGATGGTGACGCCTGCTGCGTTAAGTTCTTCAACGGCCATGATGGCGCCGTTTTCATTGTCCTTACCCAGGTGGGCAATAGCGCCGCTTGTGGGGCCTACGTGGGCGATGGTCACAACGCTTTGTGCCATTGCCAATCCGGTGGACAGTGCCAGCACGGCGGCTGCGAGGGTTTTTAGTTTCATGACAGTCAAACTCCATTCAATTATTAAAAAATTTGCCTAA
>CANFVA010000177.1 GCA_947450255.1 Comamonadaceae bacterium
CATGGGCTACAACGCGCGCCCGGACTGCGTGCTGCAAACCCTGGCGGCGCTGGAAATCGTGCTGGCCGCTGAAGGCCACCGCTTTAGCCGTGGCGCCGGGGTGGACGCGGCCTACGCCAGCTACCAAGACGCCGGGCACTGATTGCCGCTTGGCGCCTCGCGCCGTGTCGGTTTTGCCTGCTTCAGGCGGGCTCTTCTTCGCTTTCTGACAGAGAACCGGCAAAGCCTTGCCGAAAACGGCAGGCACGAACATTGCGAGTTTCAAGCTGAGCGGCAATCGTGTCAATTCCCAGACACGAGGCCAGTCCGAGTTAGCCAACACCCCGCCACGGGCCGGGTGGAACCCAACGGAGCAGCAATATGTCAGTCACGACCCCCCATTTAGCCGCAGCCCGCGCCCAGGACAACCTGATGACCTCCCTGCGTGCCAAGCCGCAAGACGCCGCCACCAGCATGGGTCAAACCGCGCGTGGCCTGGACCAAGCCGTGCAGAACTTGTCGGTGCTGATTCGCCAAAACTGTTTGACTATGCCCTCGCTGGGCTGAAATTTGGTTTTTTGATAGCCGCAGGGGCCAGCGCGCACCCTTGGCTGGCTTTTCGCAGGTACGGTGCCCAGCGCCCCAATGCTTGCTCTAGATGGAATGACTTCTGGATTTTCTGCGGCACATTGGCGACGCATTTCAATTTTCGCTGTTGGTTGCTATTTCATCAAGCTAGCAAACCTTTTCAGCCAATTGGCTTTATCGGTTGCTTTCTGATACAAAAAAAAAGCCCCGCACAATTAAAGCGAGGCTTATGCATTGATTGCATTGGTGCCGGAGAGATGAATCGAACACCCGACCTTCTCATTACGAATGAGCTGCTCTACCGACTGAGCTACACCGGCACACTAGCGTTGGATTATAGCCAGGGGGGTGTTTAGCAGGACTTTAGGCCGGGGTGGCTTGCGCGTAGTACTGCGTCACCCGCTCCACTTCGTTTTTGGAGCCCAGCACCACGCTCACGCGTTGGTGCAGTTGCGCAGGCGCGATATCCAAAATGCGCCGATGGCCGTTGGTGGCGCCGCCGCCGGCTTGCTCGACCAGCCAGGCCATGGGATTGGCTTCGTACATCAGGCGCAGCTTGCCAGCTTGGTTCGGTTCGCGCTTGTCCCAGGGATACAGGAATACACCGCCGCGCGTCAGAATGCGGTGCACATCGGCCACCATGCTGGCAATCCAGCGCATATTGAAGTCTTTGCCGCGTGGGCCGTCGCGGCCTTGCAGGCATTCCTGGATGTAGCGCGTGGTGGGCGCATCCCAATGGCGCATATTGCTCATATTGATGGCAAATTCTTGGGTGTCCTCGGGGATGCGCACATCTTCTTGCGTCAGCACAAAAGAGCCTTGCTCGCGGTCAAGGGTAAACATGGCCACGCCATGGCCTACGGTCAGCACCAGCGTGGTTTGCGGCCCATAAACGCAATAGCCCGCAGCGACTTGCTGGCTGCCCGCTTGTAAAAAGTCTTGCTCTGCAAGCTGCGGACCTTCGGGTTTGAGTAGCACGCTAAAAATCGTGCCGATGCTGACGTTGACGTCGATATTGCTAGAGCCGTCCAAGGGGTCAAACAGCAGCAGGTATTCGCCGCGCGGATAGCGGTTGGGGACCTGGTAAATCCCGTCCATTTCTTCGCTGGCCATAGCCGCCAAATGACCGCCCCATTCATTGGCCTCGATCAGCACTTCGTTGGCGATGATGTCCAGCTTTTTCTGGATTTCGCCTTGCACGTTCTCGCTGCCCGCGCTGCCCAGCACTTCGCCCAAAGCGCCTTTGTTCACCGAATGGCTAATGCTCTTGCACGCCCTGGCCACCACTTCGAGCAGCAGACGCAGCTGCGAGGGAATGAGGCCATCGACCCGTTGTTGCTCCACCAGATAGCGGGTGAGGGATATGGATTTGGCCATGTTTTTATTCTCCAAAAGGGTGGGGCGGCTTTGGCGTAGGCCCTAGATGGACAGTGCCCGGTCAATCACTTCGCGCACATCATTGCTTAAATCGGGCTTGGCGGCCACCCGCAGCAAGGCCTCGCGGGCGCCGCTGCGGTAGGGCTCGGCCAGTTGGGCCCAGCGGTCCAGCGTGCGCGCCAAGCGCGCGGCCACTTGCGGGTTGATGGCATCCAGATCGGCTACTTGCTTGCTCCAGAACACATAACCCGCGGCATCGGGCCGGTGGAAGGCACCGGGGTTGTTGCAAAAGACAGAAATCAGGCTGCGCGCCCGGTTGGGGTTGCGCAAAGTGAAGTCGGGGTGCTCCATCAGCTGACGCACTTGGCCCAGCACTTGCCCGCCCCGGTCACAAGTGCCGGCTTGGATGGCAAACCATTTGTCGATCACCAGCGCCTCGTTTTTGAACACGCTGTGGAACTGCGCCAGCGCCTTTGCAGCCAGCGCGCTGCCGCTGCCTACCAGCGCGTTCAGCGCGTTAAAGCGGTCGGTCATATTGCCGGCGGCTTCAAAGCTGCGCAGGGCAGTCTGTTGCCAATGCAGGTCGTGGTCGGCGACACCGGCAAGGCACAAATAGACCAAGGCTTGTCCGGCCAGCGCACGCCGCCCGGCCGACAACGCATCAGGTTTGAAAGCGCCGTTGTGGCGGTGCGCCTCAAACGCCCATTGCCAGTCGGCATGCAGGGCGCGCGCCATTTGCAAGCGCATGGCTTCGCGCACGGCGTGTACCCGCTGCGGGTCCACTTGCGGCAGCTGCTCGGCGATATAGGCTTCAGAAGGCAGGGTCAGCGTGAGTTCTTTGAAGGCCGCATCCAGTCCGGGGTGGCGCAGCACCTGGCGCATGGCTTCTAAAAACGCGCTGTCCAACACCTGCTCGCTCGTGCCACTGGCAATGGCTGCCAGCGCGCAGCGCATGGCCAGGCGTTGACCAGCTTCCCAGCGGTTAAAAGGGTCGGCGTCATGCGCCAGCAGCACGAGCAATTGCGCATCGCTGTATTCGCAGTGCAGCACCACGGGCGCGGAAAAGCCGCGCAGCACCGAGGGCACAGGCTCCTCTGCTACACGGTAAAACGTAATCTCCACATCCTGCCCGGACATGACCAGTAAATGGCTGTCGCTGGGTGCAGCATCCGGCGCGGTGTAGAGCGGTAGCGCGGCGCCGCTGTGCATGCCGACCAGTCCCAAACTGACGGGAATGACAAAGGGCGCATTGGCTTGCTGGCCGGGCCGCGCCGTGCTGTTTTGCATAAAGGTCATGCGGTAGGTTTGCTTGTCCGCGTCATAGTGACCCCCGGCAGTGAGCTGCGGCGTACCGGCCTGGCTATACCAGCGCTTAAAAGGCTCCAGCAGCGCGGCCAGGTGCGATTGCGGGTTGGCGTCGGCAATGGCTTGCGCGAAGTCATCGCAGGTCACGGCCTGTCCGTCGTGCCGTTCAAAGTAGAGCTTCATGCCGCGTGCAAAGCCTTCGCGGCCTGACACGGCTGCGCCATCGGTGGCCAGGGTTTGCATCATGCGCACCACTTCAGCGCCTTTTTCATAGACGGTGACGCTGTAAAAATTATTGATTTCTACATAACTATCGGGGCGCACCGGGTGTGCCATCGGGCCCGCGTCTTCCGGGAATTGCACCGTGCGCAGCAGTCGCACATCTTCGATGCGCTTGACCGCCCGGGCCGAGGCGTCACCAGCCAAATCCTGGCTGAACTCCTGGTCGCGAAACACGGTGAGGCCTTCTTTGAGGCTGAGTTGAAACCAATCGCGGCAGGTAATGCGGTTGCCGGTCCAGTTGTGGAAATATTCGTGGCCCACCACGCTTTCGATGTTGGCGTAATCGCCATCGGTGGCGGTGGCGGGGTTGGCCAGCAGCAGCTTGGTGTTAAAAATATTGAGGCCTTTGTTCTCCATGGCGCCCATGTTGAAGTCGCTGGTGGCCACGACCATGAAACGCTCTAGGTCCAGCGCCAGGCCAAAGCGGGCTTCGTCCCAGGCCACCGAGGCCATCAGCGATTCCATGGCGTGTTCGGTTTTGTC
>CANFVA010000178.1 GCA_947450255.1 Comamonadaceae bacterium
GGCCTCGCAAATCGTGGTGCCTGCGGCAGCGCGCACCTGGGCGCCTGCGGGGCAGTATTCGGTATGGGGCAGTATGTGAATGATGGGCATAGCCGAGGGTTTAGGTTTTAAAGCTGTCTTGCAGCGAGTCCAAAGTGTGGCCGGACAAAGCCTGGGCAATGCCGCGGTTCATGCGCTGGGCGGCAAAGGCTTCGGTCACTTGGGCCAGTTGTTTGCTCACCGCTTCTATCTGCGCCGCGTCTTCGCCTTGCGCGGATGCCAGCAAAGCGGCTATCGCGGCGTCCACATCGGCGCGCTCTTGCGGGCTGAGCAAATCGCCATCCGCCTTCAAAGCGCTTTGCGTAGCCAACACCAGGCGCTGCGCATCCACACGCGCCTCGACCAGCGCGCGGGCGCGCATATCGACTTGCGCAGTGCTAAAACTTTCTTGCAGCATGCGCGCGATTTGGTCGTCGCTTAGGCCATACGAAGGTTTGACGTCAATTTGCGCCTCCACGCCGCTGACTTGTTCGCGCGCGCCCACATGCAGCAGCCCATCAGCATCGACGGTAAAGGTAACGCGGATACGCGCCGCACCGGCCACCATGGGCGGGATGCCGCGCAACGCAAAGCGCGCCAGGCTGCGGCAGTCGGCCACCAAATCGCGCTCGCCTTGCACCACATGCAGCGCCAGCGCGGTTTGGCCGTCTTGGTAGGTGGTGAAGTCCTGCGCCATGGCAGTGGGAATCGTCTGGTTACGCGGCACGATGCGCTCTACCAAACCGCCCATCGTCTCTATGCCTAGCGACAGCGGAATCACATCGAGCAGCAATAAATTACCTGAGGGGTTGTTACCGGCCAATTGGTTGGCCTGAATCGCTGCGCCCAAGGCCACCACTTCGTCGGGGTTGAGGTTGGTCAAAGGCGCTTGGCCAAAGAAATCTGCCACTGCCGCGCGAACCTGGGGCATGCGCGTGGAGCCGCCCACCAGCACCACGCCTTGGATATCCGTGAATTGCAAACGCGCATCGCGCAAGGCTTTGCGCACTGCTTGCAAGGTGCGCGCCGTCAAGGTTTGCGTGGCCGCTTCCAATTGCGCACGGTTCACCGACAGGTCAATACGCCCTGCCTCCAGGCTTAACTCCACGGGCGCGATGTCTTCATACGACAAAGCCTCTTTGCAGGCCCGCGCGGCTTGCAATAACAAAGCCTGGTCTTCCATGCCCTGCACCGCCACGCCGGACTGCGCGACGATCCAGTCGGCCAAAGCGCGGTCGTAGTCATCGCCACCCAGCGCCGAATCGCCACCGGTCGCCAACACTTCAAACACGCCGGCAGACAAGCGCAAAATGGAAATATCAAAAGTGCCGCCGCCCAGGTCATAGACGGCGTACACGCCTTCGCTGGCATTGTCCAATCCATAGGCAATGGCAGCCGCCGTGGGCTCGTTGATCAGGCGCAACACATTGAGGCCGGCTAGTTGCGCCGCGTCTTTAGTCGCTTGGCGCTGCGCGTCATCAAAATACGCTGGCACCGTAATCACCGCACCGAAAATATCGTCGTTAAAACTGTCTTCGGCGCGGAACCGCAAAGTCGCCAAAATTTCGGCGCTCACTTCCACTGGGCTTTTTTCGCCGGCAATGGTGCGCACTTTGACCATGCCCGGCGCATCGACCAAGGCATAGGGCAATCGGGCCGCATCTGCAATGTCCGCCAAACCTCGGCCCATCAATCGCTTGACCGACGCAATCGTGTTTCCAGGGTCCGCGCTTTGCTGCTGCAAAGCCTCCTGCCCTATCTGGCGGCGCTGCGCGTCCAAATAGCGCACCACGCTGGGAAGCAATACTGCGCCCGCCGCATCGGGCAGGCATTCGGCCACACCATTGCGCACCGCAGCCACCAGCGAATGCGTGGTGCCCAGGTCGATGCCCACGGCAATGCGCCGCTCGTGGGGATTGGGCGATTGGCCCGGTTCGGAGATTTGGAGCAAGGCCATAAAAAGAATTAGCTCAGCGCGTCAAAGCGCGCGTCCAGGTCGTGGCGAAATTTTTCGATAAACATCAGGCTGCGCACCAGAGGCACGGCAGCGTGGTAGTCCTGTCGGTCATCGAGTGCCTGAGCACATTGCGCCAACAAGTCGGTTTGCGTGGAGTCTACCGAAGCGGCCAGGGCGTCTAAGTCGGCCACGCTGCGGGTCTCGTCCAGGGCCTCGCGCCACTCGATTTGCTGCATCAAAAAATCAGGCGCCATGGCGGTGTTGCTGTGCGCCTGGATGGGCGCGCCCTGCAACTCGCATAGGTAGGCGGCGCGCTGCAAAGGGTTTTTTAGGCGCTGGTAGGCCTCGTTAATGCGTACCGACCATTGCATGGCCAGGCGCTGGGCGGCGGCGCCCTGGGCCGCAAATTTGTCGGGGTGGGCTTGGGCTTGCAAGGCTTTCCAGCGCGCATCCAAGGCGCTGCGCTCTTGCGCAAACTGCTGGGTCAGGCCAAACAGTTCAAAGTCATTGGATTGGAGGTTCACACCCGGAAGGACTCACCGCAGCCACATTTGTCGCGCTCGTTGGGGTTGTTGAAGCGAAAGCCTTCGTTCAATCCCTCGCGCACAAAGTCCAGCTCGGTGCCATCGATGTAGGCCAGGCTTTTCGGGTCCACCAGCACCTTGACGCCGTGGCCTTCAAACACAATGTCCTCACCACTGAGTTCGTCCACGTATTCCAGTTGGTAGGCCAGGCCCGAGCAGCCGGTGGTGCGCACGCCCAGGCGCACGCCCACGCCTTTGCCCCGCTTGCTCAGGTAGCGGGTCACGTGGCGCGCTGCGGCCTCAGTCAGTGAAACAGCCATATCAGTTCAGGTGTTTTTTCTTGTAATCATCGACCGCCGCCTTGATGGCGTCTTCGGCCAGGATGGAGCAGTGGATCTTGACCGGCGGCAAGGCCAGCTCTTGCGCGATTTCGCTGTTTTTAAGCGATGCTGCTTCGTCCAGCGTTTTGCCCTTGACCCATTCGGTAACCAAAGAGCTGGACGCGATCGCCGAGCCGCAGCCATAGGTTTTAAAGCGCGCGTCTTCGATCACGCCGGTCAGCGGGTTCACCTTAATTTGCAGCTTCATCACGTCGCCGCAGGCCGGTGCGCCCACCATGCCAGTGCCTACGCTGTCGTCGCCTTTGTCAAAGCTGCCCACGTTGCGGGGGTTTTCATAGTGGTCCACCACTTTGTCGGAATAAGCCATTGTGTTTACCTCTTTGTATATAGATTGAAGCCTGTACGCTTAATGCGCAGCCCATTGGATGGTGGAAATATCGATACCTTCCTGGTACATATCCCACAAAGGGCTTAAGTCGCGCAGTTTGGCGACGTGGAATTTAATGGTCTCCACCGCGTAGTCGATTTCCGCTTCGGTAGTCCAGCGACCAATCGTCATGCGCAAGCTGCTGTGCGCCAATTCGTCGCTCCGGCCCAAGGCGCGCAGCACATAGCTGGGCTCCAGACTGGCCGAGGTACAAGCCGAACCGCTGCTCACCGCCAGGCCTTTAATGCCCATCATCAGCGACTCGCCCTCTACATAGTTAAAGCTCATGTTCAGGTTGTGCGGCACCCGCTTTTCTAGGTTGCCGTTGATAAATACCTGCTCCACGTCTTTCAGACCCGCCAGCATGCGCTCGTGCAGCGCGCGGATGCGGATGTTCTCGCTGGCCATCTCTTCTTTGGCAATGCGGTAAGCCTCGCCCATACCCACGATTTGGTGCGTAGGCAAGGTGCCGCTGCGCATGCCACGCTCGTGGCCGCCGCCATGCATTTGCGCTTCGAGGCGGATACGCGGCTTACGGCGCACAAACAGAGCGCCAATCCCTTTGGGGCCATAGGTTTTGTGCGAGGTCAGGCTCATCAAATCGACCGGCATGTCGGCCAGATTGAAATCCACCCGCCCCGTGGCCTGGGCCGCATCGACATGGAAAATCACGCCTTTTTCACGGCAGATGGTGCCGATGGCGTTGATGTCTTGAATCACGCCGATTTCATTGTTCACAAACATCA
>CANFVA010000179.1 GCA_947450255.1 Comamonadaceae bacterium
GCGACGACACAGCGGCCTGGGACAGCGTTCACCCAACCAATTTGAAAGGAGCTTGCGTATTGAAAAATTGAGTACCGATATCATTGAAGCCGATGACCTTGTTCAAGAAGGTCAAAATGTCCGGTGAATTGGGGCAACTCCAACTCCAGTGTGTCTTAGCCCACCAGGCGCTTGACAATAATATGATGGCCGTCATATTATGGCTTCCGTGCCACTACCTACTTCCCGTAAAGTACAGAGCCATGCCCGCATCGTGGATGTGGCGGCCAAGGCGATTCGCCGCGCTGGGTACCGCGGTGTGGGCCTTGCCGACATCATGCAGCAGGCTGGGCTAACGCACGGGGGCTTTTACGCGCACTTTGCTTCGCGTGACGCTTTGCTCGTCGAGGCCATGGCCCGGGCAGGGCAGGACAACATAGATTCTTTAAGCAAAGCGATGGAGCGCCGCATGGCCAAGGGCGGTACCCGCTTCCAAGCCTTGGTGGACACCTACCTGCATGAGGCACATTTGGCGCGCACCGATGACGGCTGCGTGATTGCTGCCCTCGCTTCTGAGATGCACCGCCAGGACGATGTAGTCCGCGAAGAGGCTCGCCGGCGCGTGCAAGCCATGGTCGACTTGGTGCAGGCTGCGCTGCCTGCCGGTTCTGAAGCCAGCGAAGCCACCGTTATCACGGTGACCATGGTGGGCGCTTTGCAATTGGCGCGCACCCTGGGCGGCACATCGGGCCGTGGCATTCTGGCGCAAACGCGGCAGGCCTTGCGCAAGCGCTACGCCCCCGGTACGCAACACTAAAACACAAACCTTCCCAAAAACTAGGCACTATCCAAAAATATGACGACCATCATACAAATTGCTCGGCATGAAAAAATGCATTGCACCGGTTCCATCGCTGGTGCCCCTTGCGGCATCGGGCTAGCCCGTGCGTTTGCGCCCATGCTGGCTGTGCATGGCGCTGGGGTGCTGCAATGACGGCCGACCAAACCAACTCCAATCTGCCGGGCACATCTGCGTCCTTGCCTGCGAAATCGCCTTGGCCTGCGTTTTGGATTGCCTGTAGCGCCGCATTTTTGGTGTCGCTGGACACCACCATGTTGTTTGCGGCCTTTGATGCACTGCGCCAAAGCTTTGCGGACACTTCGGCCGCCGAATTGTCTTGGGTACTCAATGGCTACACCGTGGTGTACGCCGCCATGTTGATACCTGCGGGCGGTTTGGCCGATGCCTACGGACGGCGCCGTATTTTCCGCATGGGGCTGACATTGTTTCTTGCTGCATCTATGGCTTGCGGCGCGGCGCCCTCGGTGCACTGGCTGATTGCTGCACGCGTCGTTCAGGCTTTGGGGGCTGCCTTGCTGACCCCGGCTTCCATGTCCATTGTGCTGGCCGCATTTCCCAGCGATAAGCGTGCGGTGGCGGTAAGTTTGTGGGGCGCTGTCGGTGGATTGGCTGCGGCAGTGGGCCCGAGTTTAGGCAGTTGGGTAAGCGCCAGCGCAGGCTGGCCTTGGGCTTTTTATATCAATTTGCCCGTCGGTCTTTGGGCACTTTGGCGCAGCGCGGCGCACATTGAAGAAGCGGTTAAACCAGAGCAGCCCAGAAGCGTGGACATGGTGGGTCTGCTCTTGCTGATGTGTGCGGTGGGTGCAATCGCACTGGCCATTGTTGAAAGCGGTGCGTCGCGTTGGCCTAGGGACCAAGTTGTGTCAATAGCGGTGGGCGGCTTTGTAGCGGGCGCGTGCTTTGTGCTGTGGGCACGCATGCGACCTAATGCATTGGTCGATTTGTCATTGTTTCAACATCGCACTTACCGCTATGTGAACGCTGCCACGCTCGTGTTCGGCACCGCTTTTTCGATGATGTTTTTGGGTTTCTTTTTCTTCATGATCGGTGTCTGGCATTACACGCTGCCACAGGCGGGCCTGGCCGTCACGCCAGGGCCGCTGCTGGTCATGCCTACGGCTATTCTTACTGGCAGATGGGCATCCCGCTTGGGCCATAGGCGATTTCTCGTCGCAGGTTCGCTCTTGTATGCCCTCAGCAGCCTGTGGTTTTTTACGGTGCCCGGCGATGCGCCGAACTACCTACAGCACTGGCTACCCGGCCTGCCGATGAGCGGGATAGCGGTGGGCTTGATCTTGCCTTCTTTGTCGGCTGCAGCTGTGAGTCGCCTGCCCCTTGCCCACTACGCCGTAGGCAGTGCGGTCAACCAAGCGACGCGCCAAATGGGGTCCGTACTAGGCGTTGCGCTGACGGTGACACTGCTGGGACATGCAACCCTTCAACGCACCGACTTCAATGCCTTTTACCTCTTGCACATGGCGCTGGCATTGCTCACGGGTCTGCTTTGTCTGCCCGTCGATACCAAACCTCAGACTGCGCAGCCATGAGCGGGCGGCAGCGCAACGCTTGAGTCCCCTTTGACCACCAGCAAGGTTCCCAGGGCCACACCTCATTCCACGTAAACCAACGAGCACACCATGCAAACTGAAAACACAATCGAAGCAACCTTAAAAGTCTGGCAATCGCAGTTGGACGCTATACGGCGTCGCCGCGTCGAACGCGGAGGTGGGCATGCCGGCCTGGCGAAGCCGCAACAAGTGATGGGCAAAACCGGATTGCAAGTGATGACGGCCCTGCTGGAGGGTGAGATTCCACACCCCTATATGGCAGACACCTTCGACTGCGAGTTGATAGAGGTTGGCGAAGGACTGGCCGTTTTTCAGGCGACGCCGCAACTCAAGCACTACAACCCGCTGGGTTCGGTGCACGGCGGTTGGTATGCGACCTTGTTGGACTTTGCATTGGGATGTGCCGTACAAACCAAGCTGCCTGCGGGGGTTGGCTACACCACCAGCCAGATCAATCTCAACATCGTGCGCGCTGCGCATGTGAAAACCGGTCCGCTGCGCTGTATCGGCAAGGCTATCCACGTGGGACGCCAGATCGGCACATCCGAGGCGCGCATTGTCGGCCCCGATGGGAAGCTCTACGCGCATGCCACCACCACCTGCGCCATTTTTGAGGCGGTGCCCCAGGGCAACTGATGGCGCTGGCGCACTAAGGAAGGTCTGCATAAGTCCGTCATCGCGAGGAGCGTAGCGACGCGGCGGTCCATCAATGCTTGATTGGTAAACAAAAATGGATTGCTTCGCTGCGCTCGCAATGACGGGTTTGAACTTATGCAGACCTTCCCTAGGGAAGAATTGAATCAGGCCACCAACTGCTACAAGACCTTTTGATCGGAAACGCAGGCAGTTTGTGCGTGGGTATCTGATGCCCAGCCACACTAAATCCATAACTTAGCTTCGCCTTTCCCGAAGGGGGATTTTTGTTTTTGGGGCCATGCTGATGTTCTCGTGTGGCAGCGCGCTGCCGCCTCGATAGATACTGCGTCAGGGGTTTTTGTACGATCTTTAAATCGGCCAAACTCTCTGAACTTCTAACTCAGGCTTTTCCCACTATGGCCTTGATGTCCTTCATCAAAAGGAACAGGTGAAACGGATCAGATGGGCTGGGCTCAAACTCCCAATTGAGATACCACTGCCTGGCGGGCTCGTCCTTGGCATGCACCAGCAGTGCACGAATCCCGGCAATGTCGGCTGCCTGTGCAGTGCGCAGCAACGCATCTTTGAGCAGTGCTTTGCCAAGCCCAGCGCCTTGGTGCTGAAGGTCCGCGGCAAGCCGGGCCAGAATCATCACCGGCACGGGGTGTTGTGGAATGGCTTTGGTCACACGCAGTGCAGCATTGGATGGCTCGACACTGCCAACCGCCAAGCTGTAGAAACCAACGACCGAGCCCGAATGGCAGCTCACGTAGGTTTGCGCGCTGTTGGATTTTTGGTTGACGAGCGCAAAGCGCTGCAAAAACTGGTTCAGTGCGCTCTGGCCACAATCGAAGGACTCAACGGCGTCCGAACCGGCCAGTTTGCGAACTGGCTCGTAAGCCTGCGAACTCAACC
>CANFVA010000180.1 GCA_947450255.1 Comamonadaceae bacterium
ATGATTTTATGGGTCCAGTCCTTGGGTACATGGCAGTCCGAGCAAATCGCCCGCACGCCAGTACGGTTGGAATAGTGGATGGTCTCCTTGTACTCTTGGTACACGGTATCCCGCATTTCGTGGCAGGTGGTGCAAAACTCCAAGGTATTAGTGGCCTCCATGGCGGTGTTGAAGCCGCCCCAGAAGATGATGCCGGCGATGAAGCCGACAAAAGAAATGGCCAAAAGCGAATAGCGGGTGCTGGGCCGACTCAGCACCTTCCACCACCGCGCAAAGATGCCGCTTGTCTGTTCCATGGACTGTCTCCTGTTTGAAAAACGGATGGACACCACAAGCCTGCGCTTGGGTGTCCAAATTGAGTGCTTACGGTACTAGAAGCTATAGAGGTAGCTAATGCCCACCACCTGCACCTCATAGCTAGGCGCGGTCTGGTTGGTGGCCAGCATGGTGTTAGGCGTTTGGCCGTAGGCCAAGCCGTTGTAGTAATAGTCGCTGCTGTTTAGCTTTTGAAAAGCGTACCCCAAGGCCAGTTGGCTGCGCTTGTCCAGTCGGTAGGCGGCATGGAGCTTGAGGGCGAGTTGCTCCGCACGCACATCAGGCAATGCACCGCAGGAAAAAATCCGAGGGTCGCTACACAACACGCCGCCTGTCGTCGCAGTGCTGTAATTGAGCACGGTGGTGTAGTTAGAGCTACCCAATGAATAGCTCAGGTCGGCCATCATTTCTAATTTTCCGCCTATGAAACCACCCTGGCGCAGGTTCAGCCCTAGCGAATATTCATCGGTTTTGAGTTGGTTCGACCAGGTCGCACCTGCCGGAATCGCGATGGCGGTTGCACTGGCTGCGCTCAGGCCTTGGGCCAAAGAGCGTTGCTCGTCGGTTAAATCACGCTGTTGGTATTGACGCGACAGATAAGCCGTGACGGCGCCGTTTTCTGCATAGTTATAGGCGCTGTCCAAATGCAATGCCCAGCTATTGCCGTTTTGAACACCATAGGTGGCATCGTATTTGTCATCGGTATAGCGCATGCCCATGCCCAGACTCAGCTTGTCAGAGGCTTGGAAATTGAAGCCTGCTTTGGCCATTTGCTGGGTTCGGCTGCCATCAAACGCGGGGTAGAAGCCCTGGTAGTCACCGCCATTGAGTCCTTTGATAGTGCCCACCGTGGCCCCCACGTCGCCACCGCGCACACCGATCATGGCGACAATGGCTTTAGGGTCGGAAATAGTGGTGCGTTTGCTATAGCTATAGCCCACATTGGTAGCCAGATCCTCTGTCGTCTGCGCTCGGTAGCTGGCACTGAGTTTGTCGTCCGCGCTTGATGTGGCGACTACGCAATTGCTTCCCGCCGGGTAATTGCTTCCACCGGTGGCGTACTGGTTGCACCAGCGGGACAGGTCTTCGCGGTTGTAAGCCACGCGCACGCGCTGGGTCTTGTCGATGCGGTAATCACCCGCCAGCTCCGCCTGGTTCTTTTTGAAGCTCAGCGGGGTGTTGGGGTAATAGGCAATGTTATTGGCGCCGATGGCTTGGAAGTTGTAAATAGCCGATGCGGTTTGGTTGTCCCGGATGTCGTATTTGTAGCCTGCAGACAGCGTCAAATCGCGGGTGGTTTGGTCAGTCAGCTTGAGGTCGGCGTGCTGGGTTACCACCAAACCGTCGAGTGATGTTTTGGCATTGCCCGCCGCGGTGCCGGTATTGACGAACATAAACGCATCCACCACGAAGGGATCGTTTTGGGTATTGCGCGCGGTGGATACGGAGCCCGTCAGTTTGGTGGTCGGTGTCAGTTTGTAGCCGCCACTCAAACTCAGTTGGTGAAAGTCATTGCCTGGCGCGGTGCCCATGATCTGGCTGTTGGCCGCACTGGCAAAGGTGGTGAAGTTCACCCGGTCAAATCCATCCCGGAAAAATGAGCCGAAGTAGGTGGCGCTCAAGTTAGCGTTCTCACCCGTCCAGTTCATCGCCAGATTGAAGGTATCCGTCTGGTATTGCGTGGGATTAGGCAAGATGGATACTGCTTCGCCCGCAGGTGCCGTGCCTGAGGTGGCGAAACCGGCCGATCCAAAAGCCATCAACTTGGCGCCGGTTTGCTCCAGGTGGTTGTAGTCAAACTTCAGGCCTAGCCGAGAATTGATTTCCATACCTGCGCTTAGCGCCGTGTTCTTGCGCGTGCTGTCAATGTCGACATTGTGGTAAGCCGCCAATTGCGCCGCTGACAGCGTGGTGGTGTTGCTGGCCAGCCCAAAACCGGGCAAGGTGAAGGTATTGGCGCCCGCTGCGCCGGTGTAAGGGGTCTGGTAGCTATCCGACAACCTATGGCGCAGTTCATCGTAATTCAGACCAAAACTCCACGCGCCCTGGTCGCTGATGTTGGCCCCGATGTCGCCCGAAGTGGTACCTACATCGCTGCCCTTGATTTCCCAGCGTTGTGTACCTTCGCCAGCGCCATAGGCGTCGCCCCCACGGATGTTGAGGTTGCCATACAGGCCAGGGCCCGAGGTATTGATCCCGTTGTATTCACCAAACTTGGCCGAGGACTGGGATACCCCGCGCACGCCAATCTCCAGGTAATTGGCGGGATGCGTGAGGGCCGCGGCGCTTTCGTCTTGCGCCCAGGCCAGGGTGGGCGCCATGCACGTGGCCAGCACGGCAGCGGCCATGGCACTCAGGGTGAAAATTTCTTTATGCGATTTCATAATAAATCCCCTTGAATTAGCGTTGGAAGTAACCACCCGCTGGGCTATTGCTGCCGTGCACCTGCCGGTGGCAGTTCATGCAGGCATTGCCCACCAGGTTTTTGCTGGGGTAAATCGTGGCACCGGAAGGTCCGACGGTAGACAGCCCCCCCTGGCGACCGGCTGTATTGGGGCCTGCCGGGGTGCCACTGGCGTGGGTGCCGTCATGGCACTCCTGGCACAGGAAAGGCGCACGGGATTTGAGCAAAGGCGCGATGTTCGAGCCGTGGGGCGTGTGGCAATTGGCGCAGTCTTCAGTCACCGGCTGGTGCTCGAACAGAAAGGGGCCGCGCTTTTCCGCATGGCACTGGTAGCAGGTCTCGGTAACCGTGTTTTTCTTGAGCAACTTCGGTCCTGTGGAACCGTGCGGGTTGTGGCAGTCCGAGCAGCCCACTTTGCCTTCGCCAATCGGGTGGTGCGAGAGTTTTTTGCTGTCGGCGCGCTGGTCTTTATGGCAGCTGTAGCACACCTCGGCCTGGGTCTTTTTGTCTTGCAGTTTGTCTTTAGGCCGGTGCACCACATGGCAGTCATTGCACGCCACGCCACTGTTTTGGTGTTGACCACCGTCCCAGTTGTTGCGCTTGCCGCCTTTGTGGCAACTCAGGCATTGCTCAGCGCGGTCTTTGTCGCCGGAAGCGGCATACACGCCTTTTTTGAATACATGGTCCGGCGCGACACGGCCCTTGCCGCTGGTGTCACCCTTCAAGTGATCTGCACTGGCACCATGGCAGGACTGGCAAGTGGGCGTACGTGGATCGCCGCGTACCCCGTGCTTGGTTTGGTACAGGCTGAGCACCGGCGCGGTTTCGCTTTCGTCATGGCATTTGGTGCAGACCGCGTCTTTTTTCAACGCTTCCTGGGCCAGTGCCGACTTGGACGCGCCTGCGGCCAGGTCTGGCAGTTGGTTGTCCTGTGCCCAAGCGGGTGCAGCGAATACGCTGGCCAGCAATGCGCCAGCCACCAGTAGTTTGGAAATGGTTTTCATGGAGGTTCCCAGCGAAGAGTCGGGTAAGAAGGGCTTGCGCTTACTGCGCCAGAATCCACTGCACCAGGTTTTTAATCTGGGCCATGTCTTTGGGTGGCGAGGTTTTCACGATCTTGTGTTCCTCTTCGTGGCCGTCTGGGAACTTGGCTTTTTCGCCGGACATGATGTGCTCTATCAGGCGCGTCTCGGCGTTGGCTTTGCCTTTGTATTTCTCGGCCACTTTG
>CANFVA010000181.1 GCA_947450255.1 Comamonadaceae bacterium
AGCGTGCTGGTGGCGCAGCACGGCGCGCACGTGGTTTCGTGGGTGAGCGGCGGGCGCGAGCGCTTGTTCCTCAGCCCCAACACCGTGTGGGACGGGCGCGCTGCGATACGCGGCGGCATTCCGGTGTGCTTTCCCCAATTTAACCAGCGTGGCGATCTGCCCAAACATGGTTTTGTGCGCAACCGGCCCTGGGCTTTGCTGGCCGCAGAGCCGGACGATGCGCCAGCCAGCTTGTGCTTTGGCTTCAATGCGGATACCAGCACCCGCGCCATTTGGCCCGCCGAGTTTGAAGCTCGCGTGCGCGTAGGTTTACAACCGGGGCAGCTCAGCGTGACGCTGGAAGTGCGCAACCTGGGCACGCAAGCCTTTAGCTTTACCGGCGCGCTGCATTCTTACCTGGCCGTCAGCGATATTGGGCAAGTGCGCCTAACTGGTTTGGGCGGACAAAAAGAATGGGATGCGCTGGCCGATACGCACCAGACTGCGCTTGAGAGTTTGCACTGCGTAGGCCCGTTTGACCGCGTCTATAGCGCGCCGCACGCGCCTATGCATTTGCACGACCCGCAAGGCGGTTTGGAGATTAGCAACAGCGAAGGCTGGGCGGACTGCGTGGTGTGGAACCCTGGCGCAGCGGGCTGCGCGGGTATGGCTGATATGACGCCCGATGCGTTTACCCACATGCTCTGCGTAGAGGCCGCGCAAGTTTTCCAGCCCATCACCGTCGCACCGGGCGCGCATTGGAGCGGCAGCCAGGTTTTGCGCGTCATGGCTGCCTAAAGCATGCTGGCCAAACGCATCATCCCCTGCCTGGACGTGACCGGTGGCCGCGTCGTCAAGGGCATTAATTTTATGGAGCTGCGCGACGCGGGCGACCCGGTGGAAATCGCCGCCCGCTACAACGAGCAAGGCGCAGACGAACTCACCTTTTTAGACATCACCGCCACCAGCGACCAGCGCGATTTGATACTGCCCATCATCGAAGCCGTGGCCAGCCAAGTGTTTATTCCGCTCACCGTGGGCGGCGGTGTGCGCACCGTGGCCGATGTGCGGCGACTGCTCAATGCGGGTGCAGACAAAGTCAGCTTCAACTCGGCGGCTATTGCCAACCCGCAGGTGATTCAAGAAGCCTCGGCCAAATACGGCGCGCAATGCATCGTGGTGGCCATCGACGCCAAACGCCGTTCACCGGAAGAAGAGCAGCGGCTGGGTAACACCGGCTTACCCGTAGGCCCCGGCTGGGACGTTTTCAGCCACGGCGGCCGCAAAAACGTAGGCCTGTGCGCCGTGGCCTGGGCCACACAAATGGCCGCATTTGGCGCGGGCGAAATATTGCTCACCAGCATGGACCGCGACGGCACCAAAGCCGGCTTTGACCTGGCGCTCACCCGCGCTGTCAGCGACGCGGTGCCCGTGCCCGTCATCGCATCGGGCGGTGTCGGCAACCTGGACCACCTGGCCGACGGCATCCAACAAGGCGGCGCCGACGCCGTCCTGGCCGCCAGCATCTTCCATTACGGCGAATACACCGTAGGGCAAGCGAAGGCGCGGATGCGGGAGCGGGGGATTGCGGTTAGGTTGTAAAGCGCTGACAAATCGCTCAACATTGAAGTAAGGCATTCAAAGGGCTCGCAGTACCCCCTGCCGCTGCCTTCAGCACATGGGTGTAGATCGGGGTCGTGGACACATCGCTGTGGCCCAGTAATTCCTGTACCGTGCGACTGTCGGTGCTCGCTTGCAGCAGGTGGGTCCCAAAGCTCTGACGCATGGCTTTGAGCACGATCATGATCCGCTGTGGCCTACCGATGTTGTTGAGCCACGGCAAATCTATGCCCAACACCTCTCGGTACAAAAACAGCAGGGCGCTGAGCGCTTGGTTGTGTGTGGAGGCGGACGCCTTGCGCTCATTGGCCAGCATGGACAAAAATGTCTCGACGTCGGCCACCCCCATCTCACGCGGGTGTCGCATACCGCCGGGCTGGGTGACGCTCCAGAGGATGAAAAAACGAATCCAATAATGGTAAGCTTTCTCGATTTTGAGACTATAGTGCGCATACCGTATCCGCTCGCGCACTTGGTCGAGCAAGCGGCTGGACTGCAAGGAAGGGGCACCGGGTTTCATGGAAAATTTATACCCGTATAAAACTACAGCATATTTAACTGCAAGCCAGAGTGCAAGGGACTTGCAAGCATTTCAACAACAAGATGTATCGACTTGGCCCGGATGTATCAACCGGGTTTTGCGGTCTACATTACGTTAGGCAACGCAGAGTATTGCCGTTCGCTTCAATTGACCACAAACATACATCCCATGAACTCATTCGCAAACGACTTTGAGGTGCGCAAAGTCAAGGCGTTGGAACTCCTTGCCGCCTCGGGAATACGGAAGTCAAACTACCTGCCGCCCGCAACTGCCCTACTTTGGCGCTTGGGGGTAAAAGTTCGCCCCCCACACTTTGCTAGTTTTGCTGGTACGGCACTTGTATGCGGTCTGTACTTCGGCCTGGCCTGGGGCTTATTCATGTGGCTGGTAGTCTGGTCCTCACAAGGCTTGAGCGTTGCGGCTGCGTTTTCTAGCGGGGTATTAGCGGGCACATTTTTTGGCTTTTCCATGGCTGCATACTACGCATACGCCCGTAAGAAGCATCCGCTTCCACCCTGGGAGAAGCTCTTGGATGGGGGCGGCGTTGCCTAACCCGTCGCTCAACCGGACCCGCAACGGCATGCCGCCAACGGGCCTCATTTCATTCTGGCCCTCCGGCGCCATGCCGTCGCGGGCCGGTTAGCTCGAACGTTAGACCTCACAAATGAACCTTCAGACCACCATTTCTGACGCAATGTGGGCACTCTAAACAGCCCTTAACATCCCCCTTATGACTTATCTAGACGCCATCACATGGGACGCCCAGGGCCTGGTGCCTGTTATTGCCCAGGAGCGGGGCAGCAAGGACGTGCTGATGTTTGCCTGGATGAACCGCGAGGCGCTGCAAAAAACAGTGGAGCTGGGGCGGGCGGTGTACTTCAGTCGCTCGCGCAACAAGCTGTGGCCCAAGGGCGAGGAGTCCGGCCATGTGCAGCTGGTGCACGAAATCCGTATCGATTGCGATGCTGACGTGGTGCTGCTCACCGTCACCCAGCAAGGCCACGATCCCGGCATTGCCTGCCATACCGGGCGCCATAGTTGTTTTTTTAGCATGCTGCACAAGGGGCAGTGGCAGCCGGTGGAGCCGGTGCTCAAAGACCCTGCAACGATTTACCCCAAAGGCAATTAAATGGACAGTTCGGGCAAAGAAATTTCGCAAGACGCGCTGGCGCAATTGGCTGCCATCATCGAGAGCCGCAAAGAGGCGCACGGCGGCGACCCGGCGACCAGCTATGTCGCGCGCCTGTTGCACAAAGGGCCAGACGCGTTTTTAAAGAAGATTGGTGAGGAAGCCACCGAAGTGGTGATGGCTGCCAAAGACCTGGACCATGGCGGCGACCCCGCCAAGCTGGTGGGCGAGGTGGCGGACCTGTGGTTTCATTGCCTGGTGGCCCTGGCACATTACGGTTTGCATCCGTCGGACGTGATTGCCGAGCTGCGCCGGCGCGAAGGCACCAGCGGCATCGAAGAAAAAGCGCTGCGCAAAGCGGTACAGCGCGAAGCGCAAGAGCCCTGATTTAATATCGCGTTGAGTCCGTGAAGCGGCGAGGCGGCTTGGCCAGATGGCAGCCCTTGCTCCGGCCAAGCCCGCGACAAACCAAGCAAATTGCCCCTGATAGACATTACCTCCATCCCCATTTCCGACCATGGCCACCCATTCGCACACCGCCCACGACCCCAACTGCCTGTTTTGCAAAATCGTCGCCAAGCAAATCCCCTCGCGCGCGGTGTACGAGGACGATGACTTTTACGCCTTCCACGACATCGCGCCATGGGCGCCGGTGC
>CANFVA010000182.1 GCA_947450255.1 Comamonadaceae bacterium
ATGATGTGGTCCAGCACGCGCACATCAATCAGCGCCAGCGCAGATTTCAGGGTTTGCGTGAGCATCTCGTCCGCCCGCGAAGGCTGCACCGAGCCGCTGGGGTGGTTATGCGCCAGCACCACCGCGCTGGCTTGGTGGTGCAAAGCGCGTATCACCACTTCGCGCGGATACACACTGGCTTGGCTGACCGTGCCCTTGAACATCTCTTCCACGTCCAGCATACGGTTTTGCACATCCAGAAACATGACGGCAAAGACTTCATGGGGCAGGGCAGACAAGCGCAACTGAAAGTACTGGCGCACCGCTTGCGGCGAGTCCAGCACCGTGCGCTCTTGCAAACGCTGCGCCATGGCGCGGCGGGCCAACTCCAGCACTGCAATGATTTCAGCGCGCTTGGCCGGTCCCAGGCCTTTGACCTGGGCTAATTCTTTGGGGTCGGTATGCAGCAAGCCAGCGATACCGCCAAAGCCTTGGGCCTGGGCGCCGTTTTCAGCTACCCGGTGCGGGGTGCGCAGCAGCTCGTCCGCCAGTTGCAACACGTCTTTGCCGGGTATGCCGGTGCGCAGCAAGATGGCCAGGAGTTCGGTATCGCTGAGGGCGGCAGGGCCGCGTTGCAGCAGTTTTTCGCGTGGACGGGCGTCCACAGGCATATGGTCCAGGGGCATGGCGGCAGTGGTGTGACAGCGTTGATCGGTAGGGCCGGGGCGATGGTGCTGCGGTACATAGCCGCTGCCCCGTATCCATACAATAGCCGCAGATTATCCATAGCCCCATGACCCACGACCTGCCTCGCATCCAAGCCGCCTCGTTTTTAACGCTGCATTACCGGCTGGCCGGCCCGGCAGGCGATGTGATCAACACCTTTGCGGGTAAGCCCGCCACTCTGAGCCTGGGTACCGGCGAGTTGTCGCCCGAAGTGGAGCGCTGCCTAATGGGCTTGGAAGAGGGCGCGCACCGCACCTTTGATTTGCCCGCGGGCGTGGCATTCGGTCCGCGCAACCCGGAAATGCAGCAGTGGGTGGCTCAAAGCCTGCTGCGCGAGCTGGGCGACCCGCAAGAGCGTTATGCGCCCGGCGATGTGGTGCAGTTCCCTACCCCCGACGGGCAAAGCAGCTATGCCGGTGCGGTGGTCGCGGTCAAGGGCAACGCTAGCGGCCAGGGCGCGCAGGCCGAAGGTGCGGTATTGTTTGATTTCAACCACCCGCTGGCCGGTCAGCCTGTCAGCTTTGAAGTGAAAGTGATTGCTGTTTTATGAACCCTCATGGCAACCAATCCAGCGATATTTTGAATGGCAGCGAAATCCTGCTGGCCGAGCCACGCGGCTTTTGCGCCGGGGTGGATAGGGCGATTGAGATTGTGGAGCGCGCGCTCTCTAAATTTGGCGCGCCGATTTATGTGCGCCATGAAATCGTGCACAACACCTTTGTGGTCAACGACCTCAAATCCAAAGGCGCTATCTTTATCGAAGACCTGGCCGATGTGCCGCCCGACGCGACCTTGGTGTTTTCGGCGCATGGCGTGAGTAAGGCAATTCAGGATGAGGCCCAGCAGCGCGGCTTTAAAGTGTTTGACGCCACCTGCCCGCTGGTCACCAAAGTGCATGTGGAAGTGGCCAAGCTGCACAAAGAAGGCTACGAGTTCATCATGATCGGCCACAAAGGCCACCCGGAAGTGGAAGGCACCATGGGCCAGTTGGAGAGTGGCATCCACCTGGTTGAAGACGTGGCCGATGTGGCCCGGGTGCAGCCAGGGCAATCTGACAAGCTGGCACTGGTCACGCAAACCACGCTGAGCATGGACGACGCAGCAGACATTGCCGCAGCCGTCAAAGCGCGCTTTCCGCAAGTGCGCGAGCCCAAGCAGCAAGACATTTGCTACGCCACCCAAAACCGCCAGGACGCCATCAAAATCATGAGCCCGCAAGTGGACATCGTGATCGTGGTGGGCAGCCCGACCAGCTCCAACAGCAACCGCTTGCGCGAAGTGGCGCAAAAACTGGGCACCGTCAGCTATATGGTGGACCACGCCAACGAGCTGGACCCGGCTTGGTTTGTAGGCCGCAGCCGCGTGGGCCTGACAGCGGGTGCTTCGGCCCCCGAGATATTGGTGCAAGCCGTCATTTCGCGCCTGCGTTCGCTGGGTGCTCTGTCGGTGCGGCGCATGGACGGCGTCGTCGAAACCATCAAGTTCCCGCTACCCAAGGGTTTGAAGCCAGATACGGATGGGCAAAGCGCTCCGGCGCCCTAAGCGGGCGGCCACCGGCCTGTAGCGCTTAGCCCGCCCGGCCCGCCTAAAATCGGTGGTTTGGGCCTATGCCCGAACCCTTACTACTTCACCATGCTTGACATCACCCTGCTTCGCAAAGACCTGCCTTCGGTTCTGGCCCGCCTTGAAACCCGCAAAAGCCCGCAAGCCTTTTTGCCGGTGGACGCATTTACCGCGCTAGAGGCCGAGCGCAAAACCATCCAAACCCGCACCGAAGAGCTGCAAGCCAAGCGCAACAGCCTGAGCAAGCAGATCGGCCAACTCAAGGCCAAAGGCGCGGCAGGGCAGGGCGAGGCCGATGCGGTGATGGCGCAAACGACGGATATCAAAACCGAGCTAGACGCCTCGGCGGCGCGTCTGGAAGGCATCCAGGCCGATATGCAGGCCTTGTTGCTCAATGTGCCCAACTTGCCGCACGAGAGCGTGCCGGTGGGCAAGGATGAGCATGCCAATGTGGTGGTGCGCAGCTGGGGCTCGCCTAAGGCCATGGACTTCACTATCAAAGACCATGTGGATGTGGGCGAACCCCTGGGCCTGGACTTTGACATGGGCGTCAAACTCAGCGGCGCGCGCTTTACCGTGATGAAAGGCCCGGTTGCCCGTTTGCACCGCGCTATCGCGCAGTTCATGCTGGATGTGCAAACCCAGGAACACGCCTACACCGAGTGCTACACGCCCTATATCGTCAACGCCGAAACCCTGCGCGGCACCGGCCAATTACCCAAGTTTGAAGAAGATTTGTTTGCCGCCAAAAAAGGCGGACAGGACGCGCAAACGGCGGACAACGCCGCGCTTTACTTGATCCCCACCAGCGAAGTGACGCTGACCAATTTTGTGCGAGACACCGTGCTAGCCGAAAACCAGCTGCCCATGAAGCTGACGGCGCACACCGCCTGTTTTCGTTCGGAGGCCGGATCCTATGGGCGCGATACCCGTGGCCTGATCCGCCAGCACCAGTTTGACAAAGTAGAGATGGTGCAAATCGTCCACCCAGACCACAGCTACGCCGCGCTGGAAGAAATGACTGGCCATGCCGAAGCCATATTGCAAAAGCTGGGCCTGCCGTACCGCGTGATGAGCTTGTGTACCGGCGACATGGGCTTTGGCGCGGCCAAGACCTATGACCTGGAAGTGTGGCTGCCCGCGCAAAACACCTACCGCGAAATCAGCAGTTGCTCGAACTGCGAAGGCTTTCAGGCACGCCGCTTGCAAGCGCGCTTTAAAAATGCGCAAGGCAAAAACGAATTGGTCCACACCCTGAACGGCTCGGGCCTGGCCGTAGGACGCACACTGGTGGCTGTGCTGGAGAATTACCAAAACGCCGACGGCTCGGTCACCGTGCCCGAGGCGCTTCGCCCCTATATGGGCGGCATTGAGACGCTTCGCCCCTGATAGAATCGCAATCCGCTACGACAGCGACCCGGAGAGATGGCAGAGTGGTCGAATGTACCTGACTCGAAATCAGGCGTACCGCAAGGTACCGTGGGTTCGAATCCCACTCTCTCCGCCAGACAGCAAAAAGCTCTAGTGGTCGGCTAGGGCTGGATGTGGGTGGTAAGTGGGCTACTTACTCATTATCATCATCTTCA
>CANFVA010000183.1 GCA_947450255.1 Comamonadaceae bacterium
GCCATCGCACAGATAGGCCTGGGTGCGCGTGTCGGTCAAGCCCTTGGCCTTGGCCACTTCTTCAGGGTAAGCCAGTTTGAGCATGCCGCGGATTTCCTCTTCCGAAGCGCCGTCAAACACCGGGGTGGCAAACGTGGCACCAGTCTGCAAATTAGCAGCCATTTCCAGTACCTGCTCGTCGCTTAAGTCGTTTAGCGCCTCTTTGCGGCCCGAGCCGTTGTACAGGGCGTCCAGAAACTGGCGCATTTCCGCCATCTTGGACTGCTCTTGCAACATATCGCCAATGCGCTGGCCCAGACCTTTTGCGGCCCAGCCCAAATGCACTTCCAGCACCTGGCCAACGTTCATCCGCGAAGGCACGCCCAAGGGGTTGAGCACGATGTCGCAGGGTGTGCCGTCGGCCATATAAGGCATGTCTTCAACCGGAACGATCTTGGACACCACACCTTTGTTACCGTGGCGGCCGGCCATCTTGTCGCCCGGCTGCAAGCGGCGCTTGACAGCGATATAGACCTTGACCATTTTCAAAACGCCGGCAGGCAACTCATCGCCCTGGGTGAGTTTTTTGCGCTTTTCTTCGAAGGACAGGTCAAAGCTGTGGCGGGTTTGCTCCAGCGATGCCTTGATGCTTTCGAGTTGCGAAGCCACCGCCTCATCGGCCGGGCGGATATCGAACCAGTGGAATTTCTCCACCGAGTCCAGATAGGCCTTGTCGATCTTGCTACCTTTAGCCAACTTTTGCGGACCGCCATTGGCGACTTTGCCGGTCAGCAGTTTGGCGATACGGTCAAAAGCATCAGCCTCCACGATGCGCAACTGGTCATTCAAATCCAGACGGAAGCGCTTGAGCTCGTCGTCAATAATTTGCTGCGCACGCTTGTCACGCACAATGCCTTCGCGGGTGAACACCTGCACGTCGATAACCGTACCTTGCGAGCCCTGGTCCACGCGTAAAGAGGTGTCTTTCACATCGCTGGCTTTTTCGCCGAAGATGGCGCGCAGCAACTTTTCTTCCGGCGTCAGCGTGGTTTCACCTTTTGGAGTGACCTTGCCGACCAATGTATCGCCCGGCATCACTTCCGCACCGACATAAATAATGCCGGACTCGTCCAAACGGTTGAGCTGCTGTTCGCTTAGGTTGGGAATGTCGCGGGTAATTTCCTCGGCGCCGAGTTTGGTATCGCGGGCCATGACCACCAGCTCTTCGATATGGATCGAGGTGTAGCGGTCTTCGGCCACCACGCGCTCGCTGATCAAAATCGAATCCTCGAAGTTATAACCATTCCAGGGCATGAAGGCGACCAGCATGTTCTGGCCCAGCGCCAACTCGCCCAGGTCAGTGGATGCGCCGTCGGCAATCACATCGCCCTTGTCCAGCTTGTCGCCTTTTTTAACGATGGGACGCTGGTGGATATTGGTGTTTTGGTTGGAGCGCTGGTACTTGATCAGGTTGTAGATGTCCACACCGACTTCACCGGCCTGGGCTTCTGCGTCATTGACACGCACCACCACGCGGGTAGCGTCCACATAGTCCACCACGCCGCCACGGTTGGCGGTGACCACGGTGCCCGAATCGACTGCGGCAACGCGCTCGATACCGGTTCCGACAAAGGCTTTTTCAGGACGCAGCACCGGCACGGCTTGGCGCTGCATGTTGGCGCCCATCAATGCGCGGTTGGCGTCGTCATGCTCCAAGAAGGGCACCAAGGAAGCTGCCACCGACACGATTTGCGCTGGGGACACGTCCATGTACTGCACGCGCTCCGGGCCGACGAGTACGGATTCGCCTTTTTCACGCGCCGACACCAATTCGCCGGTCAAGACACCGTCTTTGTCCAAGACCGCATTGGCCTGGGCGATAACGTATTTGCCTTCTTCAATGGCCGAGAGGTAATCGATTTCGTTAGTGACCTTGCTATTGGCCACACGACGGTAGGGCGTTTCGATAAAGCCGTATTCGTTCAAACGGGCGTACAAAGCCAGCGAGTTGATCAGGCCAATATTCGGGCCTTCAGGGGTCTCAATCGGGCAGACGCGGCCGTAATGGGTCACGTGCACATCGCGCACCTCAAAACCGGCGCGCTCACGCGTCAGACCGCCCGGGCCCAGGGCAGACACGCGGCGCTTGTGGGTGATCTCGGACAAAGGATTGGTCTGGTCCATGAACTGCGACAGCTGCGACGCACCAAAAAACTCTTTGAGCGAGGCGGAAATCGGCTTGCTGTTGATCAGGTCGTGCGGCATCAGCGGCTCTTGCTCGGCCTGGCCCAGACGCTCTTTCACGGCTTTTTCGATACGTGCCAGACCGGTGCGGTATTGGTTTTCAGCCAATTCGCCGACGCAGCGCACGCGGCGGTTACCCAAGTGGTCGATATCGTCGACATCGCCACGGCCATTGCGTAAGTCGACCAAAATTTTGACCACCGACAAAATGTCTTCGTTGGTCAGGACCATAGGGCCGGTCGATTCGGCGCGGCCCATTTTGGCGTTGAACTTCATGCGGCCCACACGCGACAGGTCGTAGGTATCCGGGTTGTAGAACAAGCGCTGGAACAGTGCTTGTACCGCGTCTTCGGTGGGCGGCTCGCCGGGGCGCATCATGCGGTAGATGGCGACGCGGGCAGCAAACTCGTCCGTCGTTTCGTCGGTGCGCAGGGTTTGCGAAATATAGGCGCCCTGGTCCAACTCATTGGTGTAGATGCAAGCCAGGTCGGTAATGCCGGCGGTACGCAGCTTTTTCAGCAGCGCGTCGGTCAGTTCTTCGTTGGCCTTGGCCAAGATTTCACCGGTATCGGCTTCGACGATGTTGCGCGCCACGACGCGACCTACTAAAAAGTCTTCAGGCACGCTGATGTGGGTGGTGCCAGATTGCTCCAGCTCGCGGGTATGGCGCGCGGTCACGCGCTTGTCTTTTGCCACTACCACTTTGCCGGACTTGTCAGTCAGATCAAAGCGGGCGACTTCACCGCGCAGGCGCTCAGCCACAAACTCCATTTGCGCGCCGCTGTCCATGAGGCGGAAATTGTCATTGACAAAGAAGTTGGCGAGTATGGATTCGTTGTTCAGGCCGATGGCCTTGAGCAAAATCGTGACCGGCATTTTGCGGCGGCGGTCCACACGGAAATACAGCAGGTCTTTCGGGTCGAACTCAAAGTCCAGCCATGAGCCACGGTAAGGGATGATGCGCGCCGAAAACAGCAATTTGCCCGAGCTGTGGGTCTTGCCCTTGTCATGCTCGAAAAATACGCCGGGCGAACGGTGCAATTGCGACACGATCACACGCTCGGTGCCGTTGATGATGAAAGAGCCTTTGCTGGTCATCAAAGGCACTTCGCCCATGTAGACCTCTTGCTCTTTAACCTCTTTGACCACTTTGTTTTGGCTGGTGGAAGCTTCACGGTCGTAAATAATCAGCTGCACCTTGGCGCGCACGGCTGAGGCGTAAGTGAGGCCGCGGGTCTGGCACTCGCGCACATCAAAGCCGGGCTTGGCCAGGTTGTACTCCAGGTACTTCATCTCGACAAAACCATTGTGCGAGACGATGGGGAATGCGGCCTCAAAAGCAGCTTGCAAGCCCTCTTGGGTACGCTTCTTGGGGTTGATGTCAGCCTGCAAAAACGCGGTGTAGGCGTCTTTTTGCATTTGCAGCAGGTAAGGGATTTCGAGCACGCTGTCGCGGTTACCGAAATTTTTGCGTATGCGTTTGCGTTCTGTGTATGTATAAGCCATGAGATCTCCGGGCAAAGTCTGAGGAATCCTGGGGGTCCTAGGCGACTGTGTTTCTTTCTTGGTGATTGGCCGCTACCAATCATTGGCGGACGGTCGCGCATTGCACGCGACCCGA
>CANFVA010000184.1 GCA_947450255.1 Comamonadaceae bacterium
TTATTCGTGAAAGCGTCGCCTAAAAGGCCCACGAGCTTGGGTTGCAAAGCTTCGTGCAGCAGGATATCCACGTCTTTGGAAATAGCCACCACCGAAGGTACTTTGGTGGTGTCGCCGCTAATCACGATAGAGCGGCCTTTGTAGTCAAAGCGGTAACCTACGGCGGGTTCAACAGGCGCATGGTTGACGCGAAAGGCCGTCACTTTCAGGCCTTTGTCATCCATCACTACCAAGGTATCGCCCTGGGCTTTGGGTGGAAGATCGAAGGGCATACCTTTGCCGCCGCTGCCGCCAGGCGGCATGATTTTTTCGGTGTGGTGGCTCACGCGATAGCCATAGTCCAACACATAGGCCGACCGCAATCCATCGACCACTTTATCCACCCCCGTAGGCCCATAGACAGGCAGCGGTGCAGTGGAAGAGGCCAGACCCCAGTGCTGCAACATGATGGGACTGAGGCCATCGATATGGTCCGAATGAAAGTGGGTCAGAAACAAGGCCTCGGCTTTGCCGGTGGGAATGCCCATATAGCCGAGGTTACGGGCCGCGCCTTCGCCAGCGTCTATGATGAAAATCCGGTCGCCGGCAATCACCACCGAGCAAGGCCCAGCGCGGCTAGGGTCGGGAAACGGAGAGCCGGTGCCGCACAAGGCCAAATGCAGGCCATCGGGCAAATCGGGCACGATATTGCGCCCCACTTGGGTTTGCGCAATGCGCTGCAAAAGCCTGGTTCCGACTTCGCGCTGGAATATCCACGCCAGCGCCGCCAGCAACAGGCCTAAGGCGAGCAAGCCCAGCAAAATCCGTTTCACCAACCGCATGCCTGTCTCCTGGTTATAGGGCAGCGAGAATTATTGCATGCACTGGTGTACGGAACTGTCTTCTTCAGTACACCGGTTGGTAACGGGTAATCGTGTCTTTGACCGCCTGGCTCAGGGCAAAGCCTTCGCCATGCTGGGCGGCCAGCGTTTCGCAGCGCGCTGCAAACGCGTCCAGACCCATGCCGTAAATAAACTGCATAGCACCGCCCGTCCATGCCGGAAAGCCGATGCCAAAAATGGAGCCGATATTGGCCTCGTGCACGCTGGTCAACACGTTTTCATGCAGGCAGCGCGCGGTCTCGACCGCTTGGCGATACAGCAAGCGGTCTTTCAGGGTTTGGATGTCCCAGGCCACATTGGGCTTTTCGTACAAGGTTTTCAGGCCAGGCCACAGGGCTTTTTTGCCACCTTTTTCGGCCGGATAGTCGTAAAAACCACCGCCGCCAGCGCGGCCCGGGCGGCCATGCTTTTTGACCATCTCGGCCACCAGTGCTTCGCCGGGGCGGGGCATATAGCTTTTGCCCTCGGCCGCGAAATCGGCCATGGTTTGCTCCATCACATGCACGCTCAGCGACAGGGCAGTTTCGTCCAGCACTGCCAGCGGGCCCACAGGCATACCGCTTTGCAGACCGGCGCTTTCAATGACTGTGGCAGGTATGCCTTCGCCTAGCATCGCAGCGCCTTCCATGACAAAGGTGCCAAACACCCGGCTGGTAAAAAAGCCGCGTGAATCATTTACCACAATCGGCATCTTGCCAATGGCTTGCACATAGTCAAACGCACGGGCAATGGTTTCATCGTCGGTGGTTTTGCCCCGGATGATCTCCACCAGCTTCATTTTGTCCACGGGACTGAAAAAATGGATGCCGACAAACTTGGCCGGCGCGCGGCTGGCGGTGGCCAGGCCGCTGATGGGCAGCGTGGAGGTGTTGGACGCGAAAAAGCCGCCCTCACGCAGCAATGGTTCAGACTCTTGCGTGACGCGGGCTTTGAGCTCGCGGTTTTCAAACACGGCTTCGATAATCAGGTCGCAGTCTTTTAAATCTGCGGTGTCGCCAGTGGCCTGTATCAAGTCCAAGGTTTGCGCCATGGCCGGTAGCGTCATGCGGCCCTTGTCCACCATGCCTTGGCAGAGCTTGCTGCTATAGGCTTTGCCGTGCTGGGCTTTTTCTAGGTTCACATCCTTGAGTACGGTAGCTATGCCTTTTCGCGCCTGCACATAGGCAATGCCAGCGCCCATCAGGCCAGCGCCCAAAATACCCACTTTCTTTGGCGTAAAGCGCGGCACATCGGCGGGGCGCGCACGCCCGCTTTTGATGGCGTTGAGGTTGAAGAAAAAGGTGTTGATCATGGAGCGGGCGTTGGTGCCCGTCATCAGAAGCGCTAAGTAGCGGCTTTCGATGCGCAGCGCGGTGTCCAGGTCCACTTGCAGTCCCTCCACCATGCAGGCCAGGATGGCTTCGGGCGCCGGATACAGGCCGCGGGTTTGCTTCTTCAGCATGGCCGGGGCCACCGGCAGCATGCCGGCCACTTTGGGGTTGCTAGGCAGGCCGCCGGGCACTTTGTAGTCTTTGGCTTCCCAGGGGTGATGGGCTTGCGGGTTGGCGGCAATCCACTCCAGCGCGTGGGCGCGCATGGTGGCCGCGGCCTCGGGGCCAGGCGCTACCAGGGCGTGTACCAATCCCATTTCCAGCGCTTGCGCAGGCCCAAATAATTTACCTTCCACCAAAAACGGCTGTGCGCCCATCAGGCCCAGGTGGCGCGTCATTTTGGTCACACCGCTGGCGCCGGGCAGCAGGCCTAGCGTTACTTCGGGCAGGCCGAACTGGATCTTGCGGTCTTCTATCGCGATGCGGTAGTGGCCAATCAAGGCCACTTCCCAGCCGCCGCCTAGCGCGGTGCCGTTCAGGCAACTGACCACCGGTTTGCCCAGCGTCTCTAAAGTGCGCATAGACTTTTTCATGCGCTCGATGCTGGCAAACGCGCTGGACGCATCCGACGGCTGCAAGCGCATGGTGCTTTTGAGGTCGGCGCCAGCAAAAAACGTGGATTTGGCCGAGGCCAGGATGATGCCCCGGATGCTGTCTTTGTCTTGCAGCACTTGCGCAGCCAAAGCATCCATGTCTTGCTGCCATTGCAGGCACATGGTGTTGACGGGAGAATTGGGCTCGTCAAAGGTGACGGTTGCGATGCCGTCTTGCAGCGCGTAGCGAATGGTCTGCATGCTTAGATTCTTTCCACAATAGTTGCAATGCCCATGCCGCCGCCCACGCACAGCGTAGCCATGCCGTAGCGCAGATTACGGCGATGCAGTTCGTCAATCAGCGTGCCCAAAATCATGGCGCCGGTGGCGCCCAGCGGGTGGCCCATGGCGATAGCGCCGCCATTGACATTGGTTTTTTCGTGGGGCACTTTCATCTCTTTCATAAAGCGCATGGCCACGGCGGCAAAGGCTTCGTTAATTTCCACCAGGTCCATCTGGTCCATAGTCATACCGGCCTTGGCCAGCGCTTTGCGCGCCGCCGGCATGGGGCCGGTCAACATGATGGTGGGGTCGGCGCCGCTCAGGGCCGTGGCCACGATGCGCGCGCGTGGCGTGAGGCCGTGTTGTTTGGCGGCGGCGTCGCTGCCGATCAGCACGGCGGCTGCGCCATCGACGATGCCCGATGAATTACCGGCGTGGTGCACATGCAAAATGCGCTCTACCTGCGGATAGCGCGACAGCGCCACCTGGTCATAGCCCATGGCGCCCATTTGCTCGAAAGCGGGCTTGAGCGAGGCCAGGCCTTCCATGGTGGTGCGCGGCTTAATGAACTCGTCTTTGTCCAAAATCACATTGCCCACGGCGTCATGCACCGGCATGATGGAATGGTCGAAATAGCCTTGCGCTTGGGCATACGCGGCGCGGCGCTGCGACTCCATCGCGTAGGTATCCAAGTCAGTGCGGCTAAAGCCCTCCATGGTGGCGATCAGGTCAGCGCCAATACCCTGGGGCACAAA
>CANFVA010000185.1 GCA_947450255.1 Comamonadaceae bacterium
TGGCTGAACCAACCGACCAAGTGCGTGGTGGCTAATCGCGGAATACGGTTGGTGAGCAAGAAGTTGATGTCTTCCTGGGCAAATATTTTTTGGATGCGTTCTGAAATAGTCATCATTCTTTAACCGCAAGGTCATACAAAGAGGGTTTTAAGGAAAGCGAAGTCATATGCAAACTTCTGGCGAAATGGTTCAATGGCTGACATGGGCCGCCGGCGCAGGCGCAACTTTGGTGGTGGCGGGGCGGGTGAAGCAGCGGCTGGAGTTGTCGCTGGCCAAGCACCCGTCTTTGGGCGGACATTTGCGCATGGCCAAGCGCATGGCGCATTGGCTGCCCGCATACAGCTATGACGAAGCAACCTGGTTTGCAGCCGATGGTGCGCCGCAGCCGGTCGCTGTACAGCGCAAAACAGCCCTGGCGCGCCTGGGTACGCAGTTGCGCGAAAGCAGCCCGCTGACAATTGCCCATACCGATGCCACCAAAGCGATGGTGTCCGACATGCAACTGATCAGCCAGATTCGCGTGCCCTACCAGTTCCGTGAGGTGCTGTACCGCTATGTGAAGACCGGCAATTTCTGGCAGTCCAGTGAAGGCGTCTGGCTCACCGACATGGACGGCAAGCGCCATATCGACGTGACCGGCTCCTATGGCGTCAACCTCTTTGGCCTGGACTTTTACAAAGACTGCATTCGCAAAGGCTCGGCCATGGCCGAAACCTTGGGGCCAACACTGGGCGCCTACCACCCGGTGGTGCGCGATAACGTGGAGCGCCTGTGCCGCATCTCCGGCCAGCAAGAGGTGTCTTTCCATATGTCGGGCACTGAGGCGGTGATGCAAGCCGTGCGCATGGCGCGCTACCACAGTGGTAAGCGCAAAATCGCGCGCTTTACCGGCTCGTACCACGGCTGGTGGGACGATGTGCAACCCGGCCCCGGCAACCCGATGCCGCCCTCGGGCGATACGCTGACACTCAATGAAATGCATGCCAATACTTTGCGCGTGTTGCGCAACCGCAATGACATTGCCTGCGTGCTGATCAACCCCTTGCAGGCGCTGCACCCCAACCGCGCCGCGCCCACCGATGCCACCTTGATAGATGGCGGGCGCAGCGTAGGCTACGACAAAGAAGCCTACCGCCAATGGCTGCACACGCTGCGCGAAGTGTGTACCGAAAAAGGCATTGCACTGATTTTGGATGAGGTGTTTTTGGGCTTTCGCCTGGCATACGGCGGCGCGCAGGAATATTTTGGAGTGCGTGCCGATATGGTGACTTATGGCAAGACCTTGGGTGGCGGTTTGCCCGTGGGCGTGGTCTGCGGGCAAAGCCGCTGGATGAAGCGCTTTGACGGCGACAAGCCCGGCGACGTCTGCTTTGCACGCGGCACTTTTAACGCCCACCCGTATGTGATGTGCGCCATGAATGTGTTTTTGCACTACATCGAAACGCCCGAAGTGCAAGCGGTCTATGCCAATGCATCGGCCACTTGGAATGGCCGGCAAGCCCAACTGAACCAGCGACTGCAAGAGGCCGGCGTACCGGTGCGGGTGCGTGGCATGGAGAGCGTGTGGGCCGTGGTGTTTGAGCAGCCGGGCCGTTACCACTGGCTGCTGCAATACTATTTGCGCGAACATGGCGTTGCCCTGAGTTGGGTGGGCTCGGGCCGCATGATTTTTAGCTTCAACTTTGATGACCAGACCTTTGATATGTTTTGCGAGCGCTTTGTAGCGGCTAGCTTGGCAATGCAATCAGACGCCTGGTGGTGGAAGGATGCGGCGCAATCACACCGCTCTATCCGCCGCCAGGTACTTAAAGAGATGCTGCAACAGCGCTGGCCTTTGCTCGGTGGCCTGGTGCGCTGATGCTTTATTGCCGCAGTCGCTAAGGCTTAGTGGCGTCTTGCGTTAACGGGTGCAGGCCTTGCGCGCTAAAGCTTAGTGACCGGGGGCGCTGACGTGCTCCATGGGGTCGATCATCTGGCCGCGCAGCAAATAGAGCGGGGCCTTGTGGTACATCTTGATGTCATGCACCGGGTCGGTGATGATTTTGTAAGCCCAGGCCAAACCGGCGGTCAGGTTTTCTTGCTTCCACAGTTGCAGGACGCGGAACACCAAACCACCGGCGCCTAAAAACAACCAGGCCATGGCGGTCATGCGGATGGGGGTGTCTTCGTAGGCCTCGGGAACCGCCCATTGCAGAGCGTCGGGCATCCAATACGCGATCACGGGAATAGCGGCGCAGATGCTTAGCAAAATGATTTTGCGAAATAAGTTGTAGCCGACCTTGATTTCTTCTTTGTATTCATGGGTGGCCTGGTTCACATGGTCGTAATCTTTAGGTTCAAAAAAGAAATGACCGATTTGACGCGTAGTCATAGACACCAACCACGCAACCAGCGCGGAGACGACCGGGTCGATAAAGAGAAATACATAAGCCACCAGAAACGACATTGCGCTGATCAAATGCAAAAACTGGTTGATGCGGCTATGGTGGTAATAGCGGTGATCGTCCCAACGCTGGGTGGCGACGGTTTGGAAAAAGGGATGCATAGTGGCTCCTGATGGACATAAAGACTAGGCGCGACACGACCTAGCAGTCGCAATGTCCCGCTTTTGCATGAAAACTTGATGACAAAACACGCGGGCACAGTCCTGCGCCAGCAGTTCATTAAAACGTCATGTAAGTTTCATCAAACTGCTGCATTGCTTTGCGACATTCGCAAGCATGAGCACACCCTCCGCCATCCAAGTCGAGCGCATTGCGCCTGCGCACACTGCCCTCAAAATCGCCGTGGTCACCGAGACCTACCCGCCCGATATCAACGGCGTAGCGCACACCCTTTCAAAAATCGTGCTGGGCCTGCGTGAACGAGGCCATGTTGTGTGGCTGGTCAGGCCGCGCCAGCAGGCGGGGCAAACCGCCGATAACACCACCAATTTTGAAGAGGTGCTGGTACGCGGCATGCCTATCCCGTTTTACAAGCAGTTGCGCATGGGTTTGCCGGCCAAGCGCGAGTTGCTCAAGCTTTGGACACGCCAGCGACCCGATGTAGTGCATATCGCCACCGAAGGCCCATTAGGTTGGTCTGCACTGCAAGCGGCCCGCAAGCTGAAGCTGCCGATCAGCACCGACTTTCGTACCAACTTCCACGCCTATAGCCAACACTATGGTTTGGCCTGGCTCAGCGGGGCCATCTTGGCCTACATGAAGAAGTTCCACAACAGCGCGCACGCTACCATGGTGCCAACGGCTAATTTGGCGCATGAGCTGGGTCACAAAGGCTTCAAAGGCTTGCACGTGGTGCCGCGCGGAGTGGAGACGCAGTTGTTTTCCCCCGCCAAGCGCGACGCAGGTTTGCGTGCGCAGTGGGGCGTGCGGGACGAGAGCCCAGTAATGCTGTACGTGGGGCGCATTGCCGTAGAAAAAAACTTGCAGATGGTCATCAAGACCTACCAGGCAGCCAAGCAGTTGCAGCCAGGATTGCGCCTGGTCATGGTGGGCGATGGCCCTATGCGTGCTGAACTCGAGCAGGCGCAGGACAAGGGCATCATCTTTGCGGGCTTTCGCACCGGCGAGGACTTGGCGCGCCATTACGCCAGTGCGGATGTATTTGTATTTGCCAGCAAGACCGAGACATTTGGCAACGTGACCTTAGAGGCCATGGCCTCCGGCCTGGCGGTGGTCGCTTTTGACCACGCGGCCGCGGGCGACGTCATCCGCAACGGCGTAAATGGCATGTTGGCGGACCCCAATTCCGAGGCCAGCTTTGTGATGGCGGCCCAAAGCCTGCTGAA
>CANFVA010000186.1 GCA_947450255.1 Comamonadaceae bacterium
AACCAGGCCTTGGCTGAGTTGGCGGTGCAAGACACCGGCATCGGCAACGTACCCGACAAGCTGCGCAAAAACTACCGCAAAACCTTGGGCTTGCTGCGCGATTTGCAGGGCGCGAAATCGGTAGGCGTCATTTCCGACAACCCCGCTACTGGCATTACCGAAATTGCGCGTCCGGTAGGCGTGGTCTGCGCCATCACGCCATCGACCAACCCGGCGGCCACCCCGGCTAACAAAATCATCAATGCGCTCAAAGGGCGCAATGCGGTCATCGTTGCGCCCTCGCCCAAAGGCTGGGCTACAAGTGCCCGCCTGCTCGAATACATCCACGCGGCCCTAGACCGCATCGGCGCGCCACCTGACCTAGTGCAAGTGCTGCCCGCGCCGATCAGCAAAGCGGCCACCTATGCGCTGATGGCGGCTTGCGATTTGGTAGTGGCCACTGGCTCGCAAGCCAATGTGCGCGCCGCCTATGCCAGCGGCACACCGGCTTTTGGTGTGGGTGCGGGCAATGTGGCGGGCATCGTCGATGAAAGCGCCGATATGGCGCTAGCGGCCGAGCGCATCTTGCGCTCCAAGACCTTTGACAACGCCACCAGTTGCTCCTCTGAAAACAGCTTGGTGGTGTTGGACGCGGCGGCGCCCGCATTGCTGCAAGCTTTGCAAGCCGGTGGTGCGGTGCTGCTCGATACTGCGCAAAAAGCGCGCTTGCAAGCGCTGATGTGGCCCGATGGCAAGCTCTCTAGCGCCGTTATCGGCCAAAGCGCGACGGTGGTGGCGCAGCGTGCGGGCCTGTTGGATGTGGCCGCTTTGCAGCCGCGCGTGTTGTTGGTGGAAGAGACGGGAGCCGGCGAAGACTATCCGTTTTCCGGAGAAAAACTGTGTCCGGTCTTGACCCTGTACCGCGTACCGGATTTTGAAGCGGCCATGGCCACGGTGGAGCGCCTGTATGCGTTCCAAGGCGCGGGCCATTCGGTGGGCTTGCACAGTGCGCGGCCCGCGCAGGCGCTGGCGCTGGGTTTGCGGCTGCCGGTCTCGCGCGTGATCGTGGACCAGGCGCATTGCATCGCTACCGGTGGCAGCTTTGACAACGGCTTGCCCTTTAGCCTGTCCATGGGTTGCGGCACCTGGGGCAAAAACAATTTTTCCGAGAACATGAACTACCGCCACTACCTCAACATCACCCGCATCTCGCGCCGCATACCCGAGCACGTTCCTTCTGAGGACCAATTGCTGGCGGACTATTTCGCCAAATACGGCCGCGCATGAGCCAGGATTTGCTGCCGTGCACGGTGCGTGCGCTGTTGGAGGTGCAAACCACGGCGCGGCCCGATGCGCTGTATGCGCTGGCGCTCGATGCCGGTGACGCAAACGCGCAAAGCCAAAGCGTGGTAACCGGCGCGGCTTTTCGCAAGCCGCATTCGGGGGGCGAGGGCGGCGCACATGCCCCAGCTAGCATGCGCCCTGCGAACGTAGGCACCGAGGGTGATGCAGGCGAGGGCGCTGCGCCTACCCCATTAAGCATAAGCTTCGCCGCGCTTTCGCATTACTGCGGCCAGGTCGCTACGCTGTTCATGGGCCAGGGTTTGCAGCCGGGCGATACCGTGTCCCTGGTCATGTCCAATGGCCTGAACACTTTGCGCTTGCTGCTCGGTGCCATGCATGGCGGCTGGTGCGTGAACCCGGTCAATCTACTCTCCAGCACGGAGCAAATGCGCTATGTGCTGGAGCACAGCGATTGCAAGCTGGTGATCGCCAGCCCGGATTGGGCCGAGCGTGTGCAAGCCGTGTTGGCCACCTTAACGCGGCCGGTGGGCTTGCTGGTGTGCAGCCCGGATATGGATGCCGATGACAGCCTGCTCGGTTCCTTGCAGCCTACGTCCATGCCTGAACCCCAAGCCGAGGCCATGGCTTTGCTGATGTACACCTCGGGCACCACCGGCGTGCCCAAAGGCGTGGTGCTTACGCAGTCCAATCTGGCGGCCAATGCCATGGCTATCAGTGCCGAACACCGCCTGGGTGCGCGCGACCGCGTGCTGGCGGTGTTGCCGCTCTACCATATCAACGCCTTTGCCGTCACCATGCTGGCGCCGCTGGCCCATGGCGGCAGCCTGGCCATGCCGCCTAAGTTTTCGGCGGCGCGTTTTTGGCAGCAAGCGCTGCACGCGCAATGCACCTGGATTAACGTGGTACCCACCATGATTTCGTACTTGCTAGAAGGCGCTGCGCCTGAGGGCGAAAGCTTGGGCCACATCCGCTTTTGCCGCAGTGCCTCAGCCGCTTTGCCGCCAGCGCACTTACAGGCTTTTGAACAGCGCTTTGGTATCGGCGTCATCGAGACCATGGGCCTGACCGAGACGGTAGCGCCTTCCTTTTCCAACCCTTATGAGCCCAGCTTGCGCAAGCTCGGTTCAGTGGGTAAAGCCTCGGGTTGCCAAGCCTGTGTCATCGACGCAGACTTGCGCCCGGTGGCCGATGGCACGACTGGCGAAATTGCCATCCGTGGCCCGCAAGTGATGCAGGGCTACTACAAAAACCCGGACGCCACCCGCGCCAGCTTTACGCCCGACGGTTGGCTGCGCACCGGCGATCTGGGACACCGCGATGCCGACGGTTTTTTCTTTGTCACCGGGCGCATCAAAGAGCTGATCATCAAAGGTGGCGAGAACATCGCGCCGCGCGAGATCGACGAAGTGCTCTTACGCCACCCCAGCGTGCTCGACGCTGCGGCCACCGGCATGCCCGATGCGCATTTCGGCCAAGAGATCATGGTGTGCATCGTGCTGCGTGAAGGCTGCGCCGCCGATGAAGCCGCTTTGCGCGCGTTTTGCCATGAGCATCTGGGGCGCTACAAAACGCCCAAGGTATTCCATTTTGTGCAGGACTTGCCACGTGGCCCCTCGGGCAAAGTACAGCGGCTCAAGTTGCTGGACTGGGTGGCGCAGACCTGCTGACGCAGCGCAACGCTATGCCTTGCGTTTATTCAAAAACGCATGGAAGCTTTCTTGCGCCAGCTCCCG
This sequence comes from Comamonadaceae bacterium, assembly GCA_947450255.1. GTDB lineage: Bacteria > Pseudomonadota > Gammaproteobacteria > Burkholderiales > Burkholderiaceae_C > Allorhodoferax. The sequence continues at coordinate 3,018 of CANFVA010000186.1, forward strand.
CGCCGCGCCTTGGGCCATGCGTTCGCCAGAGACGGCGTAAGCCTCTGGCTGGGGCAGTTCGATTTGCTGGTAGTAGCCTTGCTTGCCCATGGCTTTAGAGACGGCGCAGCCCCGGCTGGCGCGGCTGATTAAATCCAGCGTTGCGGCGTCCAGTTGCGCGGCTGGCACCGCGCGGTTGATCAGACCCCAGTCGGCGGCCGTAGCGGCGTCGATGGCGTCGCCCGTAAGCGCCATCTCCATCGCCCGCTTGCGGCCTATATTGCGCGCCACGGCGACCAAAGGCGTGTGGCAAAACAAGCTGGCCTTACCGCCGGGTATCGCAAAGCTGGCGCTATCGGCCGCCAGCGCGAGGTCGCAAGTCGCCACGAGCTGGCAACCCGCTGCCGTGGCCAGCGCATGCACTTTGGCGATCACCGGCTGCGGCAGCGCTTGCACCGTGTTCATCATGGTGGTGCACAAATCGAACAAGGCGCGCAAATGGTCCAGGTCCTGTCCTGCCATGTCTGCAAAACTGTGGCCGGCCGAAAACACCGGGCCGTTGGCCGCCAAGATGAGGCCGCGCGCATCGCTGTCGCCCACCGTGCGCAGCGCATGCGTGATCTCGCGCATCATGTCCGCCGACAAGGCATTGCGCTTGTCGGGACGGTTGAGCGTCAGGGTGGCAATCGGTGTTTGCTGGTCGAGCAGGATGTGGGCGTAGGGCATAAGGTTCCGAGCAAGAGGTAGGGCGCTGCGTGCAGCCGCTTGCAATA
>CANFVA010000187.1 GCA_947450255.1 Comamonadaceae bacterium
AGCGATTTTGGCTACCACATCATCCGCTTAACCGACATCAAAACGCCTGCCGCTCCCAGCTTTGACAGCATGCGCGAGAAGCTTGAAGCAGAACTCAAGACCCAGCAGGCGCAGAAGAAATTTGCTGAACAGGCTGAGGTGTTTACCAATGCTGTGTATGAGCAGGCCGATAGCTTGCAAGCCACGGCGGACCGGCTCAAGCTCACCGTCCAAACCGCCAACGGCCTGCCCAAAATACCGGCCAAGGGCACTGCCGGTCCGTTGGCAAATGCTAAATTGCTGGCTGCGCTGTTTAGCGCGGATGCCATCGAGAAAAAACACAACACCGAGGCCATAGAAACCGGCCCCAGCCAATTGGTGGCAGCGCGCATTAGCAAGCACTACCCCCCGCGCACCCGCCCGCTCGACGAAGTGAAGGCCGACGTGAAAGACCGGCTGGTGCAGTCGCGCACGCAGGAAATGGCGAAAAAGGAAGGCGAAGCCAAACTGGCGGATTGGAAAAAACAAGCCGACGAAGGCAAGCTCGGCGCCGCGACTGTACTGGGCCGCGATCAGCCTGTTCCAGGCATGAGCCCGGCCCTGATGGATGCCGTCATGCGCGCGGATACTTCCGCATTGCCGGTTTGGCTAGGTGTGGACCTTGGCGCCCAAGGGTATGCCGTGGCCCGCGTGAACAAGGTCTTGCCCCGCAACCCGCCACAGCCTGCGGTGGCCGAACAAGAGCGCGGCCAGATGGCACGCTGGTTGGCCGGCGCGGAATGGGACGCGTATTACGAAGTCTTGAAAAAGCGCTTCAAGGTGCAGATCAAAGTCGCTAAACCCCAAGCGGGCGCCAGCGCGGCTGTTGCCGGCACAGAGTAGGGGTTGCGCTGCGGCCTTGCCAAGGCGAGGCCAGTTTATAATTGGCGATTACGGTGGCTGTAGCTCAGTTGGTAGAGTCCAGGATTGTGATTCCTGTTGTCGTGGGTTCGAGCCCCATCAGCCACCCCATATAAATCATCAACTTAGCCCCGCTTCACAAGAGCGGGGCTTTTTTGTTTCTGGGCGTTACAGACTGAATTCAAATTTAGATTAACCTTAACCCGGACTTCCAACTTATGAGTGGTGTGGCAAATGGGGGCAGGTCACGAGGGCTTTGATCTGCAAAAAGCGGGTTTGTATTACGCGGTGCACCACTATCTGTTACCCAAGTTGCGCGCTGCCTGGCCTTGGTGGCTGGCGCTGGCTGGCGCGGTGTGGGCGCTGGTGGTCTGGCGCAGGCGGCGAAAGCTTATTTCTTAATGCGATCGGCTAGCATTTTGTAGCCGTTGTCATTGGGGGTAATGCCATCTTCTTCGGTGCGGGTGATAGGCAGCACGATGTCTTCGTTTTCTTCTGCGATGCGCCGGATAATTTTTTGCGTTTTGCCGATGTCCACCTGGTACTTCGGGTCATTACCGGCAGGCAACACCCAATACACCCTGTCCGCTTCGGTCAGCTTGCGCAGCACGCGCAATTCGGTTTCGGTAAACACATAAAAATGGTCATACGAGCCCAGGCTGATGATGACGCGCTTGGCGATCAGCGGCGTCTTCTTCATGAACTCCTTGTTCCATTTTTGCGAGCTCAGACCCTCTTTGCTATAGGTTTTGCATTCCGGCCGCAGCTCGGCCAGACCGGCTGCGATGCTGTCGCCAACGATTAAACACTCCAACATAGCTTTTCCTTATTCGTAGCGCACTGGCGGCCTGCGCTGGCACCCGGCGCAATGCGCCCACTTTTACCAAAAAACCCGCTGCGCCGAACACGCAAGTATGGCGGGAAATGTAACCATCCAGGCCCAAAAAAAGCGATTCAGGCCGAAAAACAAGAAAACCAGGAAATGAAACAACAGCGCAATAGCGCAAAAAACCAAAGCCACCAGCGGATGCAGCAGCGCCAGGGGCGCAGCGCACTCCCAGCCGATAAAAGCCCATGCGCCCAGGCGGGCCAGCCAGGGCTTGCGCAACAGGCTGTTAGGCGGCAGGGGACCGTAAATAGCGGCGTTCAGAAAAATCGTCATGGCCTGGCCGCTGCGCCATTCGGACTGCATTAGCTTCACCCAGCCAGACATAAAGTAAGAGGTAATGGATTGCAAGCAGATGTACCACAGGCCCGCGCGCCAGGCCAAGTACGCGTCGCCGCCTAGCGCCACCAGCGATGCCAAAAGCAGGCCGGTCAGCGCCACCAAGGTCATGAAATCGCTGCCGCCGTTAAACGCGCCGCGCCAGCGGATCAGCATCAGCACATGGCTGGCAAACAAAAACACCGCCAGCGCCAGGCTGCTGCCCTGCCAAGCCAGCACCAGCAAGACCGGCAGGCGCAGCAGCAAATGCCAATGCATTGCGCTATCGCTAAACAACAGGTCCAGCAGTTTCTGCATCGGGCCAGGGGGAATGTCGGCGCGCTGCACCGGCCAAGCCCACAAGCCTTGCACCGTCAGGGCCTGGCGTATACGCAGATATTCCAGGGTTTGCAGCAGCATGCTCAATGCCAGCAAGACCTCCAGCGCGCGGACTGCGCCGCTTACCGGCATGGCAGCACCGGCGAGCGCATCATGGTGTCCTCTTGTAACAAGCCCGTGGTTCCGTCCAGCACCATGCGCACCTCAAACTGCCCGAGCGTGCAGTCCGGTTGCCGGGCTTGCAGGCTTTGGCAGACCAGGCGCGACACCAATTGGTAACTGACCAGGGCGCGCGCGTCCGCGTCCGGGGGCAAATGGTTCAGGTCTGCGGCCAGATGCTCCACCAGGTTTTGCTGCACCAGGGCCAGATTGGTATCGGCGTTATGAAATACATGCAGCACCCGGCGCGGGCGGCGGGGAAAGATAGGTATCCATGGCGACCATTGCAGTGCATCTGCGGACGCGGTGTTGGGCAGCGCCCAGCGCGCATACAGGTGGGGCACATTGCCGGTGGCGTGAAAAAACTTCCAATTCGGGAAAAAAGCCCGCAGCAGAAACAGCCAAGGCCCTGTCACGATGCGACTTTTGAACACCAGGGTCGCCAACAGCACCGAAAAGTACAGCAAGAAAAGTGCTTCAAGCATGGTGCCCAACCTCACTCGGACGAGGGGGTGAAATGGCTCCCATGGCTGACAGTTCACTCGGCTCCATGGCACGTTGCTCCAACAATCGCAGTGCAAAGATTGTAGTGAGCGCCTGTCCGGTGGTGCCGCGCACCCTGGTCCTGCGGCGCTGCTCGGAGCCTGGCGGCCCCGAACTGCAAAGGGACGGGCTTTTGCCCTAGACCCATGCAGCGGTTAATATCCGCCTCTTCGCTGAATCATCTTTTTGGAGTTTTGCTCATGAGCCAAATATTGCAATCCCTGCAAAAAACACTGCTGGCCGGTCTGGTCTTGCTCATCGCGATCGTCCTGATCGCAGGTGCTGTGTCAGGCAGCCCGGTACAAATCACCCCCGTATGGTGGAGCTTTGTCTTCCGCTGGTTGCACGTGACCTGCGGCGTCATGTGGATTGGCCTCCTGTGGTACTTCAACTTTGTCCAAATCCCCAGCATGCCTAAAATCCCCGATGAGCAAAAGCCTGCTATCAGCAAGGTAATTGCACCGACCGCACTGTTTTGGTTCCGTTGGGCGGCCTTGGCTACGGTGGTTACCGGTCTGATCGTTGCCAGCCTGCAAGGCTATTTG
>CANFVA010000188.1 GCA_947450255.1 Comamonadaceae bacterium
ACTGGCCGGTTTCAAGCGCGAACCGGGTGCCGAGCGCGAAGTGCAAGTGCTCGGCCATGCCATCGCCGAGCTGCGTTTGCACCGCAACCTCATCTAATTCCCGTGCCGGTAGTGCGCGGCGACCCCGACCCGGCGCGCATGTCAGCGCCTTATGGCGTGCTGGTCTTGCGGTCTGAAAATTTTGAGGCCTGGGTTATTCCCTTTGGCGCGCGCCTCATGCAATTGTTTTGGCTGCATGCGCATGAAGGCGTGCGGCCTTTGTCTTTAGGTTTTAGCGACCCCGAAGCCTACCGGCAGGACACCATGTCCATGGGCGCGGTGTGTGGGCGCTATGGCAACCGCATTGGCGGCGCCCTGCTGCAACGCGGCGATAAGCGCTATGCGCTGGATGCCAACCATCCCCTAGGCCATTGCATCCACGGCGGCACATCAGGCTGGGGCCAGCGCGATTGGCAGATTGCGCAACACGATGCCAGCGGCGTAACCCTGACGCTGGACGCTGCCGACGGCGATATGGGTTTTCCGGGCCGCTGCCAGGCGCGAGTGCAGTACCGCTTGGAAGGCGACCGGCTGGTCTGGCAAGCCGATGCCCGCGTGGATGCTGAAAGCCCCATCAACTTGGTGCAGCACAGTTACTGGAATCTCGATGGCGCGGCCACTATTTGCCAGCATGTCTTGCAAGTGGACGCCGACCGCTACCACCCGGTGGATGCGCAAGAACTACCTTTGCCAGCGGTGCCGGTGGCCGAAACCTGTTTTGATTTCCGCGCAGGCGCGAAGCTTGCACCAGCGTGTGTACCGCATCTGGATGGCGCTTTGGTTTTGCGCAGCGATGCCGGGGCCTTGCGCCCTGTGGCCCGTGTGCAAGCCGGGGGGTTGGCGATGCAGGTCAGCACCGACCGGCCTTTGTTGCATGTGTATGCCAGCGCTGGTTTGCGCCCGAGCGGCCCGGCTTTGGGCGTGGCCCATGGCGCAGGCGCGGGGCTGTGTTTGGAAACCGAAGACATGCCCAACGGCCCGGCATGGGGCAGCGATGTGTGGTACGGCCCGCAGCGCGATTACCGCCACACGCTGGCCCTGGATTTTTCTTTCACGTCTTAGACCAGGAGTTTTGCCTTGAGCACCCCCGAATTTGACAGCCGTAGTTTTTTAGCCACGCACATTGACAAAACCTTGGCTTTTTATGAGCCAAATGCCCTGGACCCAGAGGGCGGTTTTTTCCATTATTTTCTGGACGATGGCACGGTGTACGAGCGCTCGCACCGGCATTTGGTCAGCGCGACGCGCTTTGTATTTAACTGGTCGATGGCCTACCACCACACCGGCCGCGCGCACTACCTGGACTGGACGCGCCACGCGTTGGCGCATTTGCAAAACTTTCGCCTGCCCAGCGGTTTGTACGGCTGGACGCTAGCGGCGGGCCGCGTGCAAGACGCGACCGCCATGGCCTACGGGCAAGCCTTTGTGCTGCTGGCGCATAGCCACGCATTTAGGGTCGGCGCCTGCTCGCGCGAAGCGGTGGGCCAAGCGTTTGACCAGATGAATGCGGCGTTTTTTCAGAGCGACGCGCACGCCTATGCCGACGAAATTACTCCCCAAGGCGTGCTCATCGATTACCGAGGCCAGAACGCCAATATGCACATGTGCGAGGCCTGTTTGACGGCTTTTGAATTTACCGGCGAGCAGCGCTATTGGGACCGCGCCGTGCTGCTGATAGAGCGCTTTGCGTTTGAGCTGGCCGCACAGTCGCATGGACTGGTGTGGGAGCATTACCGCCAGGACTGGTCTCTGGACTGGGACTACAACCGCGATAACCCCGGCAATATCTTCAAGCCATGGGGTTTCCAGACCGGCCACCAAACCGAATGGGCCAAGCTGCTGATGATTGCCTGGCAACATCAACCCAATGCGCGTTGGCTACAGCGTGCAGAAGAACTGCACAGCGCCGCCTACCAACACGGCTGGGACGCCCAACACGGCGGCCTGGTCTATGGCTTTGATCCGGACTTTAAGCACTGCGACAGCGACAAATATTTCTGGGTGCAGGCCGAGTCCTTCGCCAGCGCCTGGCGCCTGTGGCGCGCTACGGGCAAGCAAGCGTATTTAGACCAATACACGCGCACCTGGCAATGGAGCTGGCAACACCTGGTGGACCACCAGTTCGGCGCCTGGTTCCGCATCCTGTCCGCCGACGGCAGCAAGTTGGAGAACACCAAGTCACCAGCGGGTAAAACCGATTACCACACCATGGGCGCCTGCTGGGACGTGATGCAGGCCGGTGGTTTACGGGATTAGGTGGGGCTGGGGACTCAACGGCCTAGGCGTCGCTACAGCCGCCACAACCCGTCTTCGCGGGGAGCGGAGCGACGCGGCGAGCCCTGCGCAAAAACCGCATGGATTGCCGCGGCCTTCGGCCTCGCTATGGCGTGCCTATGGCAGCGCAAAGACGGACATATGCAGCATCACATGCAGCTCGCGTCCGTGTTTGCGCCTCAGGCATCAGGCCAACAGCGCGTCCACGTCCGCCACCTTCGCTTGCCGTCCGGTGTGTGCGCTTTCCAGCACCGCTAGCGCCACCGCCAGGGACTTGGCGCCGGCCACGCCGTCGGCCATGTCGTGGGCTTCGCCCCGGATGGCGCGGTGCATTTCCTGCAAGCACACTTCATACAAATTGGCGCGCTGTACCGGCAGCACTTCGCTACCGCGTGCGCTGCTGAGCACCAGGTCGCCGCTGGGTTGCTGGCTCATCATGCCGTTGCCGTGCAGGCTGGCGCGGGTTCCGTGTAATTCCAGGCCGGTCGCCGCATAGGGCGTGTTAAAGCCTTGGTGGCTGGAGGCGGTCACGCCGCTGGCAAAGCGCCAGACCGACATGGCGTTGTCTTCCAGGCCCTGGGCCATGCCGCTGTTGGATACCATGGCGCAGACTTCTACGGGGTATTCGCCCAGCAAAAACGCCAGTGAATCGGCGTTGTGGACCACGATGTCTAGCACGACGCCGCCGCCTGCGGCTGGATTGTCCAGTCGCCAGCCTTGAAGATGCGCAGGCAGGTACACCGAATGCTGCATGCGCGCCGCCACCAGTTTGCCCAGGGTGCCGGCGCGCAGCACCTCGCGCATGGCGCGGTGCGGGCCGTTATGGCGCAAATGGTGGTTGGTACCCATGACCACGCCGGCATCGCGGCAGGCCCGCACCATGCGGATGGCGGCGTCCAGGCTCGTGGCCAAGGGTTTTTCGCACAGCACATGGCAGCCTTGCGCAGCGGCAAACAGGGCGGAAGCCTCGTGTTTCTCGTTGGTGCTGGAGATATACACCGCGTCTGCGCCTAGGGCGGGGTAGGCTTTTTCGTCCTTCAAGGCATGGGGGATGCTGTGGGTGGCAGCGAAGTCTTTGGCCCGTTGCAGGTCGCCCGACACCACGGCCACGACCTCGTCACCCACCGCCCGGATAGCTCCGACCATCCACTCGCCAGCAATCGTACTGGCACCGACCAAAACCCAGCGCATAGTGTTTCTCCTAGTAGAAAAATGGCATGATAACGTTTACATTTGGGTTTGCACCCCATGAAAACCCCTAAAGTCACCACCCAAACCCTTGCCCAGGCCACCGGTTTGTCGCTGGCCACGGTGTCTCGGGCACTCGCTGGCAGTC
>CANFVA010000189.1 GCA_947450255.1 Comamonadaceae bacterium
CGCGCCCGCATGGATGCGCAGTTGGCGATTTTGGACGCCAAAGAAAAGTCTATGCAGGCGCTGGCCTTGGGCGCGCCGCTGGCCGAGCGCCAGCCCTGGTTTTGCTCGGGCTGCCCGCACAACACCTCCACCCGCGTGCCCGAAGGCTCGCGCGCCATGGCCGGTATCGGCTGCCACTTTATGACGCTGTGGATGGACCGCGCCACCACCGGCTTTACCCAGATGGGCGGCGAAGGCGTGCCTTGGGTCGGGCAGCAGCCGTTTGTGAACGACGCGCATATTTTTGCCAACCTCGGCGATGGCACTTACTTTCATAGTGGCTTGCTGGCAGTGCGCCAGTCGATTGCGGCAGGTGTGAACATCACCTACAAAATTTTGTACAACGACGCGGTGGCGATGACAGGCGGCCAGCAAATCGGCGAGCGCGCCGAGGGCCATAGCGTGATCCAGATCGCGCAAAGCATGCGCGCTGAAGGTGCGCAGCGCATTGTGGTGGTGACCGACGAACCCGAAAAATACGATGGCGTCAAAGGCCTGCCCGAAGGCGTGGCCGTAGAGCACCGTGACAGCCTGGACGCGGTGCAGCGCGTGATGCGGGAAATCAAAGGCACGACGGTCATCATTTACGACCAAACCTGCGCCACCGAAAAGCGCCGCCGCCGCAAACGCGGCACCATGGTGGACCCGGCCACGCGCGTGGTGATTAACGAGTTGGTCTGCGAAGGTTGCGGTGACTGCGGCGTGCAAAGCAATTGCGTGAGTGTGGAGCCCCTAGAAACTGTGCTGGGCCGTAAACGGCGCATCAACCAAAGCACCTGCAACAAAGACATTTCCTGCGTCAAAGGTTTTTGCCCCAGCTTTGTCACCGTGGAAGGCGGCAAGTTGCGCAAAAAGCAAAGCACTGCGCAATCCACCAGCAGCGGTCCGGCTGCCGGCCTGCCCGAACCTGCGGTGTTCGATTTGCAACAAGCGCATGACGGCGTCTGGGGCCTGGTGGTCGCGGGCGTGGGCGGCACCGGCGTGATCACCATCGGCCAGTTGCTGGGCGTGGCGGCGCATATCGAAGGCAAAGGCATCGTCACCCAAGACGCGGGCGGCCTGGCGCAAAAAGGCGGCGCGACCTGGAGCCATGTGCTGATCAGCGAAAGCCAAGACGCCATACGCACCACCCGCGTGGGCATGGCCTGCGCGGACTTGGTGATCGGCTGCGACCCTATCGTCACCGCAGGCAAAGAAACCAGCTTGCGCCTGCGCGCCGGGCGCAGCCGTGTGGTGCTCAACAGCCACAGCCAACCCACCGCCGCGTTTGTGCAAAACGCCAACTGGAGCAACCCCGGTGAGGCCTGTATGGCCGCCATTGCCGCCACGCTGCAAGAGCCGCAATCGCTAGGCTGCGTGGACGCCGAAGCCATCGCCACCGAATTGCTGGGCGACAGTATTTTTACCAACCCGGTGCTGCTGGGCTATGCCTGGCAAAAGGGCTGGATACCGCTGGGGCAGGATGCACTTTTACAAGCCATGGCACTCAACGCCGTGGCTGTGGAAAAAAACCAGGCCGCCTTTCACTGGGGCCGCTTGGCCGCGTACGACCCGGCGGCGGTGCAGCGCAGCTTGCTACCTGCGCAAACCGTGCAATTGGTGCGCAAGCAAGCGCCCACCTCGCTGGACGCGCTGATAGCGCACCGCGCTACTTTTTTGACTGAGTACCAAAACGCCGCCTACGCGCAAAGCTACCGCGACTTGGTGGCCAAAGTGCGCAGCGCAGAAAGCGCGCTAGGGGCCCAAGCGGACGCCAAAGATTTACCGCTTAGCAGCGCCGTGGCGCGCTACCTGTTCAAGCTCATGGCCTACAAAGACGAATACGAAGTGGCGCGTCTGCACAGCGACCCGGCGTTTCGCGAAAAAATCACTGCTATGTTTGAAGGCGACTACCAAGTGAACTACCACCTGGCACCGCCACTCTTGGCGAAGAAGGATGAAAAAGGTCGCCTCATTAAGCAGCGCTTTGGCCCCTGGATGGCTTTGGGCTTTCGCTTGCTGGCGCCGCTCAAGGTATTGCGCGGCACGGCGCTAGACATATTTGGTTACAGCGGAGAGCGCCAAGGCGAGCGCGCCCTGGTGCAGAACTACATGCAGACGCTGGAACGCATGCTGACGCACTTGAGCCCCAGCACCCTGCCCGACGCGCTGCGCTTTGCCAAACTACCCGAAGAGATTCGTGGCTTTGGGCATGTGAAAGCGCGGCATATTGCGGCGGTGAAACCTAGCTGGGAAGGGCTGGGTGGGAAGTTACCTTAAGTAGGCGTGCCATGCCCACCAGCGTTGCCCTGAGCCCCCATTTCGAGGCCTTTATCCACGATCAAGTCGAGAGCGGACGCTACAACAACGTCAGTGAAGTCGTCCGTGCCGGACTGGGCTTGCTCGAGGACACCGAGCGCCAACAGGCAAGTCGCTAAGCGGGCTAATGCAGTTGCTGATCACGCCCTTGGTAACTTTTCTTAAATATCAATATTCCCCGCCCGCAGGGCATTGGTTTCGATGAACTCGCGGCGCGGTTCCACCTCGTCGCCCATCAGCATGGTAAACACGCGGTCGGCTTCGATGGCGTCGTCGATTTGCACTTTGAGCAGGCGGCGCACGGTCGGATCCATGGTGGTTTCCCAAAGTTGCGCGGGGTTCATTTCGCCCAGGCCTTTGTAGCGCTGGCGTGCCGTGCCGTTTTCGGCTTGGGCGATCAGCCAGGCCATGGCTTGGCGGAAGTCGCTCACTTTTTCTTCCTTGGCGCGCTCGCCCTCGCCGCGCATGACGCGGGCGCCTTCAGACAACAAGTCTTTGAAAGTGCTGGCGGCTTCGGCCAGCGCGCCGTAGTCTGCGCCGTGCACAAAGTCTTGCGTAAGCACGCTGCTTTTGACGTTCCCGTGGTGGCGGCGGCTGATGCGCAGAATCGGTTTGTCGCTGCGGGCGTCAAACTCGCCAGCCACTTCGGCATCGGGCAGGCGCGCTTGCAAGGCGGCGGCAGACAGTTCGGCATCCGCCACGGTATCTAAGTTCAGCGCCACACCATCGGCCACAGCGCGCAGGGCTTCTGCATCCATGAAGTTTTGCAGGCGCGCAATCACGCTTTGCGCCACCTGGTGCTTGCGCGCCAGCTCGGCCAGGGTGTCGCCTTGCAACGTAGTGCCGTTGGGGCCGCCGGTAAACACCGATGCGTTGATCAGCGCGATGCGCATCAAAAAGCTGTCCAGTGCCGAAGCGTCTTTCAGGTACAACTCCTCTTTACCAGCCTTCACTTTGTACAGCGGCGGCTGCGCGATGTAGATATGGCCGCGCTCGACCAGCTCGGGCATTTGGCGGTAGAAGAAGGTCAGCAACAAGGTGCGGATATGCGCGCCGTCCACGTCGGCGTCGGTCATGATGATTATGCGGTGGTAGCGCAGCTTGGCGACGTTGAAGTCGTCGTTGCCGGTGCTGCCACCGGCTTTGCCGATGCCAGTGCCCAGCGCGGTAATCAGCGTCAAAATTTCATTGCTGGTCAGCAGCTTTTCGTAGCGCGCTTTTTCCACGTTCAAAATCTTGCCGCGCAAAGGCAGGATGGCTTGGAATTTACGGTC
>CANFVA010000190.1 GCA_947450255.1 Comamonadaceae bacterium
AATAGCCACATCCATGTCGCCCGCGTAGCTGAGGTAGCCGCAAGCGCCTCCATAAATGCCGCGCTTGACCGGCTCCAACTGGTCAATCAATTCCATCGCATGGACTTTGGGCGCGCCCGTTAAGGTGCCCGCTGGAAACGTGGCTTTGAGCACGTCCATGCTTTGCATTCCGGGCTTTAACACCCCTTCAACATTGCTGACGATATGCATGACATGGCTGTAACGCTCCACGCAAAACGCATCGGTCACTTTGACGCTACCGATCTGCGCAATACGCCCGATATCGTTGCGCGCCAGGTCGATCAGCATCACATGTTCGGCGCGTTCTTTGGGGTCATTCACCAATTCGGCTTCTGCCGCTTTGTCCAATTCAGGCGTAGCGCCGCGCGGACGCGTGCCAGCCAAGGGGCGGATGGTGACTTTCGTCTGGCCTTCGGTAATCTCCTGGCGTACCAAAATTTCCGGGCTGGCGCCAATGACATAAAAATCCGGCGCACCGTCGGCTGTCGCACCGCTGAAGTTGTAGTAATACATATAAGGGCTGGGATTGAGCGAGCGCAAAGCCCGGTACAAACTCAACGGCGACTCGGTGTATTTCTTCTTGATGCGCTGGCCGACCTGCACTTGCATAAAGTCGCCACCAGCAATCAATTCCTTGGCTTTGTCTACTGCTGCCAAATAGTCAGCCTTAGAAAAATCACGCACTGCGGCTTGCGGTGGGCTGGGCACGACGGCCGGAATCGGTACCGCTTGGGCCAACTTGGCTTTGAGCGCCGCCAGTCGCGCACTACCTTGCACATAGGCATCGGGCACCGCGGGATCGACGTACACCATTAAATGCAATTTTCCTGACAGATTGTCAATCACCGCCAACTCTTCGCATTGCAACAACAAAATATCCGGGCAGCCGATTTCATCGGGCGGGCAAGTAGCCTCAAGTTTCTTTTCGATGTAGCGCACCGCGTCGTAACCAAAGTAGCCCGCCAAGCCACCGCAAAACCGCGGCATACCCGGCCGCAGCGCCACTTTGAAGCGCTTTTGATAGGCGGCGATAAAGTCCAGCGGATTGCCCGCTGCGCTTTCCACCCCGACGCCATCGATCAACACTTCCGTCTTGGAGGCAGCACCAAAACCGCTGCTACGCAACACCGTGCGCGCAGGCAGGCCGATAAAGCTAAAGCGCCCGAAGCGCTCGCCGCCCACAACCGACTCCAACAAAAAGCTGTAAGGCGCGTCGCCGGTCAATTTCAAATACAGCGATAAAGGCGTTTCCAGATCGGCAAACGCCTGGGCGGTCAGAGGGATGCGGTTAAAACCCTGGCGCGCTAGGGCATAGAACTCTTCTTTGGTCGTCACAACAAATCACCTTCCCGAAAAATGAGGTACCGCGCGGACCGGGTGTGTCAAGCACCACACACGCCGGACCAGGGCGCTGGCCGCAAGCGCGGCGCGTTCAATCAAACAAAAGGGGGAGAGGTGCGCAACAGTCCCGCGCGAAGCGCTGAGGAACTAAACCGGCAGCAAAGACGTGGACCGGCGCATAGCAGTGCGGGTACGCCAGGGCCAGGCTCCCCGGTCGCTACGACCTGTGATGCTGTTGCGGTGAATAAACATAGGCTTGAGTGTAGCAAAGGCTTGTGGCCTCTAAACGCTAGACGCCGCGCGCCCTATCGGCGTGAAACTGCGCCACAAAAGCGCCAAAGCGTCCGGCCTCGAGGGCATCGCGCACTTGCTGCATCAGATGGAGGTAGTAATGGAGGTTGTGAATGCTGGCCAGCATAGGCCCCAGCATTTCGCCGCAGCGGTCCAAGTGGTGCAGATAAGCGCGACTGAACCCTTCGCGCCCGCCGTCGTCCCAGGAGACGCCGCTGCTGCCCGCGCAGGCGTAGCAGGTGCAACTGGTGTCCAAAGGCTGGGCATCGCTTTTGTGGCGGGCATTACGGATTTTTAAATCGCCGTAGCGGCTAAACAAGGTCCCGTTGCGGGCATTGCGCGTGGGCATCACGCAATCGAACATATCGATGCCGTTTTGCACGCCCGCGATCAAGTCCTCGGGCGTGCCCACGCCCATCAGATAGCGCGGTTTGTGCTGCGGCAAATGCGGGGCGATGTGCTCCAGGATGCGCATCATGTCGTCTTTGGGCTCGCCCACCGACAGCCCGCCCACCGCGATACCTGGAAAGTCCAGCGCCTCCAAACCGGCCAGTGACTCTTCGCGTAAATGCTCAAACATGCCGCCTTGCACAATACCAAACAAAGCGTTGGGGTTGGCAAGACGCGCAAACTCGGTTTTGCAGCGCGCGGCCCAGCGCAGGCTGAGCTCCATGGACAGGCGCGCTTCACGCTCGGTGGTAATTTGGCCTTTGGTGGCCGACTCGACCGACAAATACGGCGTACATTCGTCAAACTGCATCACGATGTCCGAATTGAGCACGGTCTGGATTTGCATGCTCACTTCGGGCGTCAAAAACAGTTTGTCGCCATTGACCGGCGAGGAAAACCGCACGCCCTCTTCGCTGATCTTGCGCATTTGGCCCAGACTCCAGACCTGAAATCCGCCCGAATCGGTGAGTATGGGCTTGTCCCATTTTTCAAACTGGTGCAAGCCTCCGAACTTTTCCATCACGTCCAGCCCCGGCCGCATCCACAGGTGAAAGGTGTTGCCCAGGATGATTTGCGCGCCCATGTCGAGCAGGCTTTGGGGCATCACGCCTTTGACCGTGCCATAGGTGCCCACGGGCATAAAGATGGGCGTTTGCACAAAGCCATGGTTTAGCCGCAAACGCCCCCGGCGCGCCAGGCTGCCCAGGTAGGCGCCCTCGGGGCGGGCAGGATCTCGGGCTAGCACGTCAAATTCAAGCATGCGGCGATTTTAGGCGGGGCACTTGCGGCAAAGCAGCGCTTTCTGTAGACTTCGCTTTACTTTTATAAAGTAAAGGATTTCAAAATGTCGGAAATCGCAGAAGTGGAGGCCATCGTCTCCAGTAAAGGCCAGGTCACCCTGCCCGCCGCTATGCGCGCCAAACTGGGCATTAAGGCTGGCTCGCACATCCACTTTGAATTGCGCGGGGCTGAACTGGTTATCAAGCCGGAATTGCCCATTAGCGCTTACTACGGCATGCTCAAAGGCTATGACCTGGGCGATATTGAGCCTGAAAAAGAGCCGGATCGGGAGTTTTGAGTGCATCTGGTTGACTCCTCCGGTTGGATTGAGTTTTTCCAGGCTGGTGGCAATGGCCCCGTTTTTAAGCCGGTCATCGAAGACCGCAATGCACTGCTGGTGCCCACCATCGCCCTGTTTGAAGTCCACAAAGCGCTCAGCCGCCGCTTGCCCTACGAGCTGGTGGAGCGCTGCTTGAACGTGATGCGCCTAGGCCGCGTGCTCGATTTCACCGATGCCCGCGCTATCGCCGCTGCGCAGATCGCGGCCCACCACCAACTGGCCATGGCCGACGCTGCGATGTACAGCATGGCGCAAGAATTCGGGGCCACTTTCTGGACGCAGGATGCGGATTACCAAGGCTTGGTGGGGGTGAACTACTTCCCAAAGACCTAGGCCGTTGCTTGCGTGGCCCGCGCCAGCAACATCGCGTCGCCATAACTGAAA
>CANFVA010000191.1 GCA_947450255.1 Comamonadaceae bacterium
CGGATCGCCCGACGATTTCCCCAGTTTGGAAGAAATTCGCGCCGGCGAAGTGCCCGACCTGCCCCGCGAGCCCTGGTAGGACACGGACATGGCCTTTTTGCTTGACTCCAATACGGTTATCTATTTTTTCAAAAATGCTGGCCAGGTGCGCGAGCGTATGCGCCAGCACGAAGACCAAGACTTCAAGCTGTGTACCCCGGTGCTTTGGGAGTTGCTGACAGGTGCCAACAAGGCGCGCGACCGCAGCGCACAACATGCGCGGCTCGCACTTTTTCAGGCGCGTTTTGAACTACTTCCTTTTGACCTGGCAGCCGCCCGCCAAGCAGCGCAAGTACGCGCCCAACTAGAAGCCCAAGGAACAGCCATCGGCGCAGTGGATACCATGATTGCGGGCGTCGCCCTGGCCCATGGACTTATTCTGGTAACGCGCAATGGGCGCGAGTTTGAACGGGTGCAGGGCCTGCAAATACAAAACTGGTTTGAGGCCTGAGGCCCCCGCCTGCTTGCGTCGCATCCACTGCACTTACTCACCATGACAACACCTGCTCCCGGCCTGGTTCTCCAAGGCATTACCGTGCCGCTGCGATTGGCAGACTTCAAGCTGATTGCCTTTGACATGGACTCAACGCTGATCAACATCGAATGCATCGACGAAATCGCCGATGCCGCCGGGCGCAAGGCCGAGGTGGCTGCGATTACCGAGGCGGCGATGCGCGGCGAAATTGCCGACTACAAAGCCAGTCTGCGCCAGCGCGTAGCCCTGCTGCGCGGCGTTGGCGTAGCGCATATGCAGCAAGTGCTAGCCGAGCGCCTGCGCCTGAACCCCGGCGCTGCCGAACTGGTACGCGCCTGCAAAGCGGCGGGCCTAAAAACTTTACTGGTGTCGGGTGGGTTTACGTTTTTTACTGACGCGGTGCAAGCCATGCTGGGCATCGACTGGACGCGCTCGAACGTGCTGGAAGTGCAAGACGGCTTGCTAACCGGCCGCCTGGTGGAGCAAGCCTGGGGCGACATTTGCGACGGCGAAGAAAAGCGCCGCATGCTGCTGCACACCTGCGCCACCATGGGCATCGCGCCTGCCCAAGCCATTGCCATGGGCGACGGCGCCAATGACTTGCCCATGATGTCGGCGGCCGGCCTGTCTGTGGCCTACTACGCTAAGCCGGCGGTGCGCGAGAGGGCGATGGTGGCGATAAATAGCGGGGGCTTGGACCGATTGTTGGAGGTCCTGATACATCGCTAGCAAGCGCCCCGCCGGCAGACACCTGGTTTGTGCGCACCGCATCTTCGCGGTAATACCCATCAAACTGCCTGCTTGAATAAACCGGACCTACGACACTTCATGCGCTCTGCTTTACTTTTTTCCTGGCAATGAAAGCTGACTTGCTGGCGCTGGCCGCCATCGTTTTATGGGGCGCTTTGGCACCTTTGGGGGTTCGCCTGGCCCATGTGCCGCCGTTTCTTTTAACCGGTCTAGGGCTGCTGGTAGGTAGCGTGATCGCCCTACCCTTATCGCGTTTTCAACTGGCGCGCTGGAAGGTGCCTTTACCCACCTTGCTGGTAGGCATCTACGGGTTGTTTGGCTTTCACTTTCTGCTGTTCATGGCCTTGCGCCACGCCCCGGCGGTGGAGGCCAATTTGATCAATTACCTGTGGCCCTTGGGCATGGTGGTGATGGCACCCTGGTTTCTGAAAGGGGTTGTTTTGCAAACCCGCCACATCCTGGCCGCGTTGATGGGCTTTGCGGGCGCAGCCATGGCCATTCTTGGCCGCGGCGGCTCGGCCGATGGGGTGCAAGCGTTCCATCCTGGCTACCTGTTTGCTGTGGCTTCGGCCTTCGTATGGGCCAGTTATTCCTTGCGCACCCGCAGTTTGCCTACATTTGCCACAGCAGCCGTGGGCAGCTTCGCCGCCATCTCAGGTGCGCTGTCGCTGTTGTGCCACCTGGTGTTAGAGCCGCGCGTGGTGCTGAGCCACCAAGATTTGCTGCTGATTGGCATGCTTGGGCTAGGGCCCTTAGGCGGTGCATTTTTTCTTTGGGATGCGGCGATTAAATTGGGCGACACGCGGCGCATTGGACTGCTGGCTTTTGCAACGCCTATTTTGTCCACCGTATTGCTGCTGCTCACCACCGGACAGGCCTTGCAGTGGAATGTTGCGCTGGCTGCGGCGCTGGTGGTTGGCGCAGCCTACTTAGGCAGCGGGGACACCCGGCCGCCCCGCGCAGCGGCGCAAGACTGAGCGTCGGCGAGGCAGGTGCCGCAAAGCACCGGCTCAAACGCGCACCACCCCCACCCCGCCGCAAACCACTACCAAGACCGATTGCGCATCTGCCGCGGCGGGGACTGTTTCATATAAAGCTGCAAGCGCAGCACCACAGGCGGGCTCAACCAGCATGCGGTGGTCGTTCGCAAAGCGTTGGCAGGCGCTCAGGGCTTGGGCATCGCTGACCAAGACGCTGCGAACGTTGTGGCTGCGCGCGGCCTGTACCACAGCATCGCACACGCGGGCTGCAGCCAAGGAGTTGGCGATGGTTGCCGTGCTCGACAAGGTGACCGGGTGCCCGGCTTGCAGGGCCGCTTGGAACGAAGCGGCGCCTTCAGTTTCCACGGCCAGCACGGCGGTGTCTTGCCAGCCTTGTCGGTCCAAACCGGTGAGCATGCCTTGCAGCAGTCCGCCGCCGCCTACCGAGCACACCATCAGGTCCGGGCGCAGGCCGGCTTGGGCCACTTCGTCAATGAGCGAAGCGTGGCCTGCCCAGAGCAGTGGGTCGTCGAAGGGGTGAATCAGCGGCGTACTTGCGCTGGCCAGGGTTTGCGCATAGCGATGCGCCTGGTCCCAGGCAGCACCGCGCACGATGACGCTGGCCTCTTCCATGCGTATGAGTTCTTTGGCGCGCGCAGTGGCCGTTTCGGGCACCACCACGGTAACGGGCACGCCCAGCTTGCGGCCGCAATAGGCCACGGCTAAGCCGGCATTGCCGCCAGACGATGACACAAAACCCGTCGCACCCTGGCGCACATGCCATTGGCAGGCATGCCCGATGCCGCGCAGTTTGAAGGAGCCGCTGGGCTGGGTGTTTTCCAACTTCAGCCACACGGGGCGGCCCAGTAAGGCACTTAGTGCGCGTGACTCAATCAAGGGGGTTTGGATATGCAAAACGGACATGGTGACAGCATGTAGTGAATGGGGCAATGCGCGCGAGCTTAGCGCAGCGGACGCAGCAAATCGGACAGGCCGTTGTGGTCGATTTCATGCATGAGTTGCAGCAAGCGGCCTAGCTCACCTTTAGGAAAACCCTCGCGCGCAAACCAGGTCAGGTAGTTGCCAGGTAGGTCGGCCAACATGCGGCCTTTGTATTTGCCGTAGGGCATAGGCATGGAGACCAGTTTTTGCAAGTCTTCAGGGTTCATGGTGCAGTGCTCTGCGCCAGCCATTGCAGCGCGGCAGCATGAAAGGCTTCTGCCTGGTCCAGCATTAACCAATGCCCGCACGGCAAGGCCAGCACCGCGCTGCCCGGCGCTTGTGCCACCTTATCGAGCCAGGCTTGGGAATGAAACATAAAGGGCTTGCGTTTGCCATACACATACAGCA
>CANFVA010000192.1 GCA_947450255.1 Comamonadaceae bacterium
CAAGCTCAACGGCATCGACACCATCTTTGGCCTGCCGGGCATCCCGATTACCGACCTGACGCGCATGGCGCAGGGGCAAGGCATGCGGGTGATCTCGTTCCGCCACGAGCAGCACGCGGGCAATGCCGCAGCGGCGGCGGGCTTTTTGACGCAAAAGCCTGGTATTTGCCTGACCGTGTCGGCGCCGGGCTTTTTGAACGGCCTGACAGCGCTGGCCAATGCCACGACCAATTGCTTTCCGATGATTTTGATCAGCGGCTCCAGCGAGCGCGAGATTGTGGATTTGCAGCAAGGCGATTACGAAGAGATGGACCAATTGGCGATTGCCAAGCCTTTGTGCAAAGCCGCCTTTCGGGTGCTGCACGCCCAGGACATTGGCGTGGGCATTGCGCGGGCCATCCGCGCGGCTTTGTCGGGCCGGCCCGGCGGCGTCTATTTGGATTTGCCGGCCAAGCTGTTTGCGCAGACCATGGACGCGGCCAAGGGCGCGGCTTCCCTGATTAAGGTAGTCGATCCGGCGCCACGCCAGATTCCCGCCCCAGAAGCGGTGGCCCGCGCCTTGGACCTGCTCAAAAGCGCCAAGCGCCCACTGATTTTGCTGGGCAAGGGCGCAGCCTATGCGCAGGCCGATGCCGACATACGCGCGCTCGTGGAGACCTCGGGCATTCCCTATTTGCCCATGTCCATGGCCAAGGGCTTGTTGCCCGACACCCACGCGCAGTGCGCCTCGGCGGCGCGCTCGTATGTGTTGGCCGAGTCGGACGTGGTGCTGCTCATTGGCGCGCGCCTGAACTGGCTGCTGTCCCACGGCAAAGGCAAGACCTGGGGCGCGCCCACGGGTAAGCAGTTCATACAAATAGACATCTCGCCCACCGAGATGGACAGCAATGTGGCCATTGCCGCGCCGCTGGTGGGCGACATTGGTTCTTGCGTGGCGGCGCTGGTGGCGGGCATGGGCAGCCACTGGCCCAAGGCCCCGGCCGACTGGACTGGCCCGGTGTTTAGCAAGCGCGACGCCAACCAGGCCAAGATGGCCGAAACGCTGGCGAAAAACCCCTCGCCTATGAATTTCCACAGCGCCCTGAGCGCGGTGCGCGCCGTGGTCAAGGTGCACCCGGACGCGATGCTGGTCAACGAAGGCGCCAACACCCTGGACTTCACCCGCAGCATTGTGGATATGTACCAAGCGCGCAAGCGCCTGGACGTGGGCACCTGGGGCGTGATGGGCATAGGCATGGGCTTTGCCGTGGCCGCCGCCGTGGTAACCGGCAAACCGGTGATCGCCATCGAGGGCGACAGCGCCTTTGGCTTTAGCGGCATGGAGGTAGAGACGATTTGCCGCTACCACCTGCCCATCTGCGTGGTGGTGTTCAACAACAATGGGGTCTATCGCGGCACCGACGTCAATGCATCGGGCGGCGCGGACGTGGCGCCCACGGTTTTCGTCAAGGGCGCGCGCTATGACAAAATGATGGAAGCTTTTGGTGGGGTGGGCGTACAAGCTACCACCCCGGCCCAATTGCAAGAGGCCATGGAAGCCGCTATCGCAAGCGGACAACCTACCCTGATCAACGCTGTCATCGACGAGACAGCGGGCACGGAGAGCGGACGCATTACCATGTTGAATCCGCAAACCGCGAAAAAAACCTGATTTTTGCAATTCCAAAGGATTCTTCAGCTATGAGCAAAGCATTAGACGGCGTACGCATTCTCGACTTCACCCATGTGCAATCGGGCCCGACCTGCACCCAGCTGCTGGCCTGGTTTGGCGCCGACGTGATCAAGGTAGAAAAAGCCGGTGAAGGCGACGCCACCCGCGGGCAGCTGCGCGATATTCCCGGCGTAGACAGCCTGTACTTCACCATGCTCAACCACAACAAGCGCTCGATCACCGTCAACACCAAAGACCCCAAGGGCAAGGAAGTGTTGGACCGGCTGATCAAAACCTGCGACGTGCTGGTAGAAAACTTTGCCCCCGGCGCCTTGGACCGCATGGGCTTTACCTGGGAGCGTATCCAGGAACTCAACCCGCGCATGATTGTGGCCTCGGTCAAAGGCTTTGGCCCGGGCAAGTACGAAGACTGCAAGGTCTATGAAAACGTGGCGCAGTGCGCAGGCGGCGCGGCATCCACCACCGGTTTTGACGACGGCCCACCCTTGGTGACCGGCGCGCAAATTGGCGATTCGGGCACAGGCTTGCACCTGGCGCTGGGCATTGTGGCGGCGCTCTTCCAGCGCAACAGTACCGGCCGGGGCCAGAAAGTGCTTGCACCGATGCAAGACGCGGTGCTCAATCTGTGCCGCGTCAAGCTGCGCGACCAACAGCGCCTGGACCGCACCGGCACTTTGAACGAATACCCGCAATACCCGGACACCCCCTTTGGCGTAGCGGTGCCGCGCGCGGCCAATGCATCCGGCGGCGGCCAGCCCGGCTCTATCCTCAAATGCAAAGGCTGGGAAACCGACCCCAATGCGTATATCTATTTCATTACCCAAGCGGCGGTGTGGCCAGCGGTGTGCAAAGTGATCGGCCAGGAAGACTGGATTACCCACCCCGACTACGCGACACCGCCCAAGCGCCTGCCCCACCTGAAAAAGATTTTTGCGCGGATTGAAGAATGGACCAAGACCAAGACCAAGTTCGAGGCCATGGACATACTGAACCAGTTTGACATCCCCTGCGGGCCGATTTTGTCGATGAAGGAAATCGCCGAAGAGCCCTCGCTGCGCGCCACCGGCACGGTGGTGGAAGTGGACCATCCCGAGCGTGGCAAGTACCTGACCGTGGGCAACCCGATCAAGATGTCCGACAGCATTACCGAAGTCACGCGCTCACCCTTGTTGGGCGAGCATACGGACGAGGTGCTGGCGCAGCTGGGCTACTCCGCCGCCGAACTCGGCGCGCTGCGCGAAGCCAAGGTTATTTAATTCCCGCCACGCGGCCCGGCGCCGCTACCTACGAGGTAAGAAGTCATGCGCATCGTGCTGATCGGTCAACAAGATTTCGGGAAAGCCGCTCTGGAAGCTTTTTTGGCGCGGGGCGACGAGGTAGTAGGCGTGTTTTGCCGCCCGGAAAAACCCGGTACCAAGCCCGACGCTTTGCGCGTCGAAGCGCAAGCACGTGGCTTGCAGGTGTTTCAGCTGGACAAGCTGACGGGCGAGGACGCGCACCAGGCCATGCAAGCGCTGGCGCCCGACCTGGGCGTGATGGCCTATGTGGTGCAGTTTGCGCCGCAGTCGCTGCTGAACGTGCCCAAGCACGGCACCATCCAGTACCACCCTTCGCTGCTGCCCAAGTACCGCGGACCGTCGGCCATCAGCTGGGCCATGTCGCGCGGCGAAAAGGAAACCGGCCTGACCATCTTTAGGCCCAGCGACGGCTTGGACGAAGGCCTCGTTATTTTGCAAAAGCGATGCGACATCGGCGCGGATGAGACTTTGGGCGAGGTCTATTTCAATAAGCTGTTCCCGCTGGGCGTGAGCGCCCTGCTGGAAGCGGCCGACGCGGTGGTGGCTGGCACGCACCAGGAAATTGCGCAAGATGAATCGCAGGCCAGCTATGA
>CANFVA010000193.1 GCA_947450255.1 Comamonadaceae bacterium
ATCATCGCGACCGAGCTGGGTATTTCCTCAGAAATCATCCAGGTCGAAGAAGGCGATACCAGCACCGCGCCTTATGGCCTGGGCACCTACGGCTCGCGTTCGACACCGGTAGCCGGCGCGGCCATTGCCTTGGCAGCCCGCAAAATCCACGCCAAAGCCAAGAAGATTGCAGCGCATTTGATGGAAGTCAGCGAAGCGGATTTGGAGTGGGAAATCGACCGCTTCAAAGTGCGCGGCGACGACGCCAAGTACAAAACCATGACGCAAATCGCATGGGCCGCTTACAACAGCCCACCTCTCGGCCTGGAGCCAGGGCTGGAAGCCGTGCATTACTACGATCCGCCTAACTTCACGTTCCCCTTTGGTATTTACCTGTGCGTGGTGGATATCGACAAGGGCACCGGCGAGACCAAAATCCGCCGCTTTTATGCGCTGGACGATTGCGGCACCCGCATCAACCCCATGATCATCGACGGCCAAATCCACGGCGGCTTGACCGAAGGCTTTGCGGTAGCGATGGGGCAGCTGCTGTCTTTTGACAAGCAAGGCAATATCCAGGGCAATTCGCTGATGGACTATTTCCTGCCTACCGCGGTAGAAACCCCCCATTGGGAAACCGACCACACGGTAACGCCTTCGCCACACCACCCCATCGGCGCCAAAGGCGTGGCCGAGTCGCCGCACGTGGGCAGCATCCCCACCTTTACCAGCGCCATGGTCGATGCGTTCGCGCATTTGGGCGTGACGCACTTCAATATGCCGCACACCGCGTACCGCGTCTGGCAGCAATTGAAGCAAGCGGGTATGAATACCTGAGGCGCTGCACTGCGCAGCTCTGGGGCCGGTGCGCGCAAGCGCGCCAGCCCTTTTCCTTTTTTTAATCAGCAGAAAGTACACGCATGGAAGTCGTGATTGAAAAGCAGTACCCGGTGAACGCCGGTATTCCCGCTGCCTGGGCGGTGTTGTCAGATATGCATGCACTGGCCACCTGCATGCCCGGCGCGCAAATTACCGAGGACATTGACGCCACCCACTTCATGGGCAGCGTGCGCGTCAAAGTCGGGCCCGCCGTGGCGGCTTTTGCCGGAACGATTGAGATCCTCGCGCTGGACGCGGCCACCCACACCCTGAAGATGCTGGGCAAAGGCGCGGACAAAGGCGGCTCGTCGGCGTCCATGGAGTTAACCGCTTCATTACTGCCTGGCGAGAACGGCCACTGCGTGCTGGCCGGTCATGCGGCGGTGATCGTGAACGGAAAATTCGCCCAGTTTGGCGGACGCATGATGAACTCGGTGTCCGACATGATCTTGGCGCAGTTTGCCGAGGTTTTTTCGCAAAAAGCCCAAGCCTTGCAAGCCAGTGCACCTGCGGGCGTGGCAGAGGCCAGTGCAGCGCCTAGCGCTGCGGCTGCGAGCGCCGGCGCAGCAGCGCCCGCTGCCCCGGCCGCGCCGGTGGTGGCGACCGAGTTCAATGCATTAGGCCTGGTCTGGTCCTTGATCAAGCAATTTTTTGCCGGCCTGTTCGGCAAAAAATCCTAAGGCATGCCTGAGACGACTGTGCCGCCGAGCCCCCAAGGCTTGCGTGAACAATTATTTGGCGCCGGGTATATCGCCGATGAGGACGTAGCCAGCCTGGTCTGGATGGCTTTGTCGCTAGAGCGGCCCATGCTGATTGAAGGCGAGGCCGGTGTCGGCAAGACCGCGATTGCGGCGGCCTGCGCGCGCGCTTTGGGCCGCCCGCTGCTGCGCTTGCAATGCTACGAAGGTCTGGACCTGGGCCAAGCGGTGTACGAATGGAATTACAGCCGCCAGTTGCTGGAAATACGCCTGACCGAAGCCGGTGCTGGCACGGCTGCACCCAGCGCCAACCCAGCAGCCCCAGGCACTAGCGCACAGGGCCAAGCGGCTTTACGCAGCAATCTTTTTTCCGAAGCCTTTTTGCTGCAACGCCCCTTGCTGCAAGCCATACGCAGCGAAGTGCCTTGCGTCTTGCTGATTGATGAGATCGACCGTGCCGATGAAGCCTTTGAAGCGTTTTTGCTGGAAATGCTGTCGGAGTACCAGATCAGCATTCCCGAACTCGGCACCCTGCACGCGCGCAGCAAACCGCTGGTGGTGCTGACCAGCAATGGCACCCGCGATTTGTCGGATGCACTGCGCCGCCGCTGTTTGTTCCATTACCTGGACTTTCCTAGCCTGGCCCGTGAAATGCACATTGTGCGCACCCTGGTGCCCGAAGCGGCAAGCCGCTTGGTAGAAGAGTCGGTGGCCTTTGTGCAGCGCCTGCGCAAAGAGGATTTGGACAAAACGCCGGGTATTGCCGAAACCCTGGATTGGGTGCGCGTACTCTTCAAACTCGGCCTGCAAGAGTTGCCACAAAACCCTGCGCTGCTCAGCCATTCGCTAGCCGCGCTCCTGAAGACGCGCAACGACCGCTGGGGCGTTACGCCCGAGCGCGTGGCCAAGCTGATCGACGGCCCGCGCATTGGCCAGGACGTGGGCGTGGCCGGCGGCTTTAAGTAAGCACTTGCGCGGCCATGCAGCCCACCGCGACCGACCCGCGCCAGCAACTGGCAGACTTCGCGCACTACCTGCGCGAACACGGCTTTGCCTTGGGTTTTGCCGAAATCAATTTGATGCTGCGCGCCGCCAGCGCCCTGCCCTTGACGCAATGGAAACGCACCGAGGCTTTGTGGCGCGCGATTGCCAGCGGCAGCCAGGCGCAATGGGCCAAGTACCCGGATTTGCACCAGGCCTTTTGGTTTCCGCACAAGGTGCGCGGCACCGCGCGCACTTCGGGCCTGCAACACAAGCCACGGCATTTGCAGCAATTGGTGCAGCAAATGCACCAGGACATGGCGCAGCAAGCAGGCAACACGCCGCCGGGCCAGCAGCAAAACACTGTCGGCCAGGCCGACGATGCGGCGCTGGGCGACAGCGAGACCAGCAGCGAAAGCCAGCGCGCCCAAGCCGGTGCGAGCCGCAATGCCGCGCCCGATGAACGCGATTTTGCAGACTGGCTGCCCGGCGACCTGGACCGCTTTGAACCCTTGGTGCGCGCGCTCAAGCGGCGCATGCACACCCAACTGACACGCAGGCGCGCGCATGATGTGCACGCCGGCACGGTGCATCTGCGCCGCTCCATGCGCGCGGCCCTGGCCAGTGGTGGCGAATTGATTGCCCTGCACCGCACGCAGCCGCGCCGCCGAACGCCACGGGTGGCGGTCTTGGTCGATGTCAGCCGATCCATGGAAGTGCATGCCCAATTTTTTCTGCGCCTGAGCCGCGCCTTTGTGGAAGTGCTGCAAGCGCGGGCCTTTGTGTTTCACACCCGGCTGGCCGAAGTGACGCCCCTCATGAAGCAGCGCAGCGAGCGGGTGCAGGAAAAAATCAATGCCGTCACCTTTGGCTTTGGCGGCGGCACGCGCATCGCGTCCTGCTTGCAAGAAGCGGTGGACTTGCACATGGGCCGCTGGTTGCGTCGG
>CANFVA010000194.1 GCA_947450255.1 Comamonadaceae bacterium
CATAATGGCTCAAGTTTAAAAAATTTGGGGTTTGATTATGCTTGACCGGGATGGGTTTCGGCCCAACGTCGGCATCATCCTGCTCAACCAGAAAAATCAGGTTTTTTGGGGCAAACGCATACGGACCCATTCGTGGCAGTTTCCGCAAGGCGGCATTGACCGGGGCGAAACCCCGGAGCAAGCCATGTACCGCGAATTGCACGAGGAAGTGGGGCTCCAGCCGGAGCATGTTGCGATCGTCGCCCGGACCCGTGACTGGTTGCGCTATGAGGTGCCACAGCGCTACATCCGCCGCGATGCGCGCGGCCATTACAAAGGCCAGAAGCAGATTTGGTTTCTGCTCCAGCTCACCGGTTTTGACTGGAACCTGAACCTGCGCGCCACCGACCATCCAGAATTTGACGCTTGGCGTTGGAACGATTACTGGGTTCCGCTAGAGGCCGTCGTGGACTTCAAGCGCGGCGTGTACCAAGACGCGCTGACCGAGCTGGCGCGCTACCTGCCGCGCCTGGACGGCCGCAGCCGTGGCGGGCCGGGACGCGGCGCCGTGGGGCGCCAGGCAACAGAAGCAGGTATGCCAGAGCTGCCAACTGCATCAGTCCAAGAACCCAAAGCGCCGGGCCGCTAAGGGCATACTGGATCCGTTGCGAATTGCCAGGATTGCAGCGGCCAAGCCGGCCATGCCAGTGGGGTTTGCAAGCCAAGCTGGCTAGCCTCGTGTCATAGGCAATGCGGGATGCGCACATTAGAAGGTGTTTGCCTGAACCACGCGCAAGCCAGCGTTTTGCTGATATTGCTCAGCGCATTAGCACCAGATTGTCCCGGTGCAGCATTTCAGGCTCGGCCGCGTAGCCCAACAGCGATTCAATATCCGCAGACGGCTTGCCGCATAAAAGACGTGCCTCGGTGCTGGAGTAATTGGCCAGACCACGCGCTATGTCCTGACCCTCGGGCCCGCGTACCGCAATCACGTCGCCCCGCGCAAAATCACCCTCCACGCGCACCATGCCCACGGGCAGCAGGCTTTTGCCCTGGCTGCGCACCATGCGCGCTGCGCCGGCATCAACGACCACGGCGCCGCGCAATTGCAAATGGTCGGCCATCCACTGCTTGCGTGCCTGGGTTTTTTGGGTTGGGGCGACCAAGACCGTGCCTATGGCCTCGCCCTGCGCCAGCCGCACCAGCGCATCGGGCTCGCGGCCCCAGGCGATGATGGTCGACGCACCCGAACCAGCGGCGCGCTTGGCCGCCAGGATTTTGGTGATCATGCCGCCGCGCCCCAGGCTGCTGCCGGTGCCGCCCGCCATGTCTTCCAAGGCCAAGTCACCGGCCCGTGCTTCATCAATAAAGCGCGCTTGCGGGTCTTTGCGCGGATCGGCGCTGAACAGGCCTTTTTGGTCGGTCAATATCACCAGCGCGTCAGCCTCAATCAGATTAGCCACCAAAGCGCCCAGTGTGTCGTTGTCGCCAAACTTGATCTCGTCGTTCACCACCGTGTCGTTTTCATTGATCACCGGCACGACGCCCAGCTTGAGCAGGGTCAGTAAGGTAGAGCGCGCATTGAGGTAGCGCTCGCGGTCGGCCAGGTCGGCGTGGGTCAGCAGCACCTGGGCGCTGCCCAAGGCGTTTTCGCGCAGCTTGGTTTCGTACATTTGCGCCAGGCCCATTTGGCCTACCGCTGCGGCGGCCTGCAATTCGTTGATCGCATGCGGGCGGGTGCTCCAGCCCAGGCGCTTCATGCCTTCGGCAATCGCGCCACTCGATACCATCACCACCTCGATACCTTGGGCGCGCAAGACGGCCAACTGGCGGCACCATTGGCCAATGGCCGCATCGTCCAAGCCGCGACCTTCATTGGTCACCAAGCTGGAGCCGACCTTGACTACGATGCGCTTGGCGTCCTGAACAATGCGGGTTTTGCGGGTGCTGGGCATAGGGCTTACCGGACTCGGCCTGACGGGAAGAGGATGGGCTAAAGGCGCTTACAAAAACTCAAGGCGCCGGTTCGGAGTCCGCAGGGGCGGCGGCGATGAAACGCGGGTCTTCCTCGACATAAGGCTGCTCGGACAACTGCTGCGCTTGCACATGTTTGTAAATGGCTTTGACCAAGGGCTCGCAGCCTTCGCGCGTCAGGGCCGAAATCTCGAATACCGGGCCTTTGAACTTGAAGCGCTTGACAAAGTCTTTGACCAGCGCGGCGCGGGCATCGCCATCGACCATGTCGAGTTTGTTGAGCACCAGCCAGCGCGGCTTTTTATAAAGGCGTTCGTCGTATTTTTTGAGCTCATTGACGATTGCTTTGGCTTGCGCGACGGTGTCCACGCCTTCGTCAAACGGCGCTACATCAACAATGTGCAACAGCAAGCGCGTGCGCTGCAAATGGCGCAAAAACAAATGGCCTAGGCCAGCGCCCTCGGAGGCACCTTCGATCAGGCCGGGCAAATCAGCCACCACAAAACTTTGCTCCGGCCCCACGCGCACTACGCCCAGGTTGGGGTGCAGCGTGGTAAACGGGTAATCGGCGATGCGCGGCCGCGCATTGGAAATGGCGGTGATGAAGGTCGATTTACCGGCGTTAGGCATGCCGAGCAAGCCTACATCGGCCAGTACTTTGAGTTCGAGTTTGAGGTTGCGCTTTTCGCCGGGCCAGCCCGGCGTTTTTTGGCGCGGCGCGCGGTTGATAGCGCTTTTGAAACGCAAATTGCCAAAGCCGCCGTCGCCGCCCTTGGCGATGGTGATCACTTCACCGGGGACTAATAATTCAAACAACACTTCGCCGGTTTCGGCGTCGGTGATGATGGTGCCAACCGGCATTTTGAGTGTGATGTCCTCGCCCGCCGCGCCAAACATGTCCGAGCCCATGCCGTGCTGGCCGCGCTTGGCCTCGTGGCGACGCGAAAAGCGAAAGTCCACCAAGGTATTGAGGTTGGGGTCGGCGACAGCAAACACATGGCCGCCGCGCCCGCCGTCGCCACCGTTGGGGCCGCCGAATTCTTTGTATTTTTCATGCCGGAAGGAGACGCAGCCAGCCCCGCCGTCGCCTGCGGCGATGTCGATATAGGCTTCGTCAACGAACTTCATGGCAATCCTGCTGGTAAAAATGAAAAACCCCGCGCATTTCGGCGCAGGGTTTTGCGGGGAGCACGCTGCAGATCAAGCCGCAGCCGTGATGCTCACCGTGTGCTTGTTCAGGGGGCCTTTGACAGCAAATTGGACATGGCCGTCAACCAACGCAAACAGGGTGTGGTCTTTGCCGATGCCGACATTGGTGCCGGGGTGGAACTTGGTGCCACGCTGGCGCACGATGATCGCGCCAGCGCTGATCAGTTGTCCGCCGAATGATTTCACACCGAGCATTTTGGGCTTGGAATCGCGCCCGTTTCGCGTAGAGCCGCCGCCTTTTTTCTGTGCCATGACCTGCGTCCTTTAAGCGACAATCGCGCCGATTTGC
>CANFVA010000195.1 GCA_947450255.1 Comamonadaceae bacterium
AAATACAAATCCACCGCAAACACGCTCATACCCGCCGCGCCCAGCGGCACCAGGCCCAGCCCCAGGCCAGCGCCTTTGCGGCTGAGGCTTTCGCACAGCAGCGCACCGATGCCCACACCCACCGAAAAAACAATCAAGAGCAAGGACGCCACTTGCTCATCACCATGCAGCACGGTCTTAGCAAACGAAGGAAACTGGCTCAAAAACACCGCGCCGAAAAACCACATCCAACTAATGCCCAGCATCGAGCGAAACACCACCGGGTCCTGCGCCGCCAGCCGCAAATTGGCAGCCGTCTCGGTCAACGGATTCCAGTTCATAGGCTGGTCTTGCAAGCGCGCGGGGGTGGCGGGAATAAAGCCTGCCGCGATGCGCCCCAGCACCGCGAACACCACACAAGCCGCAGCCGCTGCCGACTGGCCGATGTCAGGAATTGCCACCAACAGGCCGCCGACCATATTGCCCAGCAAGATGGCGACAAACGTGCCCATCTCCACCATGCCGTTACCGCCCACCAGTTCGCGCTCTTGCAGCACCTCCGGCAAATACGCAAACTTGGCCGGGCCGAACAAGGTGGAATGGCAACCCATCAAGAAAGTACAGGCCAGCAAAACCACGGCCTGCTGCGCCACGAAGCCGTAAGCGGCCAGCAGCATGATGGCGATTTCCAGGTTTTTGACCAAGCGCATCAGGCGCGCTTTGTCCCAGCGGTCGGCAATCTGTCCGCTGGTCGCGGAAAACAGCACGTAGGGCAAGATAAACAAAGCGCCTATGACTAGGCCCGCCAGCGCCGGCGGCAGCCAGGCCACCTGTAGCTGGTAGGTAACCATGACGGTGAAAGCGAACTTAAATACATTGTCATTGCCCGCACCGCTGAACTGCGTCCAGAAGAAGGGGGCAAAGCGGCGCTGCCTGAGCAGTGCAAATTGATTGGTCTTAACTTCGTTGTCCATCGCAGCCTCCCGCAGCATGTCTAAAAAGAAGCATTGTTATATAGGCTACAGGCTGCGCTCCCCCGTCTGCAATCGCCACAACGCCGCATAGGCACCGCCTTGCGCCAGCAGTGCATCATGGGTGCCGCTCTCCACAATGCGCCCGGCGTCCATCAAATGGATGCAATGGGCTTGGCGCACCGTGGACAGGCGGTGGGCGATGACGATGGTGGTGCGGCCCTGGCTGACCACTTCGAGCGAGCGCTGAATCGCCGCTTCGGTTTCGTTGTCCACGGCGCTGGTGGCTTCGTCCAGCACCAAGATCGGCGGGTCTTTCAAAATCGCGCGGGCTAAAGCCAGGCGCTGACGCTGCCCGCCCGAGAGTTTTTGCCCGCGTTCGCCCAAGCGCGTGGCAAAACCCAAGGGCAGTTTTTCAATAAATTCTGTGGCCTCGGCGGCGCGGGCTGCCGCTGCAATCGCCTCGTCGCTGACGGCAGCGCGATCTTGCTCGCCATACGCAATATTGTCGGCCACGGTGGCATCGCTTAAAAACGCGTCTTGCGCCACATAGCCGATGGCGCGGCGCAGGTCTTGCAAATTGAGCGCATCAATCGGCTCGCCATCGAGCAAGATACGCCCACGCTGCGGTGTGTAAAAGCGCAGCAGTAGCTTGACCAGGGTGGATTTGCCCGAGCCGGTAGAGCCCACAAAGGCCACCGTCTGGCCCGCAGGGATAGTCAGGCTGATGTTGTGCAGCGTGGGCGCCTCGCCCGCTGTCGCGTACGAAAACTCCAGGTTTTCAAAGCGGATTTCGCCGGTGACCTTCTCTTTGGCAAAGTGCTTGCCTTCGTAGGCGATGCTAATCGGCGTGCCCAACAAGCCCATGGCGCGCTCGATGGCGGCCATGGAGCGCTGGTACATATCGGCCACTTCGGCCAGGCCGGTCAGCGGCCAGAGCAAGCGCTGCGTCAAAAACACCAGCACCGAAAACGCACCCACCGCCAATTGCCCATGCAAGGTCAGCCAGCCGCCGTACAAAAGCGTGGCGGTAAAGCCCGCCAAAATCGCCATGCGGATGACCGGCGTGATGGCGGCGCTGATGCGGATGGCGGCGGCATTGGTCTGGCGGTAGCGGTTGCTGGCCTCTTCGATGTGGCTGGCCTCAAAGCCCTCCGTGGCAAAGGCTTTGATGGTGGCCAGGCCCAGTAAATTGTTGTTCAACCGCGCGCCCACATCGCCCGCTGCCTCGCGTACTTTGGTGTAACGCGGCGCCAGCCGGTTTTGAAACCAGAAGGCACCCAGCAAAATCAAAGGTACGGGCAACAAGGCCATCAGCGCTATTTCTTTTTGCAAAGCAAAAAACACGGCGCTGACCATGAGCGAGGAGAAAAACACCTGAATGATTTGGTTAGCGCCACCATTCAAAAAGCGCTCCATCTGATTGATATCGTCGTTCAGGATGGCCATGAGATTGCCAGTGCGCTGGTTCTCAAAATACGCCATATCCAGGCGCTGCACATGGCGGTAGGTGTCCAGGCGCATATCGTGTTGCAGGTTTTGCGCGAGCTGGCGCCACTTCACTTCGTACAAATACTGAAACAAAGACTCGCCACCCCACACCACCACATTAAAAAATGCCAGCGCCAGCAATTGCTCCCAGGTGTTGGTGATGCCGACCGCGCCCAGCACATGCCGCGCCAGAAAACTCTCTTCCCCCTTCACCACCACATCCACCGCCGCGCCGATCAAGACCTCGGGCAGGATGTCAAAAAACTTGTTCAACACCGAGTACAGCGCCGCCAATTTGAAATCGCGCCGATAGGCGCTGGCGTAGCGCAGGAGTTTGCTTAATGGGTGCATCAGGAAATAAGAAACGGCGTGGGTGGGCTGGGATTGTCACCGACGCCGCTAGCGACGGGCTTTGAAGCCGTATGGTGCTCTCAAGCCCCTTTAAGCCCGCAGCTTCGCAGCCAACTGCACCACGCGCTGGCCGTATGAAAACGCAGTATCCAAGTCGCCTTGGTGCATGGCCTCGGCGGGGGTGGTGTTGCTGGCATGGGCCATCAGGCCAATGCTGGCGCCAAGGCGGTTGATGGTCTCGTTGCCCATCATGCCCAGGCCCACCCAGACCATGCCGTGTTGCATCGCCAGCGTCAGCATGGTTTGCAAAGTGGCGAGCTTGTCGCCGCTGGGGTAGCCCGAGCAGGTAAAGCCACCGGCCAGCTTATCTTTCCAAGCGCCGGCGTACCAGCGTTTGGACGAGGCATCGGCAAATTTTTTGAATTGCCAGGATACCGAGCCCATGTAGGTGGGTGAGCCCATGATGATGGCGTCTGCCGCGTCCAGATCAGCCCACTCGGCGTCGGTGATCGTGCCCTCGGCGCTGATGGCAATTAATTGCGCGTCAGCGCCATCGGCCACCTGCTGGGCCAGGCGCTGGGTATGGCCGTAGCCGGAGTGGTAAATCACAACAGTGGATGGCATCGT
>CANFVA010000196.1 GCA_947450255.1 Comamonadaceae bacterium
CTTTACTTTGGGCGAGCCCTGGTCGGTACTCTTGCTAGACGACGCACGCGTGATTCATGAATCTACGCCCATCCAACCCCTGCAAGCCGGTGGCTACCGCGACACGCTGGTGGTGACCCTGCGTGCCGGGGGTTTCCAGGGCGACTAAGGTTAGCGCGGTTTTAGGCCTGCCGCTCAAAAATCGCCGCAATGCCTTGACCGCCGCCAATGCACATCGTCACCAGCGCATAGCGGCCGTTGATGCGCTCTAACTCATACAAGGCTTTGACGGTGATAAGTGCACCGGTCGCGCCAATCGGGTGGCCCAGCGAAATGCCCGAGCCATTGGGGTTGACCTTGGCCGGGTCCAGGCCGAGGTCGCGCGTGACGGCGCAGGCTTGCGCGGCAAAGGCTTCGTTGGCTTCAATCACATCCAAGTCATTGACCGTGAGGCCGGCTTTTTGCAGCGCCAGTTTGCTGGCAGGTACCGGGCCTATGCCCATGTACTGCGGGTCCACACCAGCATGCGCATAGGCCACCAAACGCGCCAGCGGCTTGAGCCCGCGCGCTTTGGCCACACTGGCTTCCATCAACACCACAGCCGCCGCCGCGTCGTTAATGCCCGAGGCATTGCCCGCGGTCACGGTGCCGTTCTCTTTCAGGAAAACAGGTTTTAATTTGGCCAATTCGGCGGCCGTGCAATTGGGGCGGAAATGCTCGTCGGTGGCGTAGGCCACATCGCCTTTGCGGCTTTTGAGGATGACCGGCATGATCTGGCTGCTGAAGTAACCGGCCTCGGTGGCGCGTTGCGCGCGGTTGTGGCTTTCGACGGCCAGCGCGTCTTGCTCGTCACGGCTGATGCCCCATTTGGCGGCGATGTTTTCTGCAGTCACACCCATGTGGATGTTTTGGAAAGGGTCGTGCAGCGCGCCGACCATCATGTCGGTCATTTTGGCGTCGCCCATGCGAGCGCCCCAGCGCATATTGAGCGAGGCAAACGGTGCGCGGCTCATGTTCTCTGCGCCGCCTCCGATGGCAATGTCGGTATCGCCCAGCAAAATGCTTTGGCTGGCGTTGACGATGGCTTGCAGGCCCGAACCGCACAGGCGGTTTACGTTAAAGGCCGGCGTACCCTGGCCGCAACCGCCGCCGATGGCCGCTACGCGCGAGAGGTACATATCTTTGGGTTCGGTGTTAACCACATGGCCGAAGACCACATGGCCCACGTCTTTGCCGTCCACCTGCGCTCGGGACAGCGATTCGCGCACCACTTGCGAGGCCAGCTCGGTGGGCGCGATGTCTTTGAGGCTGCCGCCAAAAGTTCCAATAGCGGTACGCACCGCGCTGACTACAACAACTTCACGGGACATACTATTTCCTTAGCTGATAAAAATGTTGGGAAAGGGCGCTTGCCCCGGGGCAGGCGCAGATTTTCTGGGCGCATGCGTACAGGCGGCTTACACGCAGACCGGGGCTGCGCCGGGCGGGTCCGCGCCCGGCGTACTGGCTGAGCCCGGTACGGTAGGATTTGGCATCAGCCGCGCACATCCGCCACTGGCTCGGCACCAAAGTCGGGCCGTGCCAGGTAGGCCAGGATGCGCGCTGCGGCGTCAAGCGGGCTGCTCAGCATCCCGCGCGCGTGCAAGGCCTGAAAGTTGGCCAGGTCGGGAAAGGCCTGCGGATCGGCGCTGCGCAATTGCACTTGCATATCGGTAGCAATGACGCCGGGCGCCAGCGAGCAGACTTTGGCGCCGCGGGCTTGCAGGGCCTCTTCCATGGCCAGGCTGCGGGTGAAATGGTCTAGGCCCGCTTTGGCGGCGCAGTAGCTGGCCGAGGCGGCCATGGCGCGCCGGCCCAGGCCAGAGGAAATATTGAGCACCTTGCGCGGCGCCGTCCAATCGCGCGTTGCGTCCAGAAACGCGGCGCACAAAAGCAGGGGAGCTTCCAGGCCCACACGCAAGGCATTGGCCAGGTCGGCAGACTGCCCATCGCGCACCGGGGCCAGGGCGGAGATGACGCCCGCGTTATTGATCAGCGTGGCCGATTGCAAGGCCGCAGGGTCTTGCGCTTGCAGCCAAGCCCTTAGGCGCGCTGCAACCGGCGCCGCGTCAGCCAGATCTGCTTGCCATTGCTCCAGCGTGGCGCCACGCTGGGCGGCGAGGGTATCGAGCGATGCATTGGATTGGCGGGAGATACACAACAGCAGCGCGCCAGGCTGTAGCAGTTGTTCGGCCAGTGCCAGGCCCATGCCGCGCGATGCGCCGGTCAAGATGGTGAGTGTGTGTTGCATAGGGTTGGCGTGCTAAGGGTTCGAGTGGGCCTGATTTTGGCAGGGCTGGGCGCGCGGTGGCGCTCGGTCACAATCGGCGCATGGCCCTTAAATCAACGATTTTCAAAGCAAACCTGCAAATTGCAGACATCGACAACAGCTATTACGCCGACCACACGCTGACGCTGGCCCGCCATCCCAGCGAAACCGACGAACGCATGATGGTGCGCCTGTGCGCCCTGGCCTTGCAGGCGCATACCCTCAACAGCGTGTGCAATGGCGACGGCACCCTGGCCTTTGGCGCCGGTCTGTCGGACCCCGATGAGCCCGATGTCTGGCTGCGCGATTTCACCGGCCGCACCCGTGTCTGGATTGAAGTGGGCCAGCCCGAAGACAAGCCACTGATCAAAGCCTGCGGCAAATCAGACCAGGTCTTGTTGTACTGCTTTAACCACGCCGCCGAAGTCTGGTGGCGCAGCATGGAAAGCAAACTCAGCCGCCCGCAAAACTTGCGCGTCTATCGCGTGCCCACGCTCGCATCCCAAGCGCTGATTCCCCTGGCCCAGCGCAGCATGCAATTGCAGGCCACGGTACAAGAAGGCGTTCTTACTTTGGGTGATGCCAGTACGACGGTGGATATCGAGCCGGTACGGTGGAAGTAGGGCTTGCTGGCACAGCGCATCTAGGCGCAAAAAACACCTGCCTGCTGCATTGGGCGGACACTTGTGGCTCGCTGCGTGGCGCTCAGCCTGTTTAGGGATGGTGCGGCTTAAGCCTCGGGCGCAATCACGCCTTTTTTGAAGATAAAGCAGCCGTAAAAGCGCCGCTCGCCGGTAGCCACTACGGCATAGGATTTTTTGGCCGCTTCATAAAACGCCATGCGCTCTATACCGCCCAGCTTCAGGTGTTTACCTTCGGCCTGGTCCACCAAGTCTTGTACTTCCTGTTGAATAGGCGGCAGCGCATCGGCTTGCCCTACCACCTGCATGCGCGAAACCGGATGGTCTACAAAGCTGTCCAAAGGAAAGACCGACAAAATCGCCTGTACGGCTTGCGGCACATCGGCTCCGTCCAGGCGCAGCACCCGCCCTAGTGTGGTGTGCCTTGCCACGGCGTCAGCCGGAAAATTGGCGTCGGCAACCACAATGTCGTCCCC
>CANFVA010000197.1 GCA_947450255.1 Comamonadaceae bacterium
CATCATGATCATGCGGGCGACCCAGAAGAAGATGATGTCGTAGCCGGTTACCAATACGCTGCTGGGGAGGTAGAGGTCGTAGTCTGTTACTTGGCTTTCGCTATCGCTTCGCGGCGCACCGGGCGCGGTCTTGCTCATACCCGCTTCGCGCGCCAAATCGCTGCGTCCAAGCCCGGCGCTCTCCTGCGGGTTATTGGTGTGGCCGCTAGTGTCGCCGCTGGTGATGGGGCCGGAGCCGGGCGCCGCGACATTGCGAGCGAAGCGAGTGGGAGCAAGACCGGTTCCGGCTCCATCGCCAGTCCGAGCAGCGCTGTCCGGCCACCCCATGGTGCTAAACGGCACCAAGGCGCTGGAGTACCAGGTGTCCAGTACGTCTTCGTCGCGCCTAAGTTGTTTGCCGGGTGCCTGTGCTTTGGCCTCTGCTTCATTGCGGGCCACGTAAACATGGCCGTCTTCGTCATACCAAGCCGGAATCTGATGGCCCCACCAAAGCTGGCGGCTGATGCACCAGTCCTGGATATTGTTCATCCATTGGTTGTAGGTATTGACCCAGTTCTCGGGCACGAATTTCACTTCCCCGGACTGCACGGCGTCAATGGCTTTTTGCGCAATGCTCTTGCCGGTCGGGTCCTTGTCACTGACCTTGTTCATGGCCACAAACCACTGGTCGGTCAGCATGGGCTCGACCACTTGGCCGGTGCGGGCGCAAATGGGCAACATCATTTTGTGCGGCTTGATCTCCAGCATCAAGCCTTGCGCTTGCAGATCGCGGTTCACCGCTTTGCGCGCTTCAAAGCGGTCCAGGCCTTGGTAGGCGGCGGGGCCGTTGGTGTTGACTTTGGCGTCCAGGGTAAAGATGGTGATCAGCGGCAAGCCGTGCCGTTGGGCGCAAGCGTAGTCGTTGAAGTCGTGCGCGCCGGTGATCTTGACGCAGCCTGAGCCAAAAGCGCGGTCTACAAAGTCGTCGGCGATGATGGGAATTTGCCGGTCGCACAAAGGCAAATCGACCAGTTTTCCGACTAGGTGTTGGTAGCGCTCGTCCTCGGGGTGCACGGCCAGGGCGCCATCGGCCATCATGGTTTCGGGGCGGGTGGTCGCAATCGTCATGCCTTGTTGCAATACGCCGTCGATCAGTTGCGGGCCGTCGGCAAAGGGGTAGCAGATGTAGTGCATCTTGCCTTCGGACTCGGTAGCTTCTACTTCCAGGTCCGACACTGCGCTCATGAGTACCGGGTCCCAATTGACCAACCGCTTACCCCGGTAAATCAGGCCTTGCTCATACAGGCGCACAAAGGTTTCGGTCACCACGCCGGACAGCTTGGCGTCCATGGTGAAGTATTCGCGGCTCCAGTCCACGCTGTCGCCCATGCGGCGCATTTGGCGGGTAATGGTGTTGCCCGATTCTTCTTTCCACTCCCAGACCTTGGCGATAAAGTTTTTGCGCGCCTCGGGTGGTGTCGCGCCCATGGCATGGCGGCTGATGCCTTTGTCCTGCAATTGGCGCTCCACCACGATTTGGGTGGCGATGCCCGCATGGTCGGTGCCTGGCACCCAAGCGGTGTTATGGCCGCGCATGCGGTGGTAGCGCGTCAGGCTGTCCATGATGGTTTGGTTAAACGCATGGCCCATGTGCAGCGTGCCGGTCACATTGGGCGGGGGCAACTGAATCGCAAACGCGGGCTGGCTGGCGTCAGGCTGGCCGCTGCCGCGCACCCCAGCAAGGCCGTAGCCGCGCTTTTCCCACTCGGGGCCCCAGTGCGCCTCCAGGGCGGCGGGTTCAAAAGACTTGGACAGGGATTGCAATCCGGGCTGGTCAGGAGGGGTAGTGGACATGGGGCTTTAAGTGGGTGGCAGCAGCCGCAGTGCGGCGGCGCAGGGGATAGACTGGTAATTTTACCGAGGTGCCCGCCCCGGGATGCTTAGGCGCGCGCGGGCCTGGCGACTTCACGCGCGGCAGTTACCATCGCGCCCATGGAAAACTTATCCCCGCCCACACCTGGCTTTCGCAAGCTGCCCGCCCGCTACGCAGCCATCGTCCTGCCTTTTTTCTTGTCCTGCATCATGACCTGCCTGATTTCAGGCATTAGCACCTTGCGCGGCGTGGGCTTGGCGCCTGGCGTGCTGCAACTTTGGCTGGGTTCATGGGGCGTTTCCTGGCTCATCGCCTTTCCGACCCTGATGGCCGTGCTGCCCTTAGTGCGGCGCCTGACCAGCAAAGTGGTCGAGATGCCCTAGGGAATATCTGCATAAGTCCAAACGCGTCATTGCGAGCAACGCGAAGCAATCCACTTTGGCTTGCGAATCAGACACTTATGGATCGCCGCGTCGCTGCGCTCCTCGCGATGACGGGCTTATGCAGACCTTCCCTAGCGCAGCAGCGCGACTTGCGCCACGCTACTGACTGCGGTTGTGCGTCGGCTAATTGGCGTCGACTAAGGCCTTGATGTTGAGCAGCGTGAGCTCGTTATGGTCCGGCTGGCCAATATTGCGACCCGATGAAAACGGGAAGTTGTTGTCATTGACCACCACAATGTGGTGGCTATCGACTACCGTTAATCCTTCGGGTCCTAGGTGCGGTAACACAAAGGTGGCCTCATTCGGTCCGAGCTTGGCCAGGCCTTGAGGGTTGTTGATACGCGTCAGGTCGATATAAGCCACTTTTTTCACAAAACCTTCGCTATCAAGCTGGCTGAGGTCGATTTTGTAAATACGTTTGAACTTGGCCGGACGGGTAAAGCAGTCCACGCGGGCTTCGCCGGGGCAGTTGGGGCCGGCGCCTTCGGTGCTGTCATCGCGCTCGATCACCAGGCCGGTGTTGGCGTCCAGCATCTGAAAATCCGCGGCAATGTTTCCATCCGCTTCGAACTGGTATTTCCACTGGCGGTCTTGGTATTTTTGGCTGGCGACGTCTAGCTCCAGGATGCGGGTGTAGGGCTTGCCATTGCGCGATTCTTGGGCTTTGGCTTGGGCATCCCACAGCGGCCACTCAAACATGGGGTAGAGGGTTTTGCCGTCGATGGACTTGGCCATGGGCTCAAAACCGCCTGAGCGGCGGGATTCGAACTGTTCGTCACCGGGGTAATTGCCGGGGATGCGGCCATTGAGGTAATGGTCCGGGCTGCGGTAGCTTTTGCCGGCGACCACGGTTTCGATGACGCCCAGCACCTTGCCCTGGGGCGTAACGCGCAAAACATAGGGGCCGAACTCGTCGCCTATCCACCATTCATCGCCCACGATCTGTATCGATTCAGGGTCAAAGTCCGAGCCCGTCAGGTAGCGGCTGTCGGTGTTTTCGTTGACGATAAAAAACGGTACTTTTTTATCCGGGTCATGCAAAAACGTGGTGGATTCCAAGGCCACCTGTCCTTTGCTCCAATCCGCTTTCACGTTGTGCACCATC
>CANFVA010000198.1 GCA_947450255.1 Comamonadaceae bacterium
CAGGTATCGAGCACGGCTTTGTGCTCGGTCTTGACGGTAATCAGGTGCTTGCCCTTGGTCTTGTAAAAATGCGCCGCGCCTTTGATGGCTAGGTTGTTGGATTCGGTGGCACCCGAAGTCCAGACGATTTCACGCGGGTCCGCACCTATCAGCGCTGCCACTTGGCCGCGTGCGTTTTCTACCGCCTCTTCGGCTTCCCAGCCCCAAGCGTGGCTGCGAGAGGCAGGGTTGCCAAAGTGCGCGCGCAACCAGGGAACCATAGCGTCCACCACCCGCTCGTCGCAGGGGTTGGTGGCGCTGTAGTCCATGTAAATCGGAAAGTGGGGCGTGGAGTCCATAGCGGTCGGTGTTCAATCAATAAATAAGCAGGAGGCGGATGTGCGGCCCAAGAGGGCGTTTGCGCTTTGGGTGTCAGACTTTAGAAAAGGCGTTTCCTAAAGCAAACACCGAATTGGGCGCGTTAATGCGCACCGGTTGGGTCACCGGAATGGCCGAAATCGCGCGCTTGATGCTAGGCTTTTCTTCCACTTGCAGGCCTTTGGCCAATTGGTCATCGACCAATTTTTGCAAGGTCACGGAGTTTAAAAATTCGACCATGCGCAGGTTGAGCGAACTCCACAAATCATGGGTCATGCAGCGCGAGCCGTCGGTTTGGCAGTTTTCTTTGCCGCCACAGTGGGTGGCGTCTATGGGTTCGTCCACCGAGGTAATGATGTCAGCCACGGTAATGTCCGCTGCGCGCCGCGCCAAGGTGTAGCCGCCGCCGGGGCCGCGGGTGGATTCCACCAGCTCGTTGCGGCGCAGCTTGCCGAACAACTGCTCTAGATAGGACAGGGAAATTTGCTGGCGCTGGCTGATCGCCGCCAGGGTGACCGGGCCGCTGGCCTGGCGCAGGCCCAAGTCGATCATGGCAGTGACGGCAAAACGGCCTTTGGTGGTGAGGCGCATGGCGGGCTCCTGAATCGGGTGTTAAGTTGACTAACTGAGTCAAGTATAACCAACAACCTACTGTTTTGCTCGGGTAAATAGACCGTCCGGTATTGATTTTGCCTATCAAGCCCGCAGCGGCAGCAGCAGCACCTTGTCGCGCCCCGCCGCGCAAAGCAGGGTCGCATGGCAAAAACTGTAAGGTGGGACGCGAACCGGTTTTCCTTTGTATGCATATATTTATGCATATAATAAATTGCATGGAATTTGCCTGCGACTTCGAAAAAAACGCGATCAATGTGCGCGAGAGGCAATTGCCCCTGCTGGCCGCGCGGGTCATGTTTGACGCGGCGATGCTAGTGCGTGAAGACACCCGCAAGGCCTACCCCGAGCGCCGCTTTGTGGGCTACAACACCATCGAAGGGCGCTGGATGGTGGTAGTGTTTTGCTGCCCTGCCCCCGAGTTGACGCGCATCATTTCTTTCAGAAAGGCCAACGACCGTGAAACCAAAAAGCTTGAAGCTCAAAGCCTCTGACGCCGCACCGGCCATTGATTGGGCTGCGGTGGACGCAGCTCCAAAGGCCAGCGTGCCCGACGACGAAAGCCCTGCGCTTAGCCGTTTGCAAGCGGCGCAGTTGCGCCCGCTGGCGGATGCGCTGCCAGAGTTTTCTACCGGCAAGACGCGCATTACCATCCACCTCGATGATGCAGTGTTGCAGGCCTATAAGGCGCGTGCCGGTGGGCGTGGATACCAGACGCTGATTAATGAGACCTTGCGCGATGCCATGCGCAAGGAGCAACTGACCGATATGGTGCGCGCCGTGGTTCGCGAAGAGTTGCAGCGACAAGCATGACTCTGGCTTGGCCGCGCGCGCCAGCGCCTTGCCTACATCAAGCCCGCAGAGGCAGCAGCACCACCTTGTCGCGCCCGGCTGCGCCGAAGGCCTGCTCCTTCAGGATGGCCAACTGGTCGCGCACCCGCGCTGCTTTTTCGAACTCCAGGTTGCGGGCATGCTCCATCATGAGCTTTTCCAGGCGCTTGATCTCGCGCGCCACGTCTTTTTCGCTCATCTCCTCCACCTGGGCGCGCTGCATCGCGTCGCGCTCTAGGCGGTCGGCCTCTTTACCGGCTTTCTCGCTATACACGCCGTCGATCAGGTCGCGCACTTCTTTGACGATGCTGCGCGGCGTAATGCCGTGCTCTAAGTTGTAGGCCACTTGGCGCGTGCGCCGCCGCTCGGTCTCGCCGATGGCGCGCGTCATCGAGTCGGTAATTCGGTCGGCGTACAAAATCGCGCGTCCATGCAAATTGCGTGCGGCACGGCCAATGGTTTGAATCAGCGAACGCTCACTACGCAAAAAACCTTCTTTATCCGCATCCAAAATCGCGACTAACGAGACTTCAGGCAAATCAATACCTTCGCGCAGCAGGTTGATACCCACCAGCACATCAAACGCGCCCAAGCGCAAATCGCGCAATATCTCTACCCGCTCCACCGTGTCCACATCGCTGTGCAGGTAGCGCACTTTCACGCCGTTGTCCGTGAGGTAATCGGTCAGTTGCTCGGCCATGCGCTTGGTCAGCGTGGTAATCAGCACGCGCTCGTTTTTGTCCACGCGGATGCGGATTTCTTGCAGCACATCGTCCACCTGCGAGCTGGCCGGGCGCACTTCCACTTCCGGGTCCACCAGGCCGGTGGGACGCACCAATTGCTCTACTACTTGGCCGGTATGGTCTTTTTCCCATTGCGCGGGCGTAGCGGATACAAACACCGCCTGGCGCATCTTGCGTTCGAACTCTTCAAACTTCAGAGGCCGGTTGTCCAGTGCGCTGGGTAGGCGAAAGCCGTATTCGACCAGCGTGGTTTTGCGAGACCGGTCGCCGTTGTACATGGCGCCCAGTTGGCCGATCAGCACATGGCTTTCGTCCAAAAACATGAGGGCGTCTTTGGGCAGGTAAT
This sequence comes from Comamonadaceae bacterium, assembly GCA_947450255.1. Taxonomy (GTDB): domain Bacteria; phylum Pseudomonadota; class Gammaproteobacteria; order Burkholderiales; family Burkholderiaceae_C; genus Allorhodoferax. The sequence goes on from CANFVA010000198.1 coordinate 2,890, forward strand.
CGGTTAAGGTGGCAGGGGGGTCGCCTGGCGCGGCGCCTGACAAATGGCGCGAATAGTTTTCGATGCCTTTGCAATGCCCCACTTCGCTCAGCATTTCCAAGTCAAAACGGGTGCGCTGCTCCAGGCGCTGCGCCTCGACCAGCTTGCCCATACCCACCAGTTCTTTTAGCCGGTCCGACAACTCGGTTTTGATGGTTTCCACCGCCATCAGCACTTGCTCGCGCGGCGTGACGTAATGGCTGCTGGGGTACACAGTAAAGCGCGGAATTTTTTGGCGGATGCGCCCGGTCAGCGGATCAAAGAGTTGCAAAGACTCGATCTCGTCGTCAAACAACTCCATGCGAATCGCCATCTCGCTGTGCTCGGCGGGGAAGATGTCGATGGTATCGCCACGCACACGGAAAGTGCCGCGCGAAAAATCCATGTCATTGCGCTGGTATTGCATGCGCACCAATTGCATGATCATGTCGCGCTGGCCCA
>CANFVA010000199.1 GCA_947450255.1 Comamonadaceae bacterium
GCCGGTGAAGTGTTGCTGCGCGGCGAGCGCATTAGCGACTTGGCGCCGCACACGGTAGCCCGCAAAGGCGTGGTGCGCACCTTCCAGGAAACCACCATCTTCAAGTCGATGACGGTGCGCGAGAACATCATCGTGGCGCACCATTTGCGTTCGCGCGCATCTCTGCTGGGTTTCTTTTTAGGCACGGGCTTGGCTAAAGCGGATGAGGCCTTGTTTGCCGAATCAGCCGATAGCATCATCGATTTTCTGGGCCTGCAAAGCATCCGCGACGAACTCGCCTCCAACCTGCCGCAAGGCCATTTGCGCGCGCTGGGGATGGCGATTGGGCTGGCGACCAATCCCACGGTTTTGCTGCTGGACGAACCTTTTGCCGGAATGAACCACGACGAGACCATGCACATGGTGACGCTGGTGCGCCGTTTGCGCGACGAGCGTGGCGTGACCGTGCTCTTGGTGGAGCACGATATGCCAGCGGTGATGAAAATTTCAGACCGTATTGTGGTGCTCAACTTTGGCGAAAAAATTGCCGAAGGCACGCCCACCGAAATTCAGAACAACCCCAAAGTCATCGAAGCCTATTTGGGCGCCGAGGACGCTGCCATCGGAATGTAAGCCATGACAGCGATGCTCACTTTCGACAATGTCGAACTCTATTACGACCAGATTTACGCGCTCAAAGGCGTGTCCATTACCCTGCACGAGGGCGAGACGGTGGCGCTGATTGGGGCCAACGGTGCAGGCAAATCCTCCATCCTGCGCGCCATCACCGGTCTGGCGCCTTTGCACTCTGGGCAAATCCATTTCATGGGCGAGCGCCTGGACGGCACGCCCACCGCCGAGATCGTCAAAAAAGGCATTTCCATGGTCCCCGAAGGCCGCCGCGTGTTTCCCTTTATGTCGGTGAAAGACAACTTGCTGATGGGCGCTTTTACCCGCGACGACAAAGCCGGTATTGCGCGCAGCCTGGACAGCGTATTAGAGCGCTTCCCGCGCTTGCGCGAGCGCTTTTCGCAGCAAGCGGGCACCTTGTCCGGCGGCGAACAGCAAATGATGGTGATAGGCCGCGCCTTGATGGCCAAGCCGCGCATGTTGCTGCTGGACGAGCCCAGCCTGGGCATTGCACCCAAGCTGGTGCAAGACATTGCGCGCGCCATCGTAGCGATCTCGCGCGACGAAAAAGTCAGCGTGCTGCTGGTCGAGCAAAACAGCCGCATGGCCTTGTCCATCTCGCAGCGTGCGTATGCGCTTTCCACTGGCAGTGTGGTGGTCGAAGGTGTATCGCGCGACCTGATGTCGGACGATCGAATCAAAGCCGCTTACTTGGGCGGAGAAATTTAATTCACTATGCGCCTACTCGTCGTCAACCCCAACACCACCGCCGGTATGACGGCCAATATCGCCGCGGCTGCGCGCCGCGTCGCTGCGCCGGGTACCGAGATCGTGGCACTCTCCTCGCCACACGGCCCGGCCTCCATCGAAGGCTATTACGACGAGGCCATGAGTCTGGCGGGCTTGCTCCAAGCGGTGCGCGAAACCGAGGACTTTGACGCTGTCATCATCGCCTGCTTTGACGACACCGGTTTGGACGCGTTGCGCTGTCTGACAGACAAACCCGTAGTGGGCATAGGCGAAGCGGGCTACCGCATGGCCGGCATGTTATGCAATAAGTTTTCGGTGGTCACCACCCTGGCCCGCTCGGTGCCGGCGCTGGAGCACAACCTAATGCGCTACGGTATGGACCGCCAATGCCAGCGTGTGCGTTCCTCGGAAGTGGCGGTGCTAGAACTCGAACACGCCAACCCCGCTGCCTATAAAAAAATCGAAGATGAAATTGCGCGCGCCATTGCCGAAGACCGTGCCGAAGCCATCGTACTGGGCTGCGCGGGCATGGCGGATCTGGCCGGCGCCATGTCCGAGCGCTTTGGCGTGCCGGTGCTCGACGGCCTGGCCTGCGCTGTGGGATTGTGCGAGAGCATGGTACGCCTGGGGCTGCGTACCTCCCGCGTGGGTGGCTACGCGCCGCCACCGGCATCCAAGCGCGGCTAATCGCAACTACGCGCTTGAGCCGCGGGCCTTGTTTTAGGGCGGGCGCGCTACGCACCATCCCCATTGCACAGACTAGTCACCAAGGCGAAAGCCTAGGGGTTTACCTTGATGCGGGCAGGCTGCGGGCCTTCTTATGATAGGGGTCGGTGTGCCGCGCGCGGCACACGCGCAAATAGGTATATGCATTTCGCGAAAACCTAACCCTCAAACCGTCTGGAGACTTCACCTTGGACCATTTCGAAACCACCACCGAATCGGGCATCATCCTGGATCGCCGCCAAATCCTCACTGGCGCTGCGGCACTGGGACTGTCTTCCACCATGGGCGCCTTGCCGGCCATGGCCCAGGGCGCACCCAAAAAAGGCGGTACGCTGCGCATGGGTCTGGAGGGCGGATCGGCCTCGGACAACCTGGACCCGCTAACCTACGCGGACTCCATCCCGATCACCATCAGCATGATGCTGTTCAACGGCTTGGTCGAAATCGCCGACAACGGCGACGCTACCGGCGAATTGCTGGAAAGCTGGGAAGCCAAACCCGGCGCGGCAGAGTGGATTTTCAATGTACGCAAAGGCATTACGTTTACCTCTGGCAAAACCCTGGATGCCGACGACATTATTTACTCGCTCAATCTGCACCGCGGTGAAACCAAATCGCCCGCCAAGGCGCTGCTGGCAGACATCAAAGACATCAAAAAACTGTCTTCGCACCAAATCCAGGTGACCATGAGCAAAGGCAATGTGGACTTGCCATTTAACCTGGCCGACTACCACCTGATGGTGCTGCCCAACGGTTTCAAAGACTTCAGCAAACCAGACGGAACCGGCGCCTTCACGCTGGAAGAGTTCCAACCCGGTGTGCGTGCCACCTTCAAGCGCAAACCCGGCAACTACTGGAAGCCCAACCGGGGTAACTTTGACCGTGTGGAGCTGATCTACATCGGCGACGCCAACCAGCGCACCACTGCGCTGCAAACCGGCACGGTGGACGTCATCAACCGCGTTAATCCCAAGACGGCTGCGCTGCTGGCCAAGAACCCGGCCCTCAAAGTGGCACGCACCCCTGGCATGGGTAACCGCTTTTGCTTTGTGGCGATGACCGACAAAGAGCCCTTCGCCAACCGCGACGTCATGATGGCGCTCAAGTACGGCATCGACCGCCAAAAAATTGTGGACAACGTCTATAGCGGCTTTGCCTCTATCGGTAACGACAACTGCATCGGACCGAAGATGAAGTTCTACAACCCCAATCAAACGCTGAATCGCTTTGACCTGGACAAAGCCAAGTTCCACTACAAGAAATCGGGCCACAC
>CANFVA010000200.1 GCA_947450255.1 Comamonadaceae bacterium
GCGCCCGCATCGACCACGACGTCCAGGCCATCGCGAAACGGGAAGAAGGCGTCGCTGGCGACTACGGTGCCGGTCAGTGACAAGCTGGCGTGCCCGGCTTTGATAGAGGCGATACGGGCCGAGTCCAAGCGGCTCATTTGGCCAGCGCCTACGCCCATGGTCATGCCGTCTTTGCAAAACACAATTGCGTTGGACTTGACGTATTTGGCCACTTTCCACGCAAACAACATGTCCTGCATTTGCGCCGCGCTGGGCTGCACTTTGCTGACCACGCGCATATCGGACAGGGTCAACTCGTGGTTGTCAGCGGTTTGCATCAGCATGCCCGAGCCTATGCGTTTGACATCCACCGCATTGCGCCCCAATGACCAGGCACTGGCTTGGTCGGGGCGTTCGCCCAGCGGATAAGGCAATGCGATTTGCAAGACGCGCACATTGGCTTTGGCGGACAAAACGCTGAGCGCCTCGCCACTGAAAGCAGGGGCGATCAGCACCTCTACAAACTGGGCGCTGACATGGCGCGCGGTATCGCCATCGACTTCGCAGTTGAAGGCGATGATGCCGCCAAAGGCGGAGGTGGGGTCGGTGCTGAAGGCCTTGGCATAGGCGCTGGACGCATCCGCCGCAATCGCCACGCCACAAGGGTTGGCGTGTTTGACGATGACGCAAGCCGGGGTTTCAAAGCTTTTCACGCATTCCCAGGCGGCATCGGCATCGGCGATGTTGTTGTAGCTCAGTTCCTTGCCCTGCAATTGCTGGGCCATGACCAGCGAGCCGGGGGCCGGATACAGGTCCCGGTAAAACGCTGCGTATTGGTGCGGATTTTCGCCATAACGCAAATCCTGCAATTTCACAAAGCGCCCGTTGGCTTGCCCTGCAAACACCGACAGGCTGGCATCGGGCTGCACCGAGGACAAATAGTCGCTGATCGCACCGTCGTACTGGCTGATGCGGTTGAAGGCCGCCACCGACAGCGCAAACTTGGTACTGCTGCTCACCACGCCATGGGTTTGCAGCTCGCCGATGACAGCGTCGTACTGGCTGGCGTCGGTGAGCACGGCCACGTCTTTCCAGTTTTTGGCGGCGCTGCGCACCATAGCCGGGCCGCCGATGTCGATGTTCTCAATCGCCTCTTCCAGCGTGCATCCAGCCCGCGCCACTGTGGCCTCAAAGGGATACAAATTCACTACCAGCAAGTCGATGGTGTCTATGCGGTGCGCGGCCAGCGCCTGCATGTGCGCCGGATCATCGCGGCGCGCCAACAGGCCGCCATGCACTTTGGGGTGCAGGGTTTTTACCCGGCCATCGAGCATCTCTGGAAAGCCGGTCATTTCGGCCACTTCGGTCACTGGCAGGCCATGCTCGGCCAGCAGCTTAGCGGTGCCACCGGTGGAGAGCAAACGTATGCCCAAAGCATGCAGCGCGCGCGCCAGGTCCAGCACACCGGTTTTGTCGGAAACGGAAATTAAAGCGTTCATAAAAGGTGGTGTTCCAGCAGTTTTTTGCGCAAGGTGTTGCGGTTCAGGCCCAGCCATTGCGCCGCTTTGGATTGGTTATTGGCAGCGGCGACCATCACCACTTCGAGCAAGGGTTTCTCTACCGCGCGCACCAGCATGTCGTGCATGCCGTGCGGCTCCAGGCCATCTAAATCGCGCAAGTAGGCTTCCAGGCTGGAACGCACGCATTCGTCCAGCTTGTTATTGCTCATGGTGCAGGCTCAAGGTGGGATGGCGCATGGGATCGCTTTCAATTTCATGGGATGCCGCTTCCGGCAGTAGCCGTCCGCTGGCGTCATAGACCGCAGGAATGCGGTCCATGCTTTGGTTTAACTGGTCTAGAAAATCATTAACAGCCTGCACTTGTGCTGCGCTGTCGCTCAAAAGGTTGAGGCGGCGGCGGAAGTCTTCTCCGCCAGGCAGGCTGCGCAGATACCAGGCAATGTGTTTGCGCGCACTGCGCACCCCGGTGTATTCGCCATACAGGCTGTAATGGTCTTGCAAATGCGCGATCAGCCAGCGGCGCACTTCCTGCACCAAGGGCGGCGCCAGTACATTGCCAGTCTCCAGAAAATGCGTGATCTCCCGAAATATCCAGGGGCGTCCTTGCGCCGCGCGGCCAATCATCACCGCGTCTGCGCCGGTAAGGCTTAGCACCTGGCGCGCTTGGTGCGGGCTGTTGATATCGCCATTGGCCACCACCGGAATATGCAGCGCGGCTTTGACGGCGGCGATGGTCTCGTATTCGGCCTGGCCGCGGTAGCCTTGCTCGCGGGTGCGGCCATGGACGGTGACCATGGCGACGCCCGCACTTTGCGCGGCCAGCGCGATGGACAAAGCATTTTTATGGCTCTGGCACCAGCCGGTGCGCATCTTGAGCGTAACGGGCACACCCTGCGCCGCACTGGCCTGCACAACTGCGTCAATGATTTCCAGCGCCAGCGCCTCGTCTTGCATCAGCGCCGAGCCCGCCCATTTGTTGCACACTTTTTTAGCCGGGCACCCCATATTGATATCGATGATTTGCGCGCCACGGTCGATGTTGTAGCGCGCCGCATCAGCCATCATGGCGGCATCGGTGCCCGCGATTTGGACTGCGATAGGGCCGGGCTCACCCTCGTGGTTGGCACGGCGGGAAGTCTTGAGCGAATCCCACAAATCGCGTCGCGAGGTGACCATTTCACTGACCGCGTAGCCCGCGCCTAAGCGCTTGCACAACTGCCGAAACGGCCGATCCGTCACGCCGGCCATAGGCGCGACGAAGATCGGATTTGCCAATACGTAGGGGCCGATTTGCATGCGGGAAATAAGTGGTGGGGAAAGGCTTCAAGGCCGCTTGCACCAGGGGTTTGGCGCTGGGCGGGCGGCCATTCTATCTGCCTAAAATTTCAGCACACTGGCATGCATACCGATGGGCTGCCTATACTGACCTCGCCATGGAAATTTGGATGCAATCGCTTTTGGACTTGCTGGCCCTGCCAGCCTACGGACTGTCCACCGTTTTTGTAGTGTCCTTTATTTCGGCGACCTTGCTGCCCATGGGCTCAGAACCGGTGGTGTTGGGCGTGATCCACCTGAACCCGGCGCAATACTGGCCGGTAATTGCCGTGGCCACCGTGGGCAATACCCTGGGTGGTGCCTTGGACTACGCCATGGGGCGCGGCGCCCGCCGCCTGACCAATCAAGGCCTGCACAGCAACACAGAAAACCGCGCGCTCCTTTGGCTGGAAAAATTAGGCCCGAAGGCCTGCCTTTTGGGTTGGCTGCCTATCATCGGCGA
>CANFVA010000201.1 GCA_947450255.1 Comamonadaceae bacterium
AGCACAAGCCGACTTGGACGACAAAAAGCGTAAACCCAGCAAAGAAATACGCATCGAAGCCATGCGCGACGCGGTTGATTTTTCGCAGCGCACCAGCGCGCGTGGGCGCGGCAAAGCGGTGCTGGTCTATCCGGCCGAAGACATGAACGTCTTCACTGCCAATGCCTTGCTCAAGACTTTAGAAGAGCCACCGGGCGACGTGCGTTTTGTGCTGGCTAGCGAAGCGGCCCACCAACTGCTGCCCACCCTACGCAGCCGCTGTCTGGTGCACAGCATGGCCTGGCCGGAGGCGCTTGACAGCCTGGCCTGGTTAGAGGCGCAAGGCCTGGACGCGGAAACAGCGGCTGTCGCGTTGCGGGCGCAGGGCGGCCGCCCGCTGGCCGCATTGCATTGGGCGCACGCGGGACACGATCCGGCCCACTGGGCGGCTCTGCCCCAGGCGCTGGCGCGAGGTGATGTGCATCCGCTGCGCGATTGGACACCGCAGCAGGTGCTCGGTGTTCAGCAGCAGTTGTGCCACGACTTGTTGGCTATGGCAGTCCAGGCAGAGCCACGGTTTTTCCACAAAAAGGATTTGCGCCTGCAGGTACCACTGTCCGTTTTGTCACAATGGGGGCTGGCTTTGCAAGCGCATCGGCGTACCATGGACCACCCTTACAACCCCGGCCTGTTTATCGAAGCTTTGGTAGCGCAGGCCCAAGCGGTGCTTGCCCAAGGCAGGTCTCCAACCTAGGTTTTTTTTCTTATGAACCCATTGCAACCTTCAGCTAACGGCCACAACAGTATGTGGTCCGAATCGGTATTGACCGGCGGCACGGTGCGTCCCGCCATCCTGCAGCTCCGTATGGATACCGAGCATGAGCTGTACCAAGCCTACATATCCGTGTTTACCGAGGGTGGTTTGTTTATCCAAACCAGCCGCGAATACCAGTTGGGCGACGAACTTTTCGGTTTGCTCAGCCTGCCGCAGGACAAAAAGCGCCACCCCGTGATCGGCCACGTAGCCTGGATCACGCCTGCCAATTCGCCCACCGGCCGCCCGCAGGGTGTCGGCCTGCGTTTCACTGCCGACGAGCGTGGCCTGTCCTTGAAAGAGCGCATAGAAACTGCTTTGGGTCCATTGCTTGGATCCAAGCGTATCAACCATACGGTGTAATGGCCCCCCGGTTGTTGCAATACGCCCACTCTGGCGTCCCGCCCGGTGTTTACTGATTCGCACTGCCATCTGGCGTTTCCTGAATTGCACGGCGACTTACCGGCAATTCGTGAGGCCATGGAGCAGGCGCAGGTGGCGCGCGCCTTATGTATCTGCACGACCTTAGAGGAGTTTCCTGTCGTCCACAGGCTTGCTCTGGACTATGCCAATTTCTGGGCTACCGCAGGCGTCCATCCAGACAATGAGGGCGTGCAAGAGCCTAGTTTGCAAGACTTACTCGCATTGGGCGCCTTGCCCAAAGTGCTGGCGATCGGTGAAACCGGCTTGGATTACTACCGCCTCAACGGCCGCACCGTGGCCGACATGCATTGGCAGCGCGAACGCTTTCGGGTGCATATTCGCGCCGCGCGCAGATTGGGCAAGCCGCTGGTGATCCACACGCGCAGCGCCTCGCAAGACACCTTGAAGCTGCTGGACGAGGAGGGGGAGACCGGTGCTGCAGGGAGTGTGGGCGGTGTTTTTCACTGTTTTACGGAGTCCGCCGAAGTCGCGCGTGCGGCCCTGGATCGCGGCTTTTACATTTCGTTTTCTGGCATTCTTACCTTCAAATCCGCTCAGGATTTACGCGACATCGCGGCCTGGATACCTCTGAATCGTCTTCTGATCGAGACCGATAGCCCCTATCTGGCGCCCGTACCGTACCGGGGTAAAACCAATAATCCGTCACTAGTGCCTTGGGTGGCGCAGCAAATTGCCCAGGTGCGTGGCTGTAGCGTGGAGGCCATCGGGCGCGCCAGTACCGACAATTTTTTTCAGCTTTTCAAGCCCCAAGAACCATTGCGTCAATCAGCTGGTGCTTGATATATAAATTATGTATTACCTTAAATATATTATTTATGCTGTTGTTTTTATTGCATTTTCCCCTGCCAAGGCGGGTACGTACGACGATTTTTTCGAGGCTCTGAAGCTCGACAATGCGCAGGTGGTATCTAGGGTGCTTGCGCGCGGTTTTGATCCCAATACCTTGAGCCCCGATGGGCAATTCCCGCTGGTGCTGGCCATCCGTCGTCCAGCCCCGGCCGTATTGGAGCAACTCTTGCGGGCCAAGGGACTGCGCGCCGAGGTGCGCAATGACAAGGATGAAAGCGCTTTGATGCTGGCAGCCATAGCTGGGAGGCTCGATGTCTGCCAACGGCTGCTGGCGATGGGTGCGGACGCGAACAAGACCGGTTGGACGCCATTGCATTACGCGGCCTCTGGCGGTCATGTGGATGTTGTCAAGGTGTTGTTAGCACATTCAGCGTATATCGATGCCGAATCGCCCAACAAGACCACGCCTTTGATGATGGCCGCGATGTACGGCAATTCCCAGACCGTGGAGCTGCTTTTGGCTGAAGGCGCCGATGCGCATCTGAAGAACCACAAAGGCATGACAGCGCTCGATTTTGCGGACGCTGCTGGCAAGCAGGCCTCGGCCAAGCTGTTGCTGCAGCACCTGATGGCCCAGCCGTTTCCGAAATAAACCGTTGCTAGTTGGCGTTCGTATACTTCATACGATGTATATTATGTTAATAAAAATCGTCCCTCATTACACGGTCCTTTGGAGTTACCACCTAGCGTGGCATTACAGATGGCCCCAGGCCATCAGGGCTTCCTGCCCTTGGAGTACCAGATCGACCTTGGCGCCTACCGGTAGCAGGACCTTGGTGGGCACATGGCCCAAAGGCAAACCAGTCACGATAGGCAGCGAAACCTGAGTGCGCAGCCATTGCACCACGGTCTCGAACTTGAATCCCTTGTCGTGCGGTACCGGCTTGTAGTTGGTAAATTGCCCCAGCACCAAAGCCTTTTGCTGGGCCAGCACGCCGCTGTACAGTAGCTGGGTCAGCATGCGCTCCAGGCGGTATGGATGTTCACCGACGTCTTCCAAGAACAAAACGCCACCGCGCACTTTGGGGAAATACGGCGTTCCCAGCAGCGACACCAGTACCGCCAAATTGCCACCCCAAAGCCTGGCGCCATGAATCTCATGCTCCTGCAACGCCGCCTGGCCGCGCGGCAAGCGCCAGCCCACGCCTTCGCCCTGGGCCAGCAGCAAATCATCAAAGCAGGCTTGCAT
>CANFVA010000202.1 GCA_947450255.1 Comamonadaceae bacterium
AAACACATTTACAGCATTGTCAAAAAAATGCGCGGCAAGTCTTTGGGCTTTACGCAGGTCTATGACATCCGCGCACTGCGCGTGATCGTGCCCTCGGTGCCTGATTGTTATGCCGCGCTCAGCTGGGTGCATAGCCGCTTTACGCCGGTCACCGAAGAGTTTGACGACTACATCGCCCGCCCCAAAGCCAATGGCTACCAGTCGCTACACACCGTGGTGCGCGACGCGCAAGGCCAGGCCATCGAGGTGCAAATCCGCACCACCGCCATGCACCAGCATTCCGAGCATGGCGTGGCCGCGCATTGGGTCTATAAAGAAGCGGGCGCCAAGGGCTACGGCGGCGTATCAGCCACTGGTTCTTACGAAGCCAAGATTGCGGTGCTGCGCCAACTGCTGGCCTGGGAGCGCGAAATGTCGGGCGCTGCGGCCAAGCCCGGCAACGCGCCCGGCGCAAGCGATGCGGCGCTGCTAGACGACCGCATTTATGTCTTGACGCCGGACGCGGCCATCGTGGAACTAGCCCCGGGCGCCACGCCGATTGACTTTGCCTACAGCGTGCACACCAACCTGGGCCACCGCTGCCGCGGCGCGCGCGTCGATGGCGTGCTGGTGCCGCTGAACACGCCGCTGAAAAACGGCCAAACTGTGGAGGTGACCACCGCCAAAGAAGGCGGCCCTTCGCGCGACTGGCTCAACCTGGAGCTGGGCTTTTTGGTCAGCCACCGGGCACGCGCCAAAGTGCGCGCTTATTTCAACGCATTAGCCCTGGATCAAACGGTGGCCAAAGGCCGCGAAGCAGTGGAAAAACTCTTGCAGCGCGAAGGCAAAACCGCGCTCAAGCTGGACGATTTGGCCAGCCAACTGGGCTTTCATAGCGCCGACGATTTATTTGAAGTGGTGGGCAAAGACGAGTTCTCGCTGCGCAACATCGAAATCCTGCTGCGCCCGCCCGAGCCTGCACAAGATGCGGACGATGTCGTCCACCTTAAAAAACCACGCGCCGCGCCTATGGGCAAAGGCGGTGTGCTGGTGGTGGGCGTGGATTCGCTGATGACGCAACTAGCCAAATGCTGCAAGCCTGCGCCGCCCGATGTGATCAGCGGCTTTGTCACGCGCGGCAAAGGCGTCAGCGTGCACCGCGCCGATTGCTCCAATCTGCGCAATATGGTGCAACGCAGCGGCGACCGCGTCATCGAAGTGCAATGGGGCCAGTCCCCCGGCGCAGCTACCGGCGGCAGCGTGTATCCGGTGGATGTGTCCGTAGAAGCCGCAGACCGCCAAGGCCTGCTGCGCGATATCTCCGAGGTGTTTGCCAAAGAAAAAATGAACGTCATCGGCGTGCAAACCCAAAGCGTCAAAGGCATCGCCTGGATGACCTTCACCATCGAAGTAGCCGACTCCGGGCGCTTAGGCAAAGTGCTGGGGACGATTGGTGGGCTGGCGGGGGTGAGGGCGGCGAGAAGGCGCTAGGCTAGTCGCCTTCACTGCGTCCCAAAAATCCTATCCCCCGCATCGCCCAAGCCTGGCAGGATGTAGCCGTGTTCATTGAGCTCGCGGTCGATGGCGGCGGTGTAGATTTCTACGTCGGGGTGCGCTTCGTGCAAGGTGTTGATGCCTACCGGGGCGGTGAGAAGGCACATGAATTTGATGGACTTGGGCTTGCATTGTTTGATGCGCGTGATCGCCGCTACCGCCGAGTTGCCGGTGGCCAGCATCGGGTCCACTACCACCACGTCGCGCGATTCCATCTCTTTAGGCATCTTGAAGTAGTACTCCACCGCTTGCAGTGTTTCGTGGTCGCGGTACAGGCCGATGTGGCCCACGCGCGCGCCGGGCACGACGTTGAGCATGCCGTCCAAAATGCCATTGCCCGCCCGCAATATCGACACAAACACCAGCTTTTTGCCGTCGATCATCTTGGCCTGCATCACTTCCAGCGGCGTCTCAATCTGCACGTCCTGGGTCGCCATATCGCGCGTCACTTCGTAGGCCATCAGGCTGCTCAGTTCATTGAGCAGGCTGCGAAAGCTGTTGGTGCTGGCCTCTTTTTTGCGCATCAGCGTGAGCTTGTGCTGCACCAGCGGGTGGTCTATCAGGTGGACATGGGGCCGGGCGGCGGGGGAGATGGCAACAATAGTCATAGCGGCTTGGTAAGAAAAATAAAGGGGCAAGCCCCGGGCGGGTCAAACTCTAACCGATGCGCCGCTGCCCGCTGGGCGCAGACCCGTCAGCCGGCCTGGGCCGACGTGCGGCTTTGGCGCAACTGCCACAATATGTGCCCCAGCAGCGCAAAAAACACCACCGCACCGCCGATCAGCGTGCGCTGGCTGGGGATTTCGTTATGGATAAGCCACACCCACAACGGCCCGAGCACCGGCTCGGCAATGCCGATGAGGGCGGCAATCGCCGAGGGCAGCAGGGGCGCGCCCGTCACGAAAAACGCCATGCCCAAGCCCAGGTTGAATGCGCCAAACATAAACAGCAGCCCCAGGTCCACCGGGCCGACTGCAAAAGCGGGTGTCACCACCGCCGCGACGCAGGTCGCCATCAAGGTGCCGGTGCAGACGGCGGGCATCATTTGCACTTCGGCATGGCGGCGGGTAATCACCGTGGCGCCAGAGAACGCCAGCGCAATCAGTACCGCCAGGCCATCGCCAATCGGCGACACCGAGCCGCCCAGGGACTCGGACACCATGATGCCTACGCCTGTGATCACGGCGGCAATTGCCACCCAGGTGTTCAAGGGCACGCGCTCGCCAAACAGCAAAAACGCCATCAGCGCGGCAATCAATGGCACGCCGGCCTGGATCAGCAAAATATTAGCGACCGTGGTGTAAGACAGGGCCACCACAAAACAGGTGGAGGCCAGCGCAAAACACGCGCCTACCGCGACCCCGGCCCAGCCCATGGCGCGAAACAACTGCAAGGTGCCGCGCAGGCCCTGGCGGTGCAGCATGAACCCCAGCAAAAACACCGAGGCAAAAAAAGCGCGCCAAAAAACCACCGTCCAGCTTTCGGTGACGCTCAGGTAGCGGGCGATGGTGCCGCCAAAGCTCCAGGCCGTAGCCGAGCCCAGCACCAGCAGCGCGCCGCGCCGGTCAAAGCCCGCAGATTGCATGGCTTAGGCGGCGCCCAGGCGTTGGATCAGTTCGACTTTGTAGCCGTCGGGGTCGGTCACAAAGGCAATATGCGTGGTGCCGCCTTTG
>CANFVA010000203.1 GCA_947450255.1 Comamonadaceae bacterium
AAAAAACACCGCATCCAGGCTGCGCGCGCTGGCTTTTTTGATGTCCGCCAAGTCTTGCGCACTCACTTGGCCGGTGGTAAAGGCCACCAATTCGGTGACCAGGCCTTGTGCGTCTTTGACGGCCACCACCACCACATCGCTGAGCGGCGAAAAGCTGGCAAGTGCTGCTTCGATTTCGCCGATTTCCACCCGCCGCCCCGCCACTTTGATCTGGCTGTCCATGCGGCCCAGGCATTCGACCTGGCCTTGCGGATTCACAAAGCCTGCGTCGCCCGATAAATACCAAATGTCGCCACTTGCGTCCCAGTCCAGCTGAACAAACACAGCGTCTGTTTTGTCCGCGTCATTCAAATAGCCTTGCGAAAGCTGCGGGCCTTTGAAGGCAATCTGCCCGGTCACGCCCTGGAGCAGCGGCTGGCGCTGTTCGTCCAGGATGCAAATATCCATGCCCGCAAAAGCGCTGCCTATGGGCACGATGTCGTTGGCAAAAGGCAAGTCTGTCTCCGTAGGCAAATAAATATGGCGCGCGACGTCGATGGTCGCCTCGGTAGGGCCGTAGTGGTTCTCTACCGTGCTGGCCGGCGCTGCCGCTTGCCAGGCCTGCGCCATGCGACGGGGCAAGGGTTCACCGGCAAAGCGGCTGATGCGCAGCGTGGGAAAGCTGTCGGCTTTGAGCATACCCAGCTTGTGCATCAAGGTGCCGATGGAGGGCACCGAACTCCAGACCTGCAAATTGCTGCGCCGGATGAAATGCGCCGGGGCGATCAACTCAGCTTCAGGCACCACGCACAACTCGCCACCCAGCGACCAGGTGGTGAACAAATCGGACACCGAAGGATCAAATGAAAAATCATGGAACTGCGAAGCGCGGTAACCCGGCTGTAAATCCCACATACTGTGGATGGCGCGCAGATAGGCCAGCACATTGGCATGACTTACCTTCACGCCCTTGGGTGTGCCCGAAGAGCCGGAGGTGAACAGGATGTAGGCCAGATCATTGGCCTCGCAAGCTAAAGGTTCGGTTAGTGGCGCAATGAACTTGGGATCGGCGCGCTGCCAATCGTTGCCCTTAGCGCCCGTGCACTCGCTGTCCGGCGCGATGTAGGCCAGGATGCCGTCGCCTTGCCCCGAGCTTTGCAATTGCGCTTGCATCTGGCGCAAGTCCTCTTCGTCGCCCACCAAAAAGCGGATGTTCGCGGCGCGCAGCAGCGCCATGGTTTTATCGGGTGGCGCTTTGGCCTTGAGCGGCACGTAATGGCAGGCTGCGTACACAATGCCCAGCACCCCGGCATAGCTCCCCAGCTTGCGCTGACCCACGATGCCCACCGCCTCACGCTCTGCGCCCAGCGCCCGCAAGCGGGCAGCGATATGCAGTGCGCTGCGTGTCAGGTCGGCATAGGTCGTGCGCTCGTCGGCAATATGCAATGCAAAGCGCGCAGCGTGGCGGCTGGCTGCATCAAACAGCAGCGCGCTTAAGCTCATGCCTCGCCTAACAAGAATTACTTCAAAGCCTTGTAACGCATGCGCTTGGGCTTGGCACCCTCTTCGCCCAGGCGTTTTTTCTTGTCGGCTTCGTATTCTTGGTAGTTACCGCTGTAGAACACCCATTGGCTATCGCCCTCGCAAGCAAGGATGTGCGTAGCAATACGGTCCAGAAACCAGCGGTCATGGCTGATGACCATCAGCGTGCCGGCAAACTCTAATAGCGCGTCTTCCAGGGCACGCAGGGTTTCCACGTCCAGGTCGTTCGACGGCTCGTCCAGCATCAGCACATTGCCGCCCGCGATCAAGGTCTTGGCCAAATGCAAACGACCGCGTTCGCCGCCCGAGAGCATGCCGACTTTCTTTTGCTGGTCGGCGCCATTGAAGTTGAAGCGGCCACAGTAGGCACGGCTGGCCATTTGGAATTTACCGACGTTCAAAATGTCCAAGCCGCCGGATACGTCTTCCCACACGGTTTTGTCGTTGGCCAGTTCGTCGCGGTTTTGATCGACGAAAGCCATCTTCACGGTTTGGCCAATCTTCACCTCGCCGGAATCGGGCTTTTCGCGCCCGGCGATCATTTTGAACAGCGTCGATTTACCCGCGCCGTTGGGCCCGATGATGCCCACGATAGCGCCAGGCGGCACTTTGAAACTCAGGTTATCAATCAGCACGCGGTCGCCGAAGGACTTGGTCACGTTGACAAACTCGATCACTTCCTGGCCCAGACGATCGGCCACGGGGATAAAGATTTCGTTGGTTTCGTTGCGCTTTTGGTATTCGAAATCGCTCAGTTCTTCAAAGCGGGCCAGACGCGCTTTGCTCTTGGCCTGGCGCGCTTTGGGGTTTTGGCGCGACCATTCCAGCTCTTTCTTCAAGGCCTTGGCGCGTGCTTCCTCGCCTTTTTGCTCGGCCTCTAAGCGCGCTTGCTTTTGGCTTAGCCAGTCGCTGTAATTGCCTTTGTAGGGAATGCCCGAGCCACGGTCCAGCTCCAAAATCCACTCGGCCGCGTTGTCCAGGAAGTAGCGGTCATGGGTAATAGCCACTACGGTGCCGGGGTAACGCTGCAAAAACTGCTCCAGCCAGTCCACCGATTCGGCGTCCAAGTGGTTGGTCGGCTCATCGAGCAGCAGCATGTCGGGCTTGGAGAGCAGCAAACGGCATAGGGCTACCCGGCGCTTTTCGCCACCGGAGAGCACGCCAATATTGGCCTCCCAAGGCGGCAGGCGCAGCGCGTCGGCGGCGATCTCTAGTTGGTGTTCCGAATCCGTGCCCGCCGTGGCGATGATGGCCTCCAACTCCGCCTGCTCGGCGGCCAGGGCGTCAAAGTCGGCGTTTTCTTCGCCGTAGGCGGTATAGACCTCTTCCAGGCGCGCCTTGGCGGACATGACCTTGCCCATGCCCGCTTCCACGCTTTCGCGCACGGTCTGGGTCGGGTCCAGCTGCGGCTCTTGGGGCAGGTAGCCGATGTTCAGGCCCGCCATGGGAGTGGCTTCGCCCTCAATCTCCTTGTCAATGCCGGCCATGATTTTGAGCAGCGTGGACTTGCCCGACCCGTTGGTGCCCAGCACGCCGATCTTGGCGCCGGGGAAGAAGCTGAGCGAAATGTCTTTAAGAATATGACGCTTGGGCGGCACGATCTTGCCGACGCGGTTCATGG
>CANFVA010000204.1 GCA_947450255.1 Comamonadaceae bacterium
CACTGGCATCTTTCAGCGCCGGGGCGACTTTGCCCGCTACATCCGCCAGCACACCCGCGAAGACGCCACCGACCTGGACAGCGCGCTGCAGCGCCTGTTTGACGCGCTCAACCGCCCGCCCGAAAAACGCCCGCGCCACCTGCCGCACGCGCTGGAGATATTTCCCTACATCAACGGCAGCGTGTTTGATGGCCAACTGGCGCCGTGCTACTTTCAGCCGCAAGCGCGCCAGGTGCTGCTGGACTGCGCCGAAAACTTTGACTGGTCGGACATCAGTCCGGCCATCTTCGGGTCTTTATTTCAGGCCGTTATCCACCACGACGACGAAGGCGTCACCGGCAAAAGCAGCAAGCGGCGCGAGCTAGGCGCGCACTACACCAGCGAGACCAATATCTTGCGTGTGATCGGCCCGCTGTTTTTGGATGAACTGAAAGTCCAGTTTGCCCAGGCGCGAACCCAGGGCGGCAGCGTGGCCAAGCTGCAAGCGCTGCTACAGCGCCTGCGCAGCCTGAACTGGCTGGACCCGGCCTGCGGCTGTGGCAATTTTTTGGTCATTGCCTACCGCGAAATCCGCCGCCTGGAGCTGGACGTAGTCGAAACCCTGCAAGCCATAGACCGACGCAATGGCGGCGTGTCGTACACGCTGGACGCCAAAGAGTTTGACTACATCCAGTGCGATGTGCACCAGTTTCATGGCATCGAGATCGAGCCCAGTGCCGCGCATATCGCCACCGTCGCCCTGTGGCTGACCGACCACCAAGAAAACCTGCGCGCCAGCCGCACCCTGGGCGGCAACTTCAACCGCCTGCCGCTGGTGCGCCGCGCCAACATCGTCTGCGGCAATGCGCTGACGCTGAATTGGGCCAGCGTGTTGTTGCCGGAGTTGTGTGACTATGTGATGGGGAATCCGCCGTTTGTTGGCAAAAGCTACCAAAGCGCTGATCAAAAGCGCGACTTGGCCGGTGTTTTGTTTGGCCTGCACGGTGCGGGCGACTTAGATTTTGTGGCTGGCTGGTATGTGAAGGCGGCGCGCTACCTCGCCGACGCTGGGGCGCGCACGGGGCAGGCGCCGGGCGCTCATAAGCCTGCGGCTCAAACATCGCGCCCAACGCCCGCCCCATACGCACCCCAGCGCGACCTCGCCATTCGCGTGCGTACGCGCTGCGCTTTTGTGTCCACCAATAGCATCACCCAAGGCGAACAAGTAGGCGTGCTGTGGGGATGGATGTTGGCGCAGGGCATGAAGATTCAGTTTGCGCATCGCACTTTTCAGTGGAGCAACGACGCCAAAGGCGTGGCGGCGGTGCATTGCGTGATCATCGGCTTTGGCACGAGCGCGCTGCCGGGCAAAGTGATATTTGATTACCCCGATATCAAAGGCCCGCCGGTGGCCCTGGCGGCAAACAACATCAACCCGTATTTGGTGGATGCGGCGGACGTGGTGCTGTCCAAGCGCAGCACCCCGATGTGCGCGGTGAGCGCCATGGTCAACGGTAGCAAGCCGACGGACGGCGGACATTTGCTGCTCGACCAAGCCGACCGCGATCAATTGCTGGCCATGGAGCCGCAAGCGGCGGATTGGATTCGCCCTTTTATTGGGGCCGAGGAATTTATCAATGCAATTCCACGGTGGTGCCTTTGGCTGAAAGATTGTCCGCCCCAAACATTGCGTGCCCTACCGGCGGTCTTGCAGCGCGTGGCCGAGGTTAAAGCTATGCGTAGCGCAAGCACGAAAGCGTCTACACGCGAATGGGCAAATCACGCCACGTTGTTTGCCGAAGACCGGCAACCAGAAAGCGACTATTTGTTGATTCCAAGCACTTCTTCCGAGCGCCGATTATTCGTTCCTGTCGGCTTTGTCGGTAAGGAAGTGATCGCCGCGAACTCCTGCCTGTTAGTTCCTAATGCAACTTTGTTCGAATTTGGTGTCGTCACAAGCGCAATGCACAACGCGTGGATGCGCGCCACTTGCGGGCGCTTGGAAAGTCGTTACCGTTACTCAGCGCTAATCGTTTACAACAACTTCCCCTGGCCCGACCTGCGCGCTGAGGCGACCAAACCCGGCAAGAAGTCCGCCGCCGCGTCAGCGCGCAAAAGCCAAGTCGCAGACGCCGCCGCGTCATCGCGAACGGCACAAACCGGAGCCGCAGACGCAGCCTTAAGCACTCCCGCTGCCGCCATGACTCCCGCCACGCCCAGCGCCGCCGATAAAAAACGCGCCGCCATCGAAGCCGCGGCCCAAACCGTCTTAGACGCCCGCGCCGCCCACCCCGGCGCAACCCTGGCCGACCTCTACGACCCGCTCACCATGCCCCCCAACTTGCGCAAAGCCCACCAGCACCTGGACAAAGCCGTGGACAGCGCCTACGCCTACCCCGGCCCCCCGGATGACGCGGGGCGGGTGGCGTTTTTGCTCGCGTTGTATGAGCGCTTTATCTGCTCGACTAAACCGGGGTATTGAGCAGCATGGCAATTCCTAAAAATGCATTTAGCACCGCCAACCAGCAAGGCGGCGCTATGCAGGCTAGGCACGCCTTAGCCACGGCAGTGCGCTTCGACCGGCGGCGCAAGAAGCTGATCTTGACTTTGGATTCAGGCATAGAGCTGGCGTTCGCCCCACACCTGGCGCAGGGTTTGCAAGATGCAAGCGCCGACGATTTGGCCGCGGTACAGATCAGCCCCTCGGGTCTGGGCCTGCACTTCCCTACATTGGATGCGGATTTGTATGTCCCGGCCTTGCTCAATGGGCTACTCGGATCAAGCCGCTGGATTGCCGCGCAAAACGGTCGATCGAAGAAAGACGTTGAAAAAGCTTTGCGTTATGTCGAAAGTCAGGGTTGGCGCATAGTGCAAGGCGGCTCGCACGCATGGGGAAAGATGTATTGCCCGGTCAATAGTGCTGAATGTCGTTGCGGTGAGTTTTGTATCACGAGTATTTGGAGTACGCCCAAAAGCGCCAAAAACCATGCAGCAGGCCCGCGGCGGGTGGTGGACAACTGTGTGGCTAACAAAGATTGAAGCGAGGCGTTGAATGGAATATGTATTCACACTGAAGTATTTGCTGCCACCGAAGGAATCTGACATGGATGCTCTGGTGGAGCGGCTGGGTGCGCAAGGCGTCACCGAC
>CANFVA010000205.1 GCA_947450255.1 Comamonadaceae bacterium
CTGCCCACATGGAGTCAGCCCGAACGGTTCGGGTTGAGGACAGCGGGCCCAAGACTGACTGGTACGCGTTTTCCCGGTAATTCGGGGTGGCGCATCCGGTGCAAGTTGGGAAAAACTGACATGATCCAAACTGAATCTCGACTGGAAGTCGCCGATAACACCGGCGCGAAATCGGTCCTCTGCATCAAGGTGCTGGGTGGCTCACGCCGCCGTTATGCCAGCGTGGGGGACATCATTAAGGTGAGCATCAAAGAGGCTGCACCGCGCTCCCGCGTCAAAAAAGGCGAGGTCTATAGCGCTGTGGTGGTGCGCACCGCCAAAGGCATCCGCCGAGCGGACGGCTCCCTGGTCAAGTTTGATGGCAATGCAGCAGTGTTGCTCAATGCCAAGCTCGAGCCCATTGGCACTCGCATCTTCGGACCGGTTACGCGTGAATTGCGTACCGAGAAGTTCATGAAGATCGTGTCCCTGGCCCCCGAAGTTTTGTAAGGACAGGCTATGAACAAGATTCGCAAGGGCGATCAAGTGATCGTCATCGCAGGACGGGACAAGGGCAAGCGCGGCGTCGTGACATTGCGCAGCGATGACTCGCACGTTGTCGTCGAAGGCGTGAACCAAGTCAAAAAGCACACCAAGCCCAACCCCCTCAAGGGAACGACCGGCGGCATCGTAGACAAGACCATGCCCATCCACCAGTCCAACATCGCTATCTTCAACGCCGCATCTGGCAAGGCGGACCGTGTGGGTATCAAGCTACAGGCCGATGGCAAGCGCGTTCGCGTTTACAAGTCCAGCGGCGAAGAAATCAAGGCGGCATAAACATGGCACGTTTACAACAACACTACCGCGAAAAAGTCGCGCCCGATTTGATGGCTAAATTTGGCTTCAAATCGCCCATGCAAGTTCCCCGTATCACCAAGATCACGCTCAACATGGGTGTGAGCGAAGCGGTCGCGGACAAAAAAGTCATGGACAGCGCAGTGGCTGATTTGACCAAGATTGCCGGCCAAAAGCCGGTGGTCACCAAGTCCAAGAAAGCGATCGCCGGTTTCAAAATTCGCGAAGGTCAAGCCATCGGATGCATGGTCACGTTGCGTGGTGTGCAGATGTATGAATTCCTGGACCGTTTTGTTACCGTGGCACTGCCCCGTGTGCGCGACTTCCGTGGTATTTCCGGACGCGCTTTTGACGGCCGTGGCAACTACAACATCGGCGTGAAAGAGCAAATTATTTTCCCTGAGATTGAGTACGACAAAGTCGACGCTTTGCGCGGTCTCAACATCAGCATCACCACGACCGCAAAGACCGACGAAGAGTGCAAGGCGCTGTTGTCGGGCTTCCGTTTCCCGTTCAAGAATTGAGGTGACCAGTGGCAAAAATGGCTTTAATCGAGCGTGAGCTCAAGCGCGACAAACTGGTCGCTAAGTACGCGAAAAAACATGCTGCGCTCAAGGCGATAGCAGGCGATGCCAAGCGCAGCGACGACGAGCGCGCCGCTGCGCGACTGGACTTGCAAAAGCTTCCGCGCAACGCCAACCCTACACGCCAGCGTAACCGCTGCGCTATCACGGGTCGTCCCCGTGGCACGTTCCAGCAATTTGGTCTGGCCAGAGCAAAAATTCGCGAAATGGCGTTTGCCGGTGAAATCCCCGGCATCGTCAAGGCGAGCTGGTAAGCGGCAGGAGAACCCGATATGAGTATGAGTGATCCCATCGCCGACCTGTTGACGCGCATCCGTAACGCGCAAATGGTCGCCAAGCCCACCGTGCTGGTGCCGTCTTCCAAAGTGAAGGTGGCGATTGCACAGGTGCTCCAGGACGAAGGCTACATCGACGGTTTTAAAGTAACGACAGCCGCTGGCAAGTCGGAACTGGAAATCGCCTTGAAATATTACGCAGGACGCCCGGTGATCGAGCGTATCGAGCGCGTCAGCCGCCCAGGCTTGCGCGTGTACCGCGGCAGCGACGCCATTCCCCAAGTGCAAAACGGCTTGGGTGTGGCGATTGTTACCACGCCCCAAGGCGTGATGACAGACCGCAAAGCGCGCGCTAATGGCGTAGGCGGCGAAGTGCTGTGCTACGTGGCCTAAGCTGCAATCTGGAGAAACAATATGTCCCGAGTAGGTAAACGTCCTGTCAGCATCCCCGCTGGCGTTGATGTGCAGATTAAGGAAGACCAGATCAGCGTCAAGGCATCCGGTGGTTCTTTGCACCTGGCGCAAAATGCATTGGTCAAAATTTCTAACGAGTCCGGTACGCTGGTGTTTGCGCCCGCCAATGATTCGCGTGCTGCAGACGCTATGTCTGGCACCATGCGCCAACTGGTAAGCAACATGGTCACCGGTGTGACCCAGGGCTTTGAGAAGAAGCTCACACTGGTTGGAGTGGGTTTCAAAGCCCAAGCGACGGGTAACAAACTTAATCTCGCGATCGGTTTTTCGCATCCTGTCAATATCGACATGCCTGCCGGTATCACGGTGGCAACCCCGAGCCCGACGGAGATCTCCATCAAAGGTGCGGACCGTCAGCGTGTAGGTCAGATTGCAGCCGAAATTCGTGGTGTGCGTCCTCCTGAGCCTTACAAGGGCAAGGGCATCCGATATTCGGATGAGAAGATCACCATCAAAGAAACCAAGAAGAAATAAGGAACTGCACTATGTTGACGAAAAAAGAGCAACGTCTTCGCAGAGCGCGTCAGACCCGCATCCGTATTGCAACCCAAGGTGTTGCACGTTTGACGGTCAACCGCACCAATTTGCACATCTACGCCACCGTGATCGCCGGTACTGGCGACCGCATCGTGGCAACCGCTTCGAGCGTTCAGGCCGATGTGCGCAGCGCACTGGGTGGTTCGGGCAAGGGCGGCAACGTAGCCGCAGCCCAAATGGTTGGCAAGCTGGTGGCTGAAAAAGCCAAAGCGGCCGGCATCGAAAAAGTTGCCTTTGACCGTGCAGGCTTTGCCTACCACGGCCGGGTCAAGGCCTTGGCTGACGCGGCGCGCGAAGCAGGCTTGCAGTTTTAAGCAGATCGGAACGAACCATGGCTAAAGTACAAGCAAAAATGCAGGGCAAGGTCGAAGGACCCGAGGACGGTCTGCGGGAA
>CANFVA010000206.1 GCA_947450255.1 Comamonadaceae bacterium
AGCAGCGGCATGGACAAGTCCACTTGCGCTGCTTGCGCAAAGCCACCGGCGCTGCCAAACCAGCGCATGGCGTAGGGGTAGTTCATGCGGTGGGTAATACGCGCAGCCGGGGCCGGGGCGCGCAGTGCGCGCGCCATAAAGCGGGTCATGCTGGTGCCCACTGGGCCGCCAATTTTCCAGGCCAGCGCCAACCAGACTTGGTAGCCCGCAACCGCCAGCTTTTCGCGTAAGCCCCACTGGCGGCGCAGCGCGGGCGCGTTGTGGTCGCCAATGTCCAGCGCAATCACACGGGCCACGCGCTGCGGATGGCGCATGGCAAATTCATAGCCGAATGCGCAGCCCCAGTCGTGCAACAACAAGGTAATGGCTTTGCCAGGGCTTAAGTGATCTACCACTTGCAACAGCAAGCTGCACATGTCGTCCAGCGACACGGCTGGCGGGCCACTTTCAAAGCCGGGCAGCGTCAGGCGGGCGCAGCGGTAGCGACCTTGCAGCGCGCCCACGGTGTCGTCCCACAAGGCTAGCGTGTCGGGCCAGCCATGCAGCATGAGGATGAGTTCATCACCGCTACCCGCCACCTCGATGGCTATGTCTTGGATGTGGATGGTCATGCGGCGTCCCTGTGGCGATAGTGCTTATGCCTAAAGCATAAGGCTAGCACGTACCCGCGCACCAGGCGCGCTCAGTTCAGCCGGGTGATGCGCCCCAACGTCGGCACCTGCACTACACCCTTAGCGCGAAAGTAAAGCTTCAGAACCACCGAGTCCAGCTCGCCGGTTTGTATATTTTTGCCTTGCTTAAACACGCTAAAGCCATCACCACCTTCGCCCAAAAAGCTGTTGGTGGCGACGCGGTATATCGCGTCGGTGCGGATTGGTTCACCATGCAGCGTGACCGAATCGGGCAGCACCCGCTGGCCCACGGGCCGGGTGGCGTCCCAGCTATAGCTAAAGCCTTCGGACACATGTAGCACCAAGCTACGCGTGGCGCGCCCTTCCCATTGCTGCTCCAGCAAGCGCAGCAATTGCGCACCTGTCAGGTCCATGCTGACCAGCGCGTTGTTAAAGGGCATGACGCTGAACAACTGACCATAGCTCACCGACAAAGTGTTGTTCAGGTCCGCACGCACACCGCCGGGGTTGGTAAACGCGATCTGCGCTGGTGCTATGCCGTCGGCGCTGCGCGAGGCTCCGGCTAAAAAGGCGTCGCTGATCAGTGCGCCCAGCGTGCTCTCGCCGTTTGGCGTCTGCTGCCTGTCCAGCGGGCCTGCGATGCGGCCTATGGGTAGGTCGGCAATCGTGGCCGTCAAATCACCATAGCGGCGAACGATGGCGGCAATCTGCGGGTCTGGCGCTAATGCGCTATAGCCTTCGGGCAAGGGCGAGCTACTTCCCACAGCCACTTTGAGCAGCTGGTCATTCACCACCACCAGGTTGTTGGCGTCCTTGGCGATCAGCCTGCCAGTGCCGCGCTCCACCGTCAGGTCGATGCGGGTGAGCAAGCGCCCATAAAAGCCCGATTGGGTAATCAGGCGCCCATCGGGGCGGGTGCAGACATATTCTTGGTGCGTGTGGCCGCTGATGACTACCTGCACCGCCGGGTCCAGCCGATCAGCGATTTCCACAATGTCGCCGCTAAAGCCAGGGCAGCTTTTATCCAGCGCCGTACGCGCCGTGGTTTGACCGCCTTGGTGGATGAGCACTACGAACACATGCACACCTTGCGCCTGGAGCTCGGGCACCAGTGCATTGACGGTGCGCACCTCGTCCCTAAACTCCAGCCCCGCTACGCCCGAGGGCATGACCATGGCCGGCGTGGCACGTAGCGTCAGGCCGATAAAGCCGATGCGTATGCCCTCGATTTCGCGCAGCGCATAGGCCGGAAACAAAGGCTTGCCGGTCGCTTTGAGGATGACGTTGGCCGCCAGGTATTGGTAGCGAGCGCCGTCGAAGCGGCCTTGGTTCATGCAGGTATCGACCCCGACCACCCCGCTGCTGCCATCTGCGCTGGCCGGATAGCAACCGCCGTTTTGCAAGCGCATCAATTCAGCAGCGCCTTTGTCAAACTCATGGTTGCCCACACTGCTAATGTCCAGGCCAATTTGGTTGAGCACCTCCACCGTGGGCTCGTCGTGAAACAAGCCCGACACCAAAGGCGTGGCACCCAATAAATCGCCAGCGCCCACCACCAAGGTATTGCCAGGGTTGAGCGCCTTTTGCTGGCGTACCAGCGTAGATAAATAGGCAGCCCCGCCCGCCGACACCCGCGCGCCTGTCGGGTCCGAGGCATCAGGCACCGACACCGCAATGCCGGGCGGTACGATGTTGCCGTGGAAGTCGTTGATAGCTAATAAAGAAATGCGGACGCTAGGGCTGGCCTTCTCATCGGCCCATGCTCCCGGTGCGGCGCCAAGCAAGGCTGCAGTGCAAAGGAACAGGACCAGAACGCAGCGCAATGGGTAAGTAGCCATGCAATTTCGCTTCAAAGCACCCAGTGTAAAAGCATCGTCAATACGCCTAATTAATTCATCGTTTAGTCATACAAGCGAAATATGCTTCTGAAGGTCGCCAGGTGCTGCATGGCACTGTGCAGGCCCTTACCAAGACATTTACTGGAGATTAGATGCACTACCGCGCAGTATTCATCTCAGACTTGCATCTGGGAACGCCGGGCTGTCAGGCAGAAGCACTGATTGAATTTCTCAAATCGCACACCAGCAACCATTTGTATTTGATAGGCGACATCATTGATGGCTGGCAGCTCAAGCGCAAATGGTATTGGCCTCAAGCGCATAACGATGTAGTGCAAAAGCTGCTGCGCAAAGCGCGCAAAGGCTGCCATGTGGTGTTTATCCCCGGCAACCACGACGAGTTTGCGCGCGGCTTTATAGACCACCATTTCGGTGGCGTGGAGGTCTGCCATGAGACCAGCCACACCTTGGCCGATGGCCGCAAGCTCTGGCTTATCCATGGCGACTATTTTGATGCGGTTGTGAAGTACGCCAAGTGGCTGGCCTACCTGGGCGACAACTTGTATGAAATAGCGCTGCGCCTGAACCGCCACTTGAAC
>CANFVA010000207.1 GCA_947450255.1 Comamonadaceae bacterium
CCGGCTGATACCGCCGAGACCGCCGTCGCCTGGACCGTGGCCCTGCAAAACCGCCACAAGCCCACCGCCTTGCTTTTGTCGCGCCAAAACATCAGCTACGCACCGAAAGCCGAATCGGCCAGCGCGCCCGATGCCTGCGGCCTGGACGCCATCAACAAAGGCGCCTATGTGCTGGCTGAGCCCTCTGAAGTCGGCATGAAGAAGAAAACCCAGGCGGTGCTGATTGCTACCGGCTCGGAAGTGCAACTTGCCTTGCAAGCGCAAGCGTTGCTGGCTACGCGCAAGATTGCGGTGCGCGTGGTTTCTATGCCCAGCACCACTACATTTGATTTACAAAGCGACGCCTACAAAGCCAGCGTGCTGCCAACCGGTGTGCCGCGCATTGCAGTGGAGATGGGCTCGACGGGTGGCTGGTGGAAATACGGCTGCGCAGCGGTCGTGGGAATCGACACCTATGGCGAATCAGCACCTGCGCCCGCCCTGTTCAAACACTTCGGCTTCACGCCCGAGAACGTGGCCGACACCGTGCAATCGGCTTTGCAGCGCAAGCGCTAAGCACCCACCGTTTTTAATTTTCTGGAGTAACAACAATGGCTATCAAAGTAGGTATCAATGGTTTCGGTCGCATCGGCCGCATGGTGTTTCGCGCTGCGGTACAAAACTTTGCGGACATCGAAATCGTCGGCATCAACGATTTGCTCGAGCCCGATTACCTGGCCTATATGCTGCGTTACGACAGCGTGCATGGCCGTTTTGCCGGTGAGGTGTCGGTCAAAGACGGTGCGCTCATCGTCAACGGCAAAACCATACGCCTGACGCAAGAGCGCGACCCGGCCCATCTGAAGTGGGACGCGGTCGGCGCCGATGTGGTGATCGAAGCCACCGGACTATTTTTGGACAAGCCCACCGCCGAAAAACACCTTGCAGCGGGCGCGAAGAAAGTCATTTTGTCGGCGCCCAGCAAAGACGATACGCCCATGTTTGTCTACGGCGTTAACCACAAGACCTACGCCGGGCAGAGCATTGTTTCCAACGCCTCTTGCACCACCAATTGCTTGGCGCCCGTAGCCAAAGTCTTGCACGACAAATGGGGCATCAAACGCGGCCTGATGACCACGGTGCATGCCGCCACCGCCACGCAAAAAACCGTGGATGGCCCGAGCAACAAAGACTGGCGCGGCGGTCGCGGTATTTTGGAAAACATCATTCCCTCCAGCACCGGCGCAGCCAAAGCGGTGGGCGTGGTGATTCCCGAACTCAACAAAAAACTCACCGGCATGTCTTTCCGCGTGCCCACCAGCGACGTGTCCGTGGTGGACTTGACCTGCGAACTCAACAACGCCGCCACCTTGGCCGAAATCTGCGCTGAGATGAAAGCCCAAAGCGAAGGCGCTTTAAAGGGCGTGCTGGGCTATACCGAAGACAAAGTAGTGGCCACCGATTTCCGGGGCGATGCACGCACCTCGATTTTTGATGCCGACGCCAGCATTGCGCTGGACGGCACGTTCATCAAAATCGTCAGCTGGTACGACAACGAATGGGGCTATTCCAACAAGTGTTTGGAAATGGTTCGCGTCGTGAGCAAATAAACGGAAACCGTCCGTCATTGCGCGCGGAGCGAAGCAATCCACGGCTTTGTGCCTGCATGGATCGCCACGTCGCTGCGCGCCTCGCGATGACGGCCTGGTGAAGCGCTTTCCCTTGGCTCAGGCAGGGCGCACGCTGACTTCGGCGCTGCTGATTTTTTGCAGGCCCTGCGCCGTCTCCAGCAGCAAAGCGCCTTGCGCGTCTATGCCACGCGCAATGCCGCTTAGGCCATCGCTGCACACCACCTCGCGCCCATACAGCGCATCGCGCCCCCGATAAGCGCTAAGTAATGGCTCTATGCCCCGCTCTGCAAAATCCAACACCGCTTTGACCACCGCAGGCGCGATCAGCCCGAAAGCCTGCGCCGCGTCGGCCTCAGGTCGTAGCTCTTGCAACCAGGCCGGTGGCGTACGCAAGCCCTCTGCCGCGCGCGGCGCGATGTTGATGCCGATGCCGATCACCGCATAACGTAGCGCGCCCATGCTGGCCGTTTCAATCAAGATGCCGCCCAGCTTGCGCCCATGCAGCCACAAGTCATTGGGCCACTTGAGCTCAATATCCGCGTGCAGGCTCTGCGCCACCGCCAAACCCACTGCCAGCGAAAGGCCAGACCAGTCCCGGGGCGCCAAAGGCAGGCCGATAGAAAAGGTAAGCGGCGCGGGGCCGGTATCAGGCGCTTCGCTCAGCCACTGCCGCCCCATGCGCCCGCGCCCGGCGCTTTGCTGCTCGGCCACCAGGGCAATGGCTTCGACGCGACCTGCGCGGGCACGCTCCATGAGCGTGGTGTTGGTGGAAGGCAGGATGGGCAGGATCTCGACGCTAAAGTCCGGCAGCAGCGGCGCTACGGCCTCCCACACCGCTTCGGCGGGCCAGCGCAAGGGCGGGTGTGCGGGTGCGCCGCCTGCCATGGCCGATTAGCGTTTGCGCCAGGCGGCGCGCTTGGGGGCCAGCATGGTGCCGCGGCAATGTTTGCTGCCGCACCAGCAGGGGTATTCGGCCTTGAGCTTGCGCGTGAGCGGCTCGTCGGTAACCAGGCCGTAGTCGTAGGTCAGCTCTTCACCGGCCTGGATGTTGCGCAGCGCTTTGATAAAGATCCGGCCGCGCACTTCGTCGGCTTCGCAATTGCCGTCGCAGGAATGGTTAATCCATTTGGCCGCATTGCCTTGGTGCAGACCGTCGATCACACGCGTGTCATCGATATGGAAGTAAAACGTGTGGTTGGGGTTGGCCGGGTCATGCGGGTGGCGTACTTGCGCTTCTTCCCAGGTAATGACTTCGCCCAAGTACTCGATCAGGGTTTCGCCTTCTGCAAAATCCCGCAAAGCAAAGACGCCTTTGCCGTGGATGCCCGAAGTGCGCACCGCAAGTCGGCGCGTGGGGGGCGAGGCGGCAGATTTTGAAAGCACGGAAAAATTTGGTATGGTGGATCGTATGGGCGCGCATGTGTGCGCCCGTGTGGGTGCGCGCCCGTGCGTGCGCGA
>CANFVA010000208.1 GCA_947450255.1 Comamonadaceae bacterium
ATCCAGGCGGCGATTGGCTCGAATGTGATCGCGCGTGAGACAATCAAAGCCTTGCGCAAAAACGTGCTGGCCAAGTGCTATGGCGGCGATATTTCGCGCAAACGCAAGCTCCTTGAGAAACAAAAAGCAGGTAAGAAACGCATGAAACAAATCGGATCGGTGGAAGTTCCCCAGGAAGCGTTCCTGGCTATTTTGCGGGTGGAAGATTGATGCCTTTTATTACCTCTTTGGTGCTCGCCGCTTTTGTGGCCTACGCTGGTGCTTGGTTTACCGGCGCGGTGGAGGGCAATTTTGCTTTCCTGCTGTTTATGGCCTCTGCGGTGACCGGCGTTTATTGGCTGGCCGAGCGCTTTTACTTTTTTCCTGCACGCCAGGCGGCGGCGCGCCACTTACAGGAAGCCGACGACAAGCGCCGTGCCGATTTGCAGCGCAAAGGCATTGCCCGTGTCGATGGCGATATTGCCCAGGCCACTGAAACCATCCTGGCCCAGCCTTGGTGGCTCGATTGGACCGCCGGGCTCTTCCCGGTCATTATTTCGGTCTTCTTCCTGCGCTCTTTTATCGTCGAACCCTTCAAAATTCCTTCGGGCTCCATGATCCCGACCTTGCTGGTGGGTGATCTGATTTTGGTCAACAAATTCCACTACGGTTTGCGTCTGCCGGTGCTCAATACCAAGATTACTGAGGGTGAGAAGCCGCAACGCGGCGATGTGATGGTGTTCCGCTACCCGCCCAAGCCCAGCCTGGACTACATCAAGCGCGTGGTCGGCGTGCCTGGCGACACCGTGGCCTACTTGAATAAGCGCCTGACCATCAATGGCCAAGCGGTTCCCACGGATTCTGTGCCCGAATTTTTTGACGAAGACGCGATGCGCTATTTCAAGCAATACGAAGAAAAATTCGGCACCCAAAGTCACCGCGTACTCAATGATGAGCAGCGC
The DNA here is from genome assembly GCA_947450255.1 of Comamonadaceae bacterium. Taxonomy (GTDB): domain Bacteria; phylum Pseudomonadota; class Gammaproteobacteria; order Burkholderiales; family Burkholderiaceae_C; genus Allorhodoferax. The sequence goes on from CANFVA010000208.1 coordinate 942, forward strand.
CCGGCCTTTGTTCCAGGGGCCGATAAATTCGCGGGCTCTGAGGGCTGCGATTACACCATCGAGGGCGTAACCTGCAAGGTGCCAGAGGGCTACTATTTCATGATGGGCGACAACCGGGACAACTCCATGGACTCGCGTTATTGGGGCTTTGTGCCCGAGAAAAATATCGTTGGTAAAGCCTTTTATGTATGGATGAACTTCGGCAATCTCAAGCGCATCGGGTCTTTCCATTGACCTGGGGTCAGACCAATCCCATGGCGTGGTGCACACTGGCGGCATTGCGGCCCAGGGGCGCGATGTGACGCCCGAGCTTGCGCAACTGCAGAAACGGCTGCAACACGAATTCAAGCATCCGGCCCTGCTGGCGCAGGCCCTAACGCATCGCAGCTTCTCTTCCGACCATTACGAGCGCCTGGAGTTTTTGGGCGACTCGGTGCTCAGCCTAGCGGTGTCGGATTTTCTGTACGCCAAGCTGCAATCCCTGCCCGAAGGCGATTTGTCCCGCGTGCGAGCTAATCTGGTGCGCCAGGATACCTTGCACCAACTCGCTTTGGATTTGGGCTTGCCGCCCTTACTGAAGTTGGGCGACGGAGAAATGCGCTCGGGCGGCGCCAAGCGTCCCTCGATCCTGGCCGACGCGCTGGAGGCGATTATTGGAGCCATCTACCTAGACGCCGGTTTCCAAGCCGCGCAGGCCCTGGTACAGCGTCTGTTTGACAAAGTCGATGTCAAGCCTGGCATGGCGGCTATCGGCAAAGACCCGAAAACCGAATTACAAGAATGGCTGCAAGCACGCAAAATGCCTTTGCCTGATTACAAGGTGGTACACACCTTGGGCGCGGCGCACCAGCAGACATTCGATGTAGCGTGCGAAATTGCCCAACTGTCCTTGGTTGAACGCGGCTTGGGCGGCTCGCGGCGCGCCGCCGAGCAAGCCGCTGCCAGCGCCATGCTGCAAACTATTCACTCCCAAGCCCCAAATGTCCACCAAAAATAAAGCTATAGCACCCCCGCCGCAAGCCGAGCCAGTACCCGAGCAAGACGTGGACAGCATGCTGGCGGGCTTGCTCAAAACCATGCCGCGTCTGGCTGAAGCCGGCGAGCAGGGCGCACCCGGCCAGCGCTGCGGCTTGGTCGCGATTGTGGGCAAACCCAACGTGGGCAAGTCGACGCTGATGAATGCCTTGGTAGGGCAAAAAATTAGCATCACCTCGCGCAAAGCCCAAACCACGCGCCACCGCATCACTGGAATGCACACGCGTGGCACATCGCAATTTGTGTTTGTCGACACGCCCGGTTTCCAGACCCGGCATAACAACGCGCTCAACCGTTCGCTCAATAAAACCGTGCTGGGCGCGGTGGGGGATGTGGACTTGATATTGTTCGTGGTGGAGGCAGGTATGTTCAACCAGGCCGACGCCAAAGTGCTGGCTTTGCTGAGTAAGGAAGTGCCCACGCTGTTGGTGGCCAACAAGCTCGACCAGGTGAACCGCCGCGCTGATATTGCGCCTTGGCTGCAAGAGATGCAACAGCGCCACGCGTTCGCGGAGTTTGTACCGATCTCGGCCAAAAACGCCAAAGACATCGAGCGCATGCTGGGCATTTGCGAAAAATACCTGCCCGAACAAGCCTGGTGGTACGCCGCCGATGAGCTAACCGACCGCAGCGAAAAGTTTTTGGCCAGCGAAACGGTACGCGAAAAACTGTTTCGCCTCACGGGCGACGAGTTGCCTTACACCTCGACCGTAGTCATCGACAAATTCGAAGAAGAAGCCGGGCGTGGCAAGCAAAAACGCCTGCTGCGCATTGCCGCCACCATCGTGGTCGAGCGCGACGGCCACAAAGCCATGGTCATCGGCGACAAGGGTGAGCGTATCAAACGCATTGGCACCGAAACCCGGGTCGAACTGGAAAAGCTGCTCGATGCCAAGGTGTTTATCGAAATGTGGGTCAAGGTGCGCTCCGGCTGGGCCGACGACGAGGCGCGCGTGCGCTCTTTCGGATACGAGTAAATGGCCGTCAAGCGCATTGCAGACGAACCGGCTTTTGTCCTGCACCGCTACGACTGGAGCGAATCGAGCCTGATTCTGGAGGTGTTTACCCG
>CANFVA010000209.1 GCA_947450255.1 Comamonadaceae bacterium
GAAAAAGTCAAACAGGCAGCGCTTGAAGGCACTTTACTTTTTAGGGAAATTTGTTCCATAGTGAAAACCCTAGGTTTTAAGAAACTCTGGCCATCTATTAATTCAGCCGCTATTTGAAAAAATTTTCAACTCGGTTTCTGGGCGTGCAACCCTAGAATCAAGTTTGAATGTTCACGGTAGGTAGGCCTCTCTGACGGCCTGCACCCGCCACCCATCCCACCTGGAGTAGTGCTTTATGCCTCACCTTTTGCGCCCTGGCTTTTGCCTGGCAGCTATCACAAGCATTGGGCTTGCGCCCGCCTTTGCGCAGCAATTAGAGGAAGTCGTAATTAGCGCCTCGCGTGCGGAGGTGCGCAGCTTTGACGCGCCCGCTGCCGTCCAGCGCATCGACCGCCTAGCGATCGAAGGCAGCGGCCCGCAAATTAATTTGTCCGAGTCACTGGTCCGCGCGCCAGGTTTGACCATACTAGAGCGGCAAAATTATGCCCAGGATTTGCAAATTTCTATTCGTGGTTTTGGTGCGCGCTCAGCCTTCGGCGTGCGGGGCATACGCCTGTTGATTGATGGCATCCCGGCTACCACACCCGACGGCCAGGGACAATCTTCCTCTATCAGCCTGACCTCTACGGACCATATCGAGGTGTTGCGCGGGCCACTGGCCCAGTTGTACGGAAATTCCTCCGGCGGCGTCATCCAGGCATTCACCAAAGACGCAGCCAAGGTGCCTACGGTGGACTATCAGTACTACCTGGGCTCGTACGGCATGCACCGGGCTGACTACCAGTTCTCGGACACGATTGATGGTTATGGGCTAGTCGCTGACTACGGCACCTTTTCTACCAGCGGCTACCGCGCCAACAGCGCGGCAGAGCGTAATCAGTTCAACGGTAAGCTGAGTTTCGAACCCAACGAGCAAACCAAAGTCAATGTAGTCTTCAACCGCTTTGACATGCCGCTGGCGCAAGACCCGCTGGGTTTGACGCAAGCTCGACTTATTGTTGATCCCACGGAGGCGGGAAAAGACTCCATGAAGTATTCGGTTCGTAAAATGGTTTTGCAAAATCAATTAGGCAGCTCACTGAAATACGATCTAGGGAACGATCAATCACTGTCAGCACGCGCCTACTACGGCACCCGGGACAACAAACAGTTTCAAGCGGCCAACAGTGGAAGTTGGGTGGGCTTGAACCGAACTTATTACGGCACAGGCTTGCAATACAACGGGCGCACGCTTTGGAAGGAAACCCCTATTGAGTGGGTGGCAGGCTATGAGTACGACAAATCATCAGAGCGCAGAAAAGGTGGCGCTGCGGATAATGGCATTGAGAGCCCAACACGAGAAAATTCCAACTTAAACACATTTTGCAAATGTGTCCGCGACGAAGATAACCAAGCTGAAAACAGTGACTTTTTTGTACAAGCAACCGCCCACCTATCAGAACAAATTTCGCTAATCGGAGGTTTACGTAGGAGCAATATCTCTTTTAACAGCAACGACTATTTTGTTATTCCCAGCGGTGCTAATGCCGACAAAGATGGCTCAGGCACCGCCAATTTCAGCGCTACCAGCCCTGTGCTTGGCGTGACCTGGCATGCCAACGATGATTTGAATATTTATGCCAATTACGGGCAAGGTTTTGAAAGCCCCACGCTGGCAGAAATGGCGTATGCGGATATAACTGTCGCCGGAACAACGAAGACTGTTAATGCTTTCAACACCTCCATGAAAGCCGCGAACAGCCAGCATTACGAGATCGGCGCCAAATGGATGCCCGCGCGCAATGCCCGTATAGACTTTGCCCTCTACCAAATTGACACTACCGACGAGATAGTAGTACTCTCTAACACTGGTAAAACGTCCTACCAAAATGCGCCCAGCACAACGCGCACCGGGTGGGAGCTTGCCGCCTCGGCGCAATTAAGTGACCATATCGCAGCCAACCTCTCTGCATCTGCGATTGACGCAAAATTTTCGCAAGCGTTCAAAACTGCTGGAGTACCTGTACCTTCAGGTAACAAGATACCGGGCATCCCAGAGAGTTCCACTTTCGCAGAGATCGCCTGGGCAAGCGAAGCGTTTGCCCCCAAGAGCAAAACACAGTTGGGCACGCGGGTGGCTTTGGAATGGCAGCAAGCTGGAAAAATATTTCCTGATGACGCCAATAGCGACCCGGTCGAAGGTCACAGTGTGTTTAACCTGGCCCTTAGCCAGCGCTGGGCATGGAACCAAGGCCTGATAACGCTTTACGGGCGCATCAACAACATCAGTGATGTGCGCTACGTCGGTTCAGTCATCGTCAATCAAAAAGATTTGCAGTTTTTTGAGCCGGCCTTGCCACAAAACTGGGTGGTTGGCCTGAGCCTGAGTATGCCTTTGCGCTGAAATGGCCACGGTCACAGAGATGCGCAACAATAGTGCATCGTTGGCATTACGGCCCGTTGTGGTGCCGCATTGGGAAATATGGCAGCTTTCGCACCTTTTCGGCACTTCTTCGCTTGGAGCGCAAACCAGTGCTTGCGGGCCGTGGTGGCTGGCGCCGCATTGGTATGGCTGGCTGGGTGCGCCACGCCGCAAAAAGCAAGTGAGCAAGCAATGGGCGCGCCGGGGCGCTATAGCTGGGACATCCCCGCCATCAGCCGTTGGGAGGGCATGCAGTTTCCCAACAAAACGCCCACGCGCTACGCCCTAGACCAACAGGCGCCACCCAACGCCCGGGGTTCACGCAGCGCCTTGCACGCGCGGGCTGATTCCTCAGCCAGTATGTTGCGGACCACCGTGGACATCGACCCCGAAGGCCTGCGACAGGTCCATTTTTCGTGGCTTGTGCCCGCCTTGATTCAAGAGGCGGATATGGCGACACGCCAGGGCGATGACTCGCCAGTGCGCTTGGTGCTAGCGTTTGAAGGCGACCGGGGCAATTTTTCGGCCAAAGACGCAGCGCTCAATGAGCTGACGCGCTTGCTTACCGGCAAGGAAATGCCTTACGCCACCTTGATGTATGTCTGGTGCAACAAGCGCCCGGTGGGCAGCATCATCCACAACGC
>CANFVA010000210.1 GCA_947450255.1 Comamonadaceae bacterium
AAAAACAGCAGGCCCGCATGATAGGGGCAATAATCCCCCCATTGCGCCAAATGGTCGCGCCGGTGATCCGCACCGGGGCGGCAGGCAAAGACCCGAGGGGATGCTGGATTGACGTCTGATTTTTTGAGTGCGGACTTGTTTCCCGAATTGCCCAAAGTGCTTGTCCCGCCCCCGCCGCGCAAGCGCAAACGTGCCAGCGCAAAAGCGGCGTCCAAATCCACTATGACACCACCACACCAAGGCGGGACTTTTGCGGGCGCAGGGGCTTCACCGGCCGCGAGCCTTCCCAGTGCCCCCGAAGCCTGCGCCGCCGTATTGGACGCGCACCCTGACTACCGGGTGTTGCGCCGCCTGCCGGTGCGCCTGGCGTGGAGCGAAGTGCCCACTGCCGGCCGCACACGCGTCTTGATTTTGGATACCGAGACCACCGGCCTGGACCCGTCCAAAGAAAAAATTATCGAGCTAGCCATGCTGTGCCTCGACGTGGACATGGCCACAGGCCAGCCCGTGGGCCTGTTGCAGGTGTTTGATCAACTGGAAGACCCAGGCCGTGCTATTCCCAAAGAAGTGGTGGCGTTGACCGGCATTACCGATGCCGACGTGCAAGGCAAGCGCCTGGACGAAGCGCGTATCGCGGCCATGCTGGAGGGTGTGGATGTGGTGATCGCGCACAACGCGGCCTTTGACCGGCCGTTTTGCGAAGCGCGCATTGCACAGTTTCGCGACCTGGCTTGGGCTTGCTCGTTTGCCGATATCGACTGGAAAGCCCAGGGCCGCAGCTCTAGCAAGCTGGAGGCCTTGGCGCTGGAGCTGGGTTGGTTTTACGACGCCCACCGCGCCGAGATGGATTGCCACGCCTTGCTGGCCGTGCTGTGCGCGCCGCTGCCCAAATCGCCCGAGCGCAATGGCCTGGCGATGCTGCTGGCCGCCGCCCGCAGGCCAGCCTTGCGTATCTACGCCACGCACGCGCCTTTTGATGCCAAAGACTTGCTCAAAGCCCGAGGCTACCGCTGGAATGCCGAGCAAAAAGTCTGGTCCAGCCGCCTGGCGGACGAAGCCGCCCTAGAGGCGGAATGCGAATGGCTAAAGACTGATGTGTATGGCGGACGCCACGCGGTGGTAGCCATAGAGCAAAGCGATGCCCGCGCCAAATATGCATCGCGCAGCGGGCGGGTAGTGCAGCGCCAGCTATAGATGCCAGCCCTGCAAACCGGCTGTTCCATAGCCTCAATGCCCTGGCTTGCTGCCTTTAGCCGGTCAGAGGTTTGAGCTTCAATCAGGCAAGTGCGGCAGCGTTGGACCCCAACCCCTTTTTTATTCCTCCTACATTTTCTTGAGATTCCCACCATGCCCTACCAACTCATTGGCCTGCAAGCGGCCAAAGTGCGCAAAGTGTTCATCCACGGGCGCTTGGTGCCTTCGGCCATGCACAAAACTGCGCAAGCAGGCGCGCTAACTGTGGGCCCACTGGGTTTGGCGCTTGACGAGCAAGCAGATTTATCGGTGCACGGTGGCCTGGAAAAAGCGCTGTATGCCTATCCATCGGAGCACTATGATTTTTGGTGTGCCGAGCGCCAAGCAGCGGGCGTGGGCGGCATAGACGACAGCCTGGCCTTTGGGTCCTTGGGCGAGAACCTGACGCTACAAGGCCTGTTGGAAAGTGAGGTCTGGGTAGGCGATGAATTGCACTTTGCAAATTGCCGCTTGCGCGTCACCCAGCCGCGCGAGCCTTGCTCCAAGTTCAATGCGTCTATGGGCTTCAACACCGCCTCCAAACGCATGGCGCAAAGCGCTAAGTGTGGCTTTTATTTGGCGGTGGACCAAGCCGGCACGCTGCAAGCGGGCGAGACATTCACCTTAGTCCCCGGCCCCCGCCGCGCCAGCATCCCCGAGCGCTTTGCGGCCAAGATGTTCAAGCATTTGGAGTGATGCTTTGGCTGGCGGCGGGCCTTAGCTTTCGTGGAGAACAGCCCGTTGCGTCAAGGCATTTTTAGATCTGAATACCTAGGGAAGGTCTGCATAAGTCCGTCATCGCGAGGAGCGCAGCGACGTGGCGATCCATAAGTGATTGATTGACAAGCAAAAATGGATTGCTTCGCTACGCTCGCAATGACGGGTTTGGACTTAGGCAAGGTGCCCTAGGACTTTACGCCCCTACATTGCATTCCCGCCGCAGCAGCGCCAGGGCGTCGTGCAAGGCGTAGTCGGCGTCGCTGCGCAAGACCGGCAGCGCTTCCTCGGTGAATGCGTCCCACATGCGCAGGTAGTCGCTTTGGTTGGCGGTGGGCGCATGTTCGCGGATAAAACTGGCAGCCAGCGCAGCGTCCATGCCGGACTTGCGGATTTTGCGGATCAAGGTGGCGGCGGTTTTTTCGGTCAGCACGGTTTTGTGTGCGCTGCCTGCCGCCACGCACAAGAGCAATGTCAGCAATGAGCCTTCATCGTCGTGGCCGCCCGTGGCCTTGCTCCAAGCGGCGGACACTTGGCGTTCAAAGTCTTCGACCTCGGCCAAGCCGTCTTCCAGCCAAAAATAGCGACCGGTGAAGGCCGGTGTTTGGGCGAATAGCTTGCGCGCTGGCGTGGTGGCGTCCATGATGCGCGGCCAATCGGCTTGCAGGCTGTCCGCGACCGCGCGCACCGCGGGCTCTAAAGCGGCGGGTAAGCCTTTGGGCAGGACCGGAGCAGGCGGCTGCGGCGTAGCCGCAAATTTTTTACGCAAAACGGCAATCGTTTGGGCAAAGCCAGGCCAGTCCGGTACCACGCTGCGTTTGGCCAGCGACCAAAGCAAGGCGGTGCGCAACACGGCCTCGGCGTCCGGCGCTTCTTCGTGCAACAGGTCGGCGTCCAATTCCCACTGCTGCGCGCACCAAATGGCCGCATCCATCACGCGTGCCACCTGGTCGCGCTTGGCGCGCTCGGCGCGGTAGTCCGCGTGGCTGCGCAGGCTCCAGCGTTCCAGCACCGGGATGTGTTCGTCGCTAAAGCCGCGTCCGTCTTGCATGCCGAAGTGCGTGTTTTGCGG